>CALCNV010000023.1 GCA_937897645.1 uncultured Lysobacteraceae bacterium
GCCCGATCGACGACCTGGAACTGACCGTGCGTTCGGCCAACTGCCTCAAGGCCGAGAGCATCTACTACATCGGCGACCTGATCCAGAAGACCGAAGTCGAGCTGCTGAAGACCCCGAACCTGGGCAAGAAGTCGCTGACCGAAATCAAGGAAGTCCTCGCACAGCGCGGCCTTTCGCTGGGCATGAAGCTGGAGAACTGGCCGCCGGCCGGCGTCTCGCAGCACGGCATGCTGGGCTGATCAATGCACTGACGGATCCCTGCGGCAACGCAGGGATCCGCTTGTTACACCGCAACACGCAACACAACGTCGACGCACCCAAGGTGCGCGACGATGCCCGATCAGGATGAACGGGCTCGGGCCATCCGCAGTCCAGGCAACAACGCCACGAAGGCGACAGCGAAATCCAAGTAGTTCCAACATTCACCAGGAATCAAACCCATGCGCCACCAGAAAGCCGGCCGCAAGTTCAGCCGCACCAGTGCCCATCGCCAGGCGATGTTCAGCAACATGGCTGCTTCGTTGATCAAGCAAGGCCTCATCCGTACCACCCTGCCCAAGGCCAAGGAATTGCGCCGTGTTGCAGAGCCGCTTATCACCCTCGGCAAGGTCGATGGCGTTGCCAATCGCCGCCTCGCCTTCTCGCGCCTGCGCGACAAGGAAGCCGTGGGAACCTTGTTCACCACCTTGGGCCCGCGTTACGCGTCGCGTCCGGGCGGCTACCTGCGCATCCTGAAGTGCGGCTTCCGCGCGGGTGACAATGCGCCGATGGCTTATGTGGAACTGGTTGACCGTCCCGAAGCACTGGCCCTCGCTGCCGAGTAAGTTCGCGACGCTCCACCTGCATCAAGCTATTCGAATCAACAAGAACCCCGGCCAAGTGCCGGGGTTCTTGTTTGTGTCGCAGGAGCGCCCCCTGGGCGCGATGCCTTTCGCGTCCTGCACGGCAGAGCATCGCGGGCAGGGCCCACTCCTACATGGACTTCCGGAGATGACGTGGAGCGGGATGCACGGCGATAATGCGACCAGTCTTCTTCTGTCAGGTATTCCATGAATCCTTTCCGCTGGTCGTTCCGCGCACAGTTCCTGCTCGGCTTCCTCGTGTGCGTTTCGCTGCTGGGATATGCGCTGTACGTACAGTTCGTGCAGGAGCTCGAACCGTGCCCGTTCTGCATCTTCCAGCGCCTGGCGTTTGCCGCGACCGGTGTGTTGTTCCTGTTGGGTGCCTTGCACGGCCCGCGTGGTGCAGGTGGGCGTCGCGTGTACGGCGTCCTGACCTTCATCGCCGCCGCCGTGGGCATCGGCATTGCCGGTCGCCACAGTTGGGTGCAGCTGTTTCCGCCGGCGATGCCGAGTTGCGGACCCGGCTGGGATTACATGATCGAAACCAATACTTGGCTCGGTGTGGTGCAGAAAGTGCTTTTCGCGAAAGGCGATTGCAGCACTATCGACTGGAGTTTCCTTGGCCTGAGCATGCCGATGTGGAGCCTGGTCTGGTTCGTCGCGCTCGCGGCGTGGGCGCTATGGGTCGGCTTCCGCGCCCGCAAGACCTCGACCTTCCGTTGATTTGAATTGGCGCATCATCCAGCCCGGATGGTGGGCCGCAAGGAGTCACCATGAACCCCACAGACCGCAACCTTCGTGCCGTGCAATTGCCTGAGCAATGGGCGCCTGACAGTTGGCGCGCACGCCCGGCGGTGCAGATGCCGACCTATCCCGATGCCGTTGCATTGGAGGCAGCGGTCGACGAATTGAAGCAGTTGCCGCCGCTGGTGACGTCGTGGGAAATCTTCGCGCTGAAGAAGCAGTTGGCCGAAGCGCAGGAGGGCAAGCGCTTCCTGCTGCAGGGCGGTGATTGCGCGGAGAGTTTCAGCGATTGCGAATCCAGCCTGATTTCCAATCGCCTGAAAGTGCTGCTGCAGATGAGCCTGGTGCTGGTGCACGGCCTGCGCTTGCCGGTGGTGAGGGTAGGGCGCTTCGCCGGCCAGTACGCCAAGCCGCGCTCCACGGATACCGAGACGCGCGATGGCGTCACCTTGCCCAGCTACCGCGGCGACCTGGTCAACCAGCCGGAGTTCACCGCCGAAGCGCGTATCCCCGATCCGCGCCGCATGATCAAGGCGCATGCGCGTTCGGCGATGACCATGAACTTCGTGCGTGCGCTGATCGATGGCGGCTTCGCCGACCTGCACCATCCGGAATACTGGAACCTCAACTGGGTGGGTTACTCGGCCAATGCGGTGGATTACCAGCAGATGGTCACGTCGATTGGTGATGCGGTGCGCTTCATGGAAACCCTGTCGGGTTCGGAAGTGCACAACCTCAACCGCATTGATTTCTACACTTCGCACGAAGCCTTATTGCTGCCGTACGAAGAAGCGCTGACGCGTGAAGTGCCGCGCCAGTGGGGGCATTTCAACCTGAGCACGCATTACCCGTGGATCGGCATGCGCACGGCAGCCGTCGATGGCGCGCACGTGGAGTACCTGCGTGGCGTGCGCAATCCGATTGCGATCAAGGTGGGGCCGTCGGTCAATCCGGACCAGCTGTTGCGCTTGATCGACGTGCTGAATCCGGAAGACGAACCCGGCCGCCTGACCTTCATCCACCGCATGGGTGCGGCGCATATCGCGGAGAAGCTTCCGTCTTTGCTGGATGCGGTGCGCCGCGATGGCCGCCGCGTGCTGTGGGTGTGCGATCCGATGCATGGCAATACGGAAAGCACGTCCAACGGTTACAAGACGCGTCGCTTCGACAATATCCGCGGCGAAGTGGAGCAGTCCTTCGACCTGCATGCGGCGGCGGGCACGCGCCTGGGTGGCGTGCACCTGGAATTGACCGGCGAAGACGTGACCGAATGCACTGGCGGTGCCCGCGAGCTGACGGATATCGATCTGGAGCGTGCGTACCGTTCTACGGTGGACCCACGCCTCAACTACGAGCAGTCGCTGGAGATCGCGATGTCGATCGTGCGGAAGCAGAATCAGTCGGTGGCTGCTGCTACGCGTTGAGTGCTACTCCGGTTGATTCGACTATTCTTGAAATTTCGATTTTTTTGGATGAATTCTCAGGGCGAGTGATGCTGCAATCACCTGGATCGAAATCTATAGGAAATATGTGCGTACCTGGGCCGAGCCGTTTAACTGTTCCCGGCAATATCTTTTCATCAATCTTGTCAGCTAGACACTGAGCCCATTTGTCAAACATGGGTGATGGCTTGGCTGACAATACAGATGACGAAATGAGCTTTCCGTCAGCGTCGATTATCAAGCTGAGCTCGGCTTTTCCAGAAATGCACTGTCTAACAGCCTCTTGAGGAAGGATGCAGTGAACTGGTTTCCCCATGGACGTGGCAAATGCGTCGCCGCTATAGGAAATGGCGATGGCCGATATGAAAATTAAGATCCTATTCGTCATGGCAGCTCTATAACTCTGCGTTTGTTTTTTTGCTGCGTTGATTAGCTTTGCTCGAATGAATTGTTCGGGGCCACCCGACACTGCCTTTCAAGCCTTAGCGGTCCTTGTCGCTGAGCTGGACTGTGTTGGCAAATCGGACTGTTCCGTTCGAGGATTTCGCACGAAGACTGCCCTCTGCGTTGTATCTCGCTGTAGAGCTCGCCTATAAGTTGTTCATTCTGACTGGCACCAGTCAGATCAGGCATGCCGTCCTCCTTGCGTTGCCTAAGCAAGTAAAGCGCGAGCGTCCTTCCTGACGGTCCCGTATATCCCCACCTTCGTTCGCGGGAGAAGTCCTCCTGCGCTAAGGAAATCACACGATCCTTCCAGTACGCTTGCCAAAGGTCTGGTGAGTAAGATTTCGTCAAGAATCCACTAGGCAAGAGCCTGTCTGTCTCATTTGCGACACTCGTATCAATGGAACAGATAAGGTCTATCTCTAGATAGCGTGTCTCGGAGCGCCTCTGCATCTCCATCGTACAGCCGGATGTTACGAGAAATGCTATTAGCACTGTGAATACTTTGTTCGACATGTGCGACCTGCGACCCCTGACAATCATATCTACGGTGTGCGTCTGTCTGCCACACGCACACTCGGCCAATACTCCGGCGGCATCCGCGCCCGCGTGAGTTGTTCGTACGCATAACCCAATTGCAGCAAACGTGGCTCGCTCCAGGCGGTGCCCATGAATACGATGCCGAGTGGCAGGCCATTGCTGCTGCCCATCGGCACCGTGAGGCTGGGGTAGCCGGCGACCGCTGCCGCGCCGTAGCCGGCACCCGGGAAAGCATCGCCCTTTTGTGGATTCGTCACCCATGCGGGACCGGTGGTCGGAGCGATGAGTGCATCCAAACGCTGCGCCTTCAAAGCGACATCGATGCCTTCCGGCCCTGCCAAGCGCCGCGCGCGCGAACGTGCAGCGATATATTCCGCCGTGCCCAAGCCACCTTTGGCGTTGGCTTGTTCAAACAACTCCTGCCCGAAGAAAGGCATCTCGGATTTCGGGTATTGCTGGTTGTAGCCGATGATCTGGGTCAGCGTCTTCAACGGCGCGTCGTTCTTGGCCAGGTAGCGTTCCAGTCCTGATTTGAATTCATACAGCATCAGCGTCAGCTCGTCGTCCGACCATTGCCCTTCCGTAGGAATTTCCGCATCCACCACCGTGGCGCCGGCGTCACGCAGCGTTTTGATGGCTACCTCCATGGCTGCGCCCGCATCCGCATGGATCGCCATCTTGTTGCGCAATACGCCGATGCGCGCGCCCTTCAGTGCATTCGCATCAAGTTGCGCGTGGTAATCCAGCACGCTGTTCCATGCAGCGGATTGCGTCGCCGGATCCGCGCTGTCACGGCCGGCCAGCACCGTCAGCAACAGCGCGGCGTCGGACACGCTGCGCGTCATCGGGCCGGGGCTGTCCTGGCTGTAGGAAATCGGGATGATGCCTTCGCGGCTGACCAGGCCAACGGTGGGCTTCAATCCAACCAGGCCATTCACTGCCGCCGGACACAGGATGCTGCCGTCGGTCTCCGTGCCAATCGCCGCGGCAGCTAGATTCGCCGACACCGCCACCGCGCTGCCGGCACTGGAGCCACACGGATTCCGATCCAGCGCGTAAGGATTACGCGTCTGCCCGCCACGCGCGCTCCAGCCCGATGTCGAATGGGTGGAACGGAAATTCGCCCACTCGCTCAGGTTGGTCTTGCCCAGGATCACCGCACCCGCTTCGCGCAGGCGACGTACCAGGAAGGCGTCCGTCTTCGGGCGGAAATCCTTCAAGGCCAGCGAGCCGGCGGAATTGGCCATCGGCGTCGCGCCGATGTTGTCCTTCAACAGGATCGGGATGCCATGCAGCGGCCCGCGCACCGCGTTGGTCTTGCGCTCCATGTCGCGCAGCGCCGCTTCCTTCAATGCGTCAGGATTGATTTCCATCACCGCATTGAGCTGCGGCCCGGCGCGATCAAGCGCGGCGATGCGATCCAGATAGGCCTGGGTCAGCGTGCGGCTGTCCAGCTCGCCCTTCTGCATGCGTTCCTGCAGGTCGGCGATATCGACTTCCGCGTAGATGAAGTCAGTGGGATGGGGCGAGGCGATCGGCGCAGCCGGGCCTGTGCGATCCGTATCGCAGGCAGCAAGCAGGAAGAGGGAAGCCAGCGTCAGCCCGATGAAGCGCATTACATGTTCCCCACAAGGATGCGTAACGCAGGCTACCCAGCATCCGTCATACGTGCAATCACTGGTTGTTTGCGGCGCCTGGCCAGGTCGCGGGCCAGTACCGCGATGACGGCGATATTCAGCCCCAATACCACCCATGCATACACGCTGCGGTGGTAGTAGATGCCAAACAGATCCAGCGGCAGGTACAGCGCGGTGCCGATGCAGCCCAGCCACGAGGCCCAGGCTTTCGCGCGCCACAGGCCCCAGGCTTCCAGCACACGCACCGCGGCATACAGCACCAGCACGGTGGCCGCGAAATGCACGGCGGCGGGATTGATGGCATTCAGCAGCGCGGGCAGTGGGCCGGCGTGCGGATCGAGGTTGAACTTGGTGATCAGCCCGGCCACCAGATCCTGCAGGGGCTGCGGCCCCATGACTTCCAGGCTGGCGGCTGCGATCAGGGCGAGCAGGCCTTTCACACCTTCGAACACGGCCAACAAATGAAAACCCGGCTGCGCAGGCGCGGCCGGGTTCGGGTTCAACAGACCGCTCGTCATTCTGACGAAGTGATCAGGCTGCGCGTGAGGCGCGCTTGCGGTCGCTTTCGCTGAGGAACTTCTTGCGCAGGCGGATTTCCTTCGGCGTGACTTCCACCAGCTCGTCGTCTTCGATGAAGTCCAGTGCCTGTTCCAGCGTGTACTTGATCGCCGGGCTCAGCTGGATCGCATCGTCCTTGCCCGAGGCACGCATGTTGGTCAGCGGCTTGGGCTTGATCGCATTCACGGTCAGGTCGTTGTCCTTGGAGTGGATGCCGACCAGCTGGCCTTCATACACGTTGTCGCCTTCGGCAGCGAACAGCTTGCCGCGTTCCTGCAACGGGCCGAGCGAATAGGCCGGCGTGGTGCCCGGCGCATTGGCGATCATCACGCCATTGATGCGCTTGGCGATGGCGCCGGTTTCCTTCGGGCCGTAATGGTCGAACACATGGAACAGCAGGCCCGAACCCTGGGTCAGGGTACGGAACTCGTTCTGGAAACCGATCAGGCCACGCGCCGGGATCATGTAATCCAAGCGCACGCGACCCTTGCCGTCGGATTCCATGTTCTTCAACGCGCCCTTGCGGGTGCCCAGCTTTTCCATCACGCCGCCCTGGTGGATTTCTTCGATATCAACCACCAGTTGCTCGACCGGCTCCATCTGCTGGCCGTCGATTTCCTTGATGATGACTTCCGGGCGCGACACGGCCAGCTCGAAGCCTTCGCGGCGCATCGTTTCGATCAACACCGACAAGTGCAGCTCGCCACGGCCGGAAACCAGGAATTTGTCCGGGTCCGAACCTTCCTCGACCTTCAGCGCCACGTTGTGCAGGGTTTCGCGTTCCAGGCGCTCGCGCAGCTGGCGGCTGGTCAGGAACTTGCCGCCGCTCATGTCCTTGTTGCCGGCGAACGGCGAATTGTTCACCTGGAAGGTCATGCTGATGGTCGGCTCGTCCACGGTCAGCGCCGGCAGCGCCTCGGGTGCATCGACTGCGCACACGGTGTCCGAGATGGACAGGTCGGCGACGCCGGAAATGGCGACGATGTCACCGGCACCGGCTTCTTCGGTCTCGATGCGCTCCAGGCCCATGAAGCCCAGCACCTGCAGGATCTTGCCCTGGCGCTTCTTGCCTTCGCGGTCGACCACGCTGACCGGCATGTTGCGGCGGACCTTGCCGCGCTGGATGCGGCCGATGCCGATCAGGCCAACGAAGTTGCTGTAGTCCAGCTGGCTGATGCGCATCTGGAATGGGCCTTCCTCGTCCACCTGCGGCGGAGCGACGTGCTGCATGATCGCTTCGTACAGCGGGGTCATGTCGCCTTCGCGCGCGCTGTCGTCCAGGCTGGCGTAGCCGTGCAGGGCCGACGCGTAGACGATGGGGAAATCGAGCTGTTCGTTGGTGGCGCCCAGCTTGTCGAACAGGTCGAACACCTGGTCGATCACCCAATCCGGACGCGCGCCGGGACGGTCGATCTTGTTCACGACGACAATGGGCTTGAAGCCCATGGCGAAGGCTTTCTGGGTCACGAAGCGGGTCTGCGGCATCGGGCCGTCCATCGCGTCGACCAGGATCAGCACCGAGTCCACCATCGACAGCACGCGCTCCACTTCGCCACCGAAGTCGGCGTGGCCCGGGGTGTCGACGATGTTGATGCGGTTGCCCTGCCAGGTGATGGCGGTGTTCTTGGCCAGGATGGTGATGCCGCGCTCTTTTTCCTGGTCATTGCTGTCCATCACGCGCTCGGCGAGGACGGTGCGCTCCGACAGGGTGCCGGATTGCTTCAGCAGGCAGTCGACGAGGGTGGTCTTGCCATGGTCAACGTGGGCGACGATGGCGATATTGCGGAGGTTCTGGATGGACATGACGAAAGGCGCGATTCAAGCCGCGCTCGGGACAGGGAGGGAAGCCGCGTATTATAGCGGGTTGAAACCGTGCTTTAGCTCGGAAGATGCCGGCAAAGGCATCCAATTCAGCCATCAATCCACCCAGAGCCGGCCATCGGATCGGTTTTTATCGGGAAATTCGCCCCAATCCTTCCGGATCCATCCGCATCACCCCTCAGCAACCCTGGAGTCCCCAATGTCCCTGATCGCCACCTTCGACACCGCCCGCGGCCCCATCAAGGTCGAGCTGTACCCCGAGAAAGCCCCGCTGACGGTCGCCAATTTCGTCAACCTGGCCCAGCGCGGCTTCTACGACAACCTCAACTTCCACCGCGTCATCCCCGATTTCATGATCCAGGGCGGTTGCCCGGAGGGTTCCGGCCGCGGCGGCCCGGGCTATCGTTTCGAAGATGAAACCAACAACGGCGTGCGCCACGACCGTGGCGTGCTGTCCATGGCCAATGCCGGCCCCAACACCAACGGCAGCCAGTTCTTCATCACCCACGTGCCTACCCCGTGGCTGGACGGCAAGCACACCGTGTTCGGCAAGGTCATCGAAGGCCTGGACGTGGTGGACAGCGTGGCCGGTGGCGATGCCATCACCTCGGTGAAGATCGAAGGCGACACCGCCGCCGTGCTGGCCGCCAAGGCGGATCGCGTGGCCGAGTGGAATAAATACCTCAGCGCCTGAGTGTGCCCTCCCCGCAGGGGCTCCAGCTCCTGTGGGAGGGGCTTCAGCCCCGACGCTTTCCGAGCCAAAAGCGTCGGGGCTGAAGCCCCTCCCATACTTGGAACCCGCCCTCCGCAACTGCCAGCCCATCCGCCGGCCCGTGCTAAAATATTGCGCCGCAATAAACGGCTTCCAAACGCCAGTCCGTTCCCTCATCCCACGAGGTTTCCCGAATGCTCCAGCTAGCAGGACGCATGGGCCGCGCCAAGCCCAGCGCGATCATGGCCGTCGCCGAAAAGGCCAAGAAGCTCAAGGCCGCCGGTCGCGACATCATCAGTTTCTCCATCGGCGTTCCCAATTTCCTGCCCGGTGAACACGTCTATCAGGCCGCACGCGATGCGCTGTCGAAAGACTCCGGCCAGTACGGTTCCAACCGCGGTGCAGATGCCCTGCTGGATGCATTCCTCAAGCACATGCAAGACCTGGGCCTGGACGGCTACACCCGCGCCAACGTGTCCACCGGCATTGGTGCCAAGCACGTGCTCTACAACCTGGCCGAAGCGCTGCTGGACGAAGGCGACACCATCGCCTTCCCGGCGCCGTACTGGACCACCTACGTCGACATCGCCGAGATCTGCAACGCGAAGATCCTGGAACTGCCTTGCCCGGCCAGCCAGGACTACAAGCTGACCGTCGCCCAGCTCGACGCCGCGTTGGCGACCAAGCCCAAGGTGTTCCTGTTCAACAACCCGTCCAACCCGACGGGCATGGTCTACACCAAGGACGAAATCATCGCCTTGGCCGATGTGCTGGTGAAGTATCCCGAGACGTGGATCATCACCGACGACATCTACAACCGCATGCTGTTCGACGGGCTGGAGTACTACAACTTCGTGCAGGCCCGCCCGGAACTGCGCGAGCGCACCGTGTTCGTCGATTCGCTGTCCAAGACCTACGGCATGCCGGGTTGGCGCGTGGGCTTCATGGCCGGCCCGGAATCCGTCGCCAAGGCGGTGACCACGCTCAATTCCAACCACATCACCAACATTCCTGAAGTCACCACCGCGGCGGCGATCGCTGCGCTGTCCGGTCCGCAGGACGTCACCGAATCGAAGAACCTGGAATTCCAGGGCAAGCGCGACCTGGTGATGGCCGCGCTGGCCGCGATTCCCGGCGTGGTGTGCCCGCGTCCGCAGGGTGCGTTCTATGTATTCCCGGATATCAGCGTGGCCTTCGGCAAATCGCACAACGGCAGCGTGATCCATGACGACGTCGAGTTCTGCAGCGCCTTGCTGGAAGCCAAGGGCGTGGCCTGCGTGCCGGGCTCGGCATTCGGCGAGCCGCGCGCGCTGCGCATCAGCTACACCTGCCCGACGCCGCAGCTGGCGCCGGGGATGCAGCGTATCCAGGAGTTTTTTGCCGAGTTGACGTGAGTAGGGTGGGCCTTGGCCCACCGCTCCCACACCATTCCCGCACCATTTTCCCTCGCGGTGGGCCAAGGCCCACCCTACGAAACCTTGAGGATTAGCACTATGAAGAGCCCCGTTCGAGTCGCCGTTACCGGTGCCGCTGGCCAGATCGGCTATGCGTTGCTGTTCCGCATTGCCTCCGGCGAAATGCTGGGCAAGGACCAGCCGGTGATCCTGCAGTTGCTGGAATTGCCCATCGACAAGGCCCAGGCCGCGCTGAAGGGCGTGATGATGGAGCTGGAAGACTGTGCGTTCCCGCTGCTGGCCGGCATGGTCGGCACCGATGATCCGGAAGTCGCGTTCAAGGACGTCGACGTGGCCCTGCTGGTCGGCGCGCGTCCGCGCGGCCCGGGCATGGAGCGCAAGGACCTGCTGCTGGAAAACGCCAAGATCTTCACTGCGCAGGGCGCGGCGCTGAACAAGGTCGCTTCGCGCAACGTGAAAGTGCTCGTCGTCGGCAATCCGGCCAACACCAACGCCTACATCGCCATGAAGTCGGCACCGGATTTGCCGGCGAAGAATTTCACCGCGATGCTGCGCCTGGACCACAACCGCGCGCTGTCGCAGCTGGCCAACAAGGCCGGCGTAGCGGTCGGCGACATCGAGAACCTGATCGTGTGGGGCAACCACAGCCCGACCATGTATCCGGACTACCGCTTCGCCACCGTCAATGGCGCATCACTCAAGGACAAGATCAACGACGCGGCCTGGAACAGTGATGCCTTCATTCCGCAGGTGGGCAAGCGTGGTGCGGCGATCATCGAAGCGCGCGGTCTGTCTTCTGCCGCGTCGGCTGCCAACGCCGCCATCGACCACATCCGTGACTGGGTGCTGGGCAGCAACGGCAAATGGGTGACCATGGGCGTCCCGTCCGACGGCAGCTACGGCATTCCGGAAGGCGTGATGTACGGCGTGCCGGTGATCACCGCCAATGGCGAATACACCCGCGTGGAAGGCCTGGAAGTGGACGCCTTCAGCCGTGCCGCCATGGACAAGACCCTGGCCGAGCTGGAAGAAGAGCGCGCCGGCGTCGCGCACCTGCTGGGCTGATTCGTTCCCGCTAATTGTGATGTAAACGCCGGGCCAGTCCCGGCGTTTTTTTGCCTGCAGGGTTTACAGTAATTGCTTCGGTCCAGCGCATGGAGAAGTGACGTGATCGTTCCGCAGTACTGGGCTGAAGGCCGTTTGCAGCATCGTTCGCGCGGCAAGCAGGTCACCGTGCGTCGTTTCGGATGGTCGGACGACAGCCAGGAGGATGCACAGGCCCATGCCGACGCACGCGTGCGCGAGGCCTTCGATCGTGTGATGGCCGGCGAAAAGCTTCCGCGCCGCGATTACAAGCAGCCCTACAACGGTGCCGAAGGCGTGCCCATACGCGAGGAAATAATTTCCCGCCACGGCGACAGCATCATCACGCGCAATTCCTACGGCGCGCTTTGCCTCAATACGCCGAGTGCATTGTTCGTCGACATCGACCTGCATGATCCCGGCCCCTCCGTCGCGCTGAAGCGCAAGACCAGGATTCCGTTACTGGTCGTTGCACTGGTGGTTGGCTTGGCGAGCAAGTCCTGGATCGTCGGAGTGATCGCGCTCGCAGCTGCATTGCTGCTGGCAGGATGGATTGCGCGTCGCCTCCATCGTGCGCAGCTGCAGAAGGACGGCGGCCCGGAAGCGCGTGCCAACCAGCGCATCGATGCCTTCATGGCAGATCATTCCGATTGGAACCTGCGCCAATACCGCACGCCGGCCGGCTTCCGCCTGCTGGCGATGCACCGTGTTTTCGATGCGCGAGAGCCTGATGTCGAAGCCTGCTTCAGCGCCCTGCAGACGGATCCGCTGTACGCGCTGATGTGCGTGCGCCAGCATTGTTTCCGTGCCAGGGTGAGTCCGAAGCCCTGGCGAATCGGCATCGCCCAACACATGCGGCCACGACCGGGTGTATGGCCGATCAACCCTGAGCGCATCCCGGATCGCCAGCGCTGGGTGGCCGAGTACGAGCGGCTTTCGATGGGCTTCGCTTCCTGCAGCTACCTGCGCAGCTTGGGCAACGGCGCGGTCGACCCGCTTGTCGAGCAGGTGCGCGAACTGCATGACCGATTGTCGCAGGCCGAACGCACGCTGCCGCTGGGCTAGATCGATTCCGCCGTAGGCGGTGCAACGCCCGTGTAGCTGGCGCGCGGCCGGATCAGGTTTCCTTGTGCCTGCTGCTCCAATGCGTGCGCCAACCAGCCGGCCAACCGACCTGCGGCGAACAGCACCAGCGCAGGCGTCGCCGGCAACGCATTGACGTGACAGATCGCCGCCAGCATCAAGTCGATATTGGGGCGTTGCCCGCTGATCTCTTCGGTGGCGGCGATGATCGCTTCCAGTGACTGCATGGCAGGCGTTCCGGAATACGACGCGCGCAGTCGCGCCAGTACTTCGCTGGCACGTGGATCACCCTGCGGGTAAAGCGCATGGCCGAAGCCCGGCAGGTCGTCGCCGCGTTGCCAGCGGGTGGCGATGAAGTCGATGGCCGACGGCGCATCGCGTGCGTCGCCGATCAATGCATATGCACGTGCGGTTGCACCACCATGGCGTGGGCCGGACAGCGCCGCCAGTCCGCTGCACACGGTGCCGTGCAGGTGCGCGCCGGTGGACGCGACCACGCGTGCGGCGAAGGCGGAGACGTTGAGTTCGTGGTCGGCGCAGACCACCAACGCGGCACGCACCAGCTCCGCGAAAACTTCATCGCCGGGTTTCCAGCACTCAGCCAACAACCGATGCACGGGCCCGTTGAATGGCGGCCGTGCCACCAGCAGCGCCGCGTTGTGGCGCAGCAAGGTGGATGCGATTTCGTGACGCACGCGCGGGGCGGAGTTGAAGGAATGGCGCACTTCCAGTGCAAGCAGCGGGATCGCCGACATTGCACGCTCAAGCGGCGGCAGGTCCGGGTTGCCCGCGATGGATGCCACGTTCGTCGGCCATTGCGAATCGACGGGTATGGCAAACGGATCCTCATCGCCACAATCCCAGAGCAGTCGTGCGATGTCTTCCAGCGTGGCCCCCTCCTGCGCGGCCTTGATCGCGGATCGGCCGCGGTAGTACGGGCCATCCGGCCGGATCAGGGAGATTTGCGTCTCCAGCACCGGCAGGCCGCGATCCAGACTCTGTGCCGCGCCGCGCGCCGCCCCGCGTCCCGCCTGCTTGCGTTGAACCAACCGTTCGACGTCCTGGCGCAAGTACACGCGGCTGCGGTGGTCCGGGCCGGGGCGCGATTCCAGCAGGCCGCGACTGACATAGGCGTACAGCGTGGCCCGGCTGATGCCGAGGATCTGGCAGGTTTCGGCAGCGGAGAGATGGTCGGAAGCCATGTCGATATATTGATTGATTTGATCAAGATTGATCAATGCTGAGGATAATGCCAGATTTGCGGCCTGACGAGGGGCGTACCATTCGCGCACCCTCAGCCACGAGGAGTCCTGCCACATGAGCCACGCATCCGCCGGAACCAAATTCCGCGCCGCGCTCGCCGCCGAATCGCCCCTGCAGGTGATCGGCGCCATCAACGCCAACCACGCTTTGCTGGCCAAGCGCGCCGGCTATCGCGCCATCTACCTGTCGGGCGGTGGCGTGGCCGCCGGCTCGCTGGGCCTGCCGGACCTGGGCATCAACACCCTGGAAGACGTGCTGGTCGACGTGCGCCGCATCACCGATGTGTGCGACCTGCCGCTGATGGTGGACATCGACACCGGCTTCGGCCCGAGTGCATTCAACATTGAGCGCACGGTGAAGTCGCTGATCAAGGCCGGTGCCGCCGCCTGCCATATCGAAGACCAGGTGGGCGCCAAGCGTTGCGGCCATCGCCCGGGCAAGGAGATTGTCACTGCCGCTGAAATGGTGGATCGCGTGAAAGCCGCGGCGGATGCGAAGACCGATGCGGATTTTTTCCTCATTGCGCGCACCGACGCCATCCAGGTCGACGGTGTCGACGCCGCAATCGAGCGTGCCATCGCCTGCGTGGAAGCCGGTGCCGATGGCATCTTCGCCGAAGCTGCCTACGACCTGCCGACTTACCAGCGCTTCGTCGATGCGGTGAAGGTGCCAGTGCTGGCCAACATCACCGAGTTCGGCAAGACGCCGCTGTTCACCCGCGAAGAGCTGGCATCGGTGGGCGTGGCCATCCAGCTCTATCCGCTGTCCGCGTTCCGCGCCATGAACAAGGCGGCAGAAAACGTGTACGAATCAATCCGTCGCGACGGCCACCAGAAGAACGTGGTGGACACGATGCAGACGCGCGAAGAATTGTACGAGCGCATCGGCTACCACGAATTCGAACAGAAGCTGGATGCGCTGTTCGCTGCGAAGAAATAGATATTCCTTCTCCCTTTGAGAGAGGGGCTTTAATTCACGAAGAGGTGTTGAAATGTCAGAAGCAGCCGTTCCCTTCAAGCCCAAGAAATCCGTCGCCCTGTCCGGCACTGCCGCGGGCAATACCGCCTTGTGTACTGTGGGTCGCACGGGCAACGACCTGCATTACCGTGGCTACGACATCCTGGACCTGGCGCGTACCTCGGAGTTCGAGGAAATCGCGCACCTGCTGGTGCATGGCAAGCTGCCCAACCGCGCCGAACTCTCGGCCTACAAAGCCAAGTTGAAGTCGTTGCGTGGCGTGCCAGCGGCAGTGAAGGCGGCATTGGAGCAACTTCCGGCCTCTGCACATCCGATGGACGTGATGCGCACGGGTGTGTCTGTGCTCGGCTGCATCTCGCCCGAGAAAGACGACCACAACCATCCCGGTGCCCGCGATATCGCCGACAAGCTGATGGCCGCGCTGGGCCCGATGCTGCTGTACTGGTACCACTGGAGCCACAACGGCAAGCGCATCGAGATCGAGACCGACGACGACAGCATTGGTGGCCACTTCCTGCACCTGCTGCACGGCGAAAAGCCGAGCGTATCGTGGGTGCAGGCCATGCACACTTCACTGATCCTGTACGCGGAGCACGAATTCAATGCCTCCACGTTCGCAGCCCGTGTCATTGCCGGCACCGGCAGCGACATGTATTCGGCCATCGCTGGTGGCATCGGCGCGTTGCGCGGACCCAAGCACGGCGGCGCCAACGAAGTCGCCTTCGAAGTGCAGAAGCGCTATGAAACGCCGGATGAAGCCGAAGCCGACATCAAGGCGCGCGTGGAGCGCAAGGAAGTGGTGATCGGCTTCGGCCATCCGGTCTACACGACCGGTGATCCACGCAACCAGGTGATCAAGGACGTGGCGCGCGAACTTTCGGACGAACAGGGCAGCCGCAAGATGTACGACATCGCCGAGCGCCTGGAAACGGTGATGTGGGATATCAAGAAAATGTTCCCCAACCTGGACTGGTTCAGCGCGGTCAGCTACCACACGATGGGCGTGCCGACGGCGATGTTCACGCCGCTGTTCGTCATCGCGCGTACCGCGGGTTGGAGCGCACACGTGATCGAGCAGCGCATCGACGGCAAGATCATCCGTCCGAGTGCGAACTACACGGGGCCTGAAGACCTGGCTTTCGTGCCGATCAACCAGCGTTGAGTGCTATGTCCTGCGCGCTGTCGCGCAGGACGTCGTTTCTACTTTGTATTGTTGCCCACCTGCGCCAATTGGCCAGCCCCTCCACAGGATCGCCAGCCATGAACACCGAACACCGCAAGCCCTTGCCCGGCACGAACCTGGATTACTTCGATACGCGCGCCGCGGTCGAAGCCATACAGGCCGGCGCCTACGACAAACTGCCGTACACCTCGCGCGTGCTGGCAGAGAACCTGGTGCGCCGTTGTGATCCATCGACGTTGACGGCGGCGCTGCGGCAACTGATCGAGCGCAAATCCGACCTGGATTTCCCGTGGTTCCCTGCGCGCGTGGTCTGCCACGACATCCTCGGGCAGACCGCATTGGTGGACCTCGCAGGTCTGCGCGATGCGATTGCCGAGCAGGGCGGCGATCCTGCACAGGTCAACCCGGTGGTGCCGGTGCAGTTGATCGTCGATCACTCGCTGGCAGTCGAATGCGGCGGCTACGACCCGGATGCATTCGCCAAGAACCGCACCATCGAGGATCGCCGCAACGAAGACCGTTTCCACTTCATCGACTGGACCAAGCAGGCGTTCAAGAACATGGAAGTGATCCCGCCGGGCAACGGGATCATGCACCAGATCAACCTGGAGAAAATGTCGCCCGTGGTGCAGGTGCGTGATGGCGTCGCGTTCCCGGATACCTGCGTGGGCACCGACAGCCATACCCCGCACGTGGATGCGCTGGGCGTGATCGCGATCGGCGTGGGTGGCCTTGAAGCAGAGAACGTGATGCTGGGTCGTGCGTCGTGGATGCGCCTGCCGGACATCATCGGCGTGGAACTGACGGGCAAGCCGCAGTCTGGCATCACCGCCACCGACATCGTGCTGGCACTGACCGAGTTCCTGCGCAAGTCCAAGGTGGTGGGTGCGTGGCTGGAGTTCTTCGGCGACGGCGCGACGGCGCTGACCCTGGGCGACCGCGCCACCATTTCCAACATGGCCCCGGAATACGGCGCGACCGCGGCGATGTTTTCCATCGACCAGCAGACGCTCGACTACCTGAGGCTCACCGGGCGCGAGGACGCGCAGGTCAAGCTGGTGGAAACTTACGCGAAGCACACCGGCCTGTGGGTCGACAGCCTGAAGCAGGTGGAGTACGAACGCGTGCTGCAGTTCGACCTGTCCAGCGTCGTGCGCAACATGGCTGGCCCGTCCAATCCGCATGCGCGCGTGGCGACGAGTGACCTCGCCGCGAAAGGCATCGCCGCCGCGTGGGAAGAAACGCCCGGGCTGATGCCGGATGGCGCGGTGATCATTGCTGCGATCACCAGTTGCACCAATACCAGCAATCCGCGCAACGTCATCGCTGCCGCGCTGCTGGCGCGCAATGCGAACCGACTGGGCCTCAAGCGCAAGCCGTGGGTGAAATCCTCGCTCGCACCAGGTTCCAAAGCGGTTGCACTGTACCTTGACGAAAGCGGCTTGATGTCGGACCTGGAAGCGCTGGGCTTCGGCGTGGTCGCGTTCGCCTGCACTACCTGCAATGGCATGTCCGGCGCGCTGGATCCAGTGATCCAGCAGGAAATCATCGACCGTGACCTGTACGCAACGGCGGTGCTGTCAGGCAATCGCAATTTCGATGGGCGCATCCATCCGTATGCGAAGCAGGCCTTCCTCGCGTCACCCGCGCTGGTAGTGGCGTATGCGATTGCCGGCACCATCCGTTTCGATATCGAGAAGGATGTGCTGGGTGTGGTGGATGGCAAGGAAATTCGCCTGAAGGATCTCTGGCCCAGTGACGAAGAGATCGACGCGGTGGTCAAAGCGTCGGTGAAACCGGAACAGTTCCGCAGCGTCTACAACCCGATGTTCGCAGTGCGCGTGGAACATGGCCCGAAAGTGGAGCCGCTGTACGATTGGCGTCCGCAGAGCACCTACATCCGTCGTCCGCCGTATTGGGAAGGCGCATTGGCGGGCGAACGCACGCTGACGGGCCTGCGCCCGCTGGCCGTGCTGCCAGACAACATCACCACCGACCATCTGTCGCCTTCCAACGCCATCATGCTCAACAGCGCCGCCGGCGAATACCTGGCGACGATGGGCTTGCCGGAAGAGGATTTCAATTCCTACGCAACGCATCGCGGCGACCACCTCACCGCACAGCGCGCCACCTTCGCCAACCCGAAGCTGTTCAACGAGATGGTGCGTAACCCGGACGGCAGCGTGAAGCAGGGATCGCTGGCGCGCGTGGAACCCGAGGGCAAGGTCATGCGCATGTGGGAAGCCATCGAAACCTACATGCAGCGCAAGCAACCGCTGATCATCATCGCCGGCGCGGACTACGGCCAGGGTTCCTCGCGTGACTGGGCGGCGAAGGGCGTGCGCCTGGCTGGCGTGCAAGCGATCGCGGCCGAGGGCTTCGAGCGCATCCATCGCACCAACCTGATCGGCATGGGCGTGCTGCCGCTGGAGTTCAAGCAGGGCACCACGCGCCTCACGCTGGACATCGACGGCACCGAGACGTTCGACGTGGTGGGCGAACGCAAGCCGGGCGCTGACCTTACGCTGGTGATCCACCGCAAGGAGGGCGAGCGTGTCGAAGTGCCAGTGACGTGCCGCCTCGACTCGGACGAGGAAGTTTCGATCTACGAAGCGGGTGGCGTGCTGCAGCGGTTCGCGCAGGATTTCCTGGAATCGTCCAAGGTCGCTTGAAGCTGGGAACAGAGGGGCGGCGAGATGTATTGCTGTCGCCTCCCCCTTTGAAAAAGGGGGATTGAGGGGGATTTGCTCTTGCCGGTGCTGTTTCCCGAAAGCAAGATCAAGAGCAAATCCCCCGTAGCCCCCTTTGCAAAGGGGGCAAATCAAAAGCCAGGAATTTCTCCATCCACGCTTCCGATGCTCAATATCAGGAAAGTACTCATGTCCCATTCGCTGCAAATCCGCATCCCCGCCACCTATATGCGCGGGGGCACCAGCAAGGGCGTGTTCTTCCGGCTGGAGGATCTCCCGTTTGCCGCGCAACTCCCAGGCGCGGCACGCGATGCGTTGCTGATGCGGGTGATTGGATCACCCGATCCTTACGGCAAGCACACCGATGGCATGGGTGGCGCGACCTCCAGCACCAGCAAGGTCGTGGTTATTTCGAAGAGTACCCAGCCGGGACATGACGTGGATTACCTGTACGGACAGGTGCCACTCAACGACAGCTTCATCGACTGGAGCGGCAACTGCGGCAACCTGTCTTCGGCGGTGGGACCTTTCGCAATCGCCAATGGACTGATCGGTCCGGCACGCGTTCCGCATGACGGCATCTGCACGGTACGCATCTGGCAGGCGAACATCGGCAAGACAATCATTGCGCATGTGCAGGTAAACAATGGCGAAGTGCAGGAAACGGGCGGCTTCGAGCTGGACGGGGTGACCTTCCCCTCTGCAGAAATCCAGCTGGAGTTCCTCGATCCGGCTGATGAAGGCGACGACGAAGGCGGCGGTGCGATGTTCCCGACGGGCAATCTCGTCGATTCATTGGAGGTGCCCGGCGTGGGTAATTTCAGGGTCACCATGATCAATGCCGGCGTGCCCACGATTTTCGTGGATGCGATCGAGTTGGGGTATGACGGAACAGAACTGCAGGCTGCGATCAACGAAGACAAGGCAGCCCTGAGCAAACTGGAGTCGATCCGTGCACACGGTGCAGTGCAGATGGGATTGATCGGCGATGCGGCGCAAGCTGCGACCCGTCCACTGACGCCGAAAGTAGCGTTCGTCGCACCGCCGAAGGATTACGTGTCATCAAGCGGCAAGCCGGTGCATGCCGCCGATATCGACCTGCTGGCGCGCGCGATGTCGATGGGCAAGCTGCACCACGCGATGATGGGCACGGCCTCGGTGGCGATCGCTGCGGCGGCGGCGGTGCCAGGAACGGTGGTCAATGCGGCGGCCGGTGGCGGCACGCGCGATGTTGTGGTGTTCGGGCATCCGTCCGGCACGTTGCGCGTAGGCGCCGAGGCGAAACAGATCGATGGCCAGTGGAGTGTCGGCAAGGCGATCATGAGCCGCAGCGCGCGGGTGTTGATGGAAGGCGCGGTGCGCGTGCCGGGTGATGCGTTCTGATTCCGGACCTCTGATTCGTCATCCCAGCGAACGCTGGAAGTGCTCAACAACAGCCGAATGGCTGGTCATCCATTTTGATCTTGCCGTTGGTTGCTCTGGCTTCGCCCCCTTTGCAAAGGGGGCTACGGGGGATTTGCTCTTGATCTTTGCGTATAGCTAGGAGCACCAGCCAGAGCAAATCCCCCTCAGTCCCCCTTTTGCAAAGGGGGAGGCAGAGCCTTGCGGTTTCCGGGGGAATATCCTCGGGTGTGCTTACGCCAACCCTTCCGCCTTCAGTGCCTGCTGCACGCTCGCGTCGGCCTGCATCTGCTGGAAGAACCGCTCCAGATTCTCGAATCCGGACAGATCGACCTTCGTGCCCTTGGCCCAGCGCAGCGTGACGAACAGGTACGGGTCAGCGATCGAGCGCGCGCCGGTCAGCCAGTCCTTGCCGGCGAGTTGCGCATCGGCGCGCTGGAACAAGCTGCGCAATTTCTGCCGCGCATTGTCCTTGCTCTTCTCGATCATCGCTTCATCGCCCAGGTAGGACGTAGAACCGAACATCGGGTGGAAGCTGGGGTGCACGTCGGCGTTGACGAAGGCCAGCCAGCGATTGATCTCGGCGCGACTTTCCGGCGTGCCATCCCCGCCGAGTCCTGATGCAGGAAAACGGTCTGCGAGGTAATTGAGGATGGCGGCGTTCTGCGTCAGCAACCAGCCATCGACTTCCAGCGCAGGCACATTGCCAGCGGGATTGATGGCCAGGTATTCCGGCGACTTCAGTGTCGTTGCATCCATGACCTGGACATCGAACGGCGCGCCGATCCAGTGCAGGGCGATATGGTCGGCCAGCGAGCAGGCGCCGGGTTTGGTGTAAAGCTTCATGCAGGTCATCTCCAAAGAAAAACGGGCTGGGAATAGTCCCAGCCCGTCTGTGCATTGTCGATGCCAGCGCCGTAACGCTGCGTTATTTCAGTGGCGTGGCTTGAGCTTCTGCACGCGCAGGAAGGTGTGGTCGCCGATCTGCGCCACCTGGTAGGCGTTACGCCAGCTTGGGCTGGCGATGTTGTGGGCCATGAAGTGGCTGGCGCCCGGCACGATTTCCTTGCGCTGCCCAACCGGCAGTGCCCAGTTGCGCTCTGCGTTCAGGGCCACGTTGATCGATTTGGCCCAGGCGTCCGAATTCTGCAGGCGGGTGCCGGGTGCCACGATGGTCGGGGCGAACTGCTTGCGCGCGGTCACCACGGAGCACATCGAGTCGCCCCACAGGCCACTGTCGAGGCGGCGCAGGGCCACTTCGGCGACGGCTTGCTGGCCGCGCAGGGTCTGGTCGCGGGCTTCCAGGTACACGGTGGTGCTGAGGCAGAGCGAGTCTGCGGCAGGCTGCGGCAACATCTGCGACAGCCAGAGGATCCAGGCCAACTTCATTGAAACGAACTCCTTGCTCCGTCTTGGCAGCGTCCACGCGCCATCCGCCAAGGGAGGGTGCGTTTTGGGTAGACACGGCGTCAGGGCGTCATGGGGAGGCAGCTGCACAGTGCGCTGCCCAAGGCCGGCCAGAAGGTTCAATCGGGGCCGGGTTGGCTCGCCAGTTGAAACAGGGGCGGGCCGAAAAGTTGGCGCAAGGTAAGGGCCAAACCCCCAACGTTACCTGAATAGGCGAGCTTGACAATCACGCTAAGTGATTGATTGGAAATGGAGTATTTGCTCTGTAGGTGCTTGCGGAGTGAGTGGAGAGGAGTGAGGAGTGAGTGACAAGAACGAAAGCTTTCCTTACTCACTC
This sequence comes from uncultured Lysobacteraceae bacterium, assembly GCA_937897645.1. Taxonomy (GTDB): domain Bacteria; phylum Pseudomonadota; class Gammaproteobacteria; order Xanthomonadales; family Xanthomonadaceae; genus Pseudoxanthomonas_A. The sequence continues at coordinate 21,581 of CALCNV010000023.1, forward strand.
CTCTCCACTCACTCCTCGCTCTAAAGCGCCGCCGCCAGCCTGCTGCCTTGATCAATCGCGCGCTTGGCATCCAGTTCCGCGGCCACGTCGGCTCCGCCAATCAGGTGCGCCGTGATGCCGGCCGCCAGCAGTTCGGCCTGCAGGTCACGGCGCGGTTCCTGGCCGGCGCAGACCACCACGTGATCCACGGGCAGCAGGTGCTCCACGCCGTCGACCCGGATCTTGAGGCCCGCATCGTCCACGCCCAGGTATTCCACACCGCCCAGCATCTTCACCTGCTTGGCCTTCAGCGTGGCCCGATGCACCCAGCCACTGGTCTTACCCAAACGGGCGCCGGGCTTGCCGGCCGAGCGCTGCAGCAGCCAGACCTCGCGCGCCGGTGGCTCCGGTTGCGGCTTGACCAGGCTGCCGCGTGATTCGAAGCTCGGGTCCACGCCCCATTCGGCCATCCAGCGCGCGGGGTCCAGTGTCGAGGAATCACCCTCGTGCACCAGGTATTCGGCCACGTCGAAACCGATGCCGCCTGCACCGATGATCGCGGCGCGCTTGCCGACGCTCACCCGGCCACTCAATACATCCAGGTAGCTCACCACCTTGCCGTGATCCGAGCCCGGGAAACCGACGCGCCTTGGCACGATGCCCGTGGCCATGACGACTTCATCGAAGCCGGAAAGATTCTCCGCCGTAGCCACCGTTCCCAGTTTCACGTCCACGCCGGTTTCTTCCAGCCTGTGGGTGAAGTAGCGGATGGTTTCGTGGAATTCTTCCTTGCCCGGTATCTTCTTCGCGTAGTTGAACTGCCCGCCGATTTCCGCAGACGCGTCGAACAAGGTGACGCGGTGGCCACGTTCGGCGGCAACGGTTGCGCACGCCAGGCCTGCAGGGCCTGCGCCGACGACTGCCACACGCTTCGGCTTGAACGTCTTGGTGTAGTTCAACTCGGTTTCGGCGCAGGCACGCGGGTTCAACAGGCAACTGGCGCGCTTGTTCTCGAATACATGGTCCAGGCAGGCCTGGTTGCAGGCGATGCAGGTGTTGATGGCCTGCGGCTTGCCCGCTCGCGCCTTGTTGGCCCACTGCGAATCCGCCAGCAGCGGTCGTGCCAGCGACACCATGTCGGCGATGCCGTCGGCGAGGATGCGTTCGGCCACGTCCGGCATGTTGATGCGGTTGGTGGCGACCAGCGGCAGCGTCACGTGCGGGCGCAGCTTGGCGGTGACATCCACGAACGCCGCGCGCGGCACGGAGGTGACGATGGTGGGAATGCGTGCTTCGTGCCAGCCGATGCCGGAGTTGATGATAGTTGCGCCCGCGTTTTCAATCGCCTTGGCCTGCGCGACTATCTCGTCCCACTGGTTGCCGTCTTCCACCAGGTCAAGCAAGGAAAGCCGGTAGATGATGATGAAGTCGGGGCCGCAGGCCTCGCGCACGCGGCGCACGATTTCCACGGCGAAGCGCATGCGCTTTTCCGCGCTGCCGCCCCACGCATCGTTGCGCTTGTTGGTGCGTGGCGCGGTGAACTCGTTGATGAAATAACCTTCCGAGCCCATCACTTCCACGCCATCGTAGCCGGCCTCGCGCGCGCGGCGCGCGGCGTCGGCATAGGCGGTGATCTGGCGCTCCACGCCACGGCTTGAAAGCGCGCGAGGGGTGAAGGGATTGATCGGTGCCTTCAATTTTGATGGCGCCACGGTGAACGGGTGGTAGCCATAGCGCCCTGCATGCAGCAGCTGCAGGCAGATCTTGCTGCCGTTTTCGTGCACGGCCTGGGTGACGAATTTGTGCGGCCTTACTTCCCACGGCCACGACAACTTGCCGCCAAAAGGTTTCAGCCAGCCCACGAGATTCGGCGAGAATCCGCCGGTGACCATCAGGCCCACGCCGCCTTCGGCGCGCTCGGCGAAATACGCGGCGAGCTTGGGGAAGTCTGCAGCGCGGTCTTCCAGTCCCGTGTGGATGGAGCCCATGAGTACGCGATTGCGCAGCGTGGTGAAACCCAAGTCCAGTGGTGCAAACAGACGTGGGTAATGCGGGTTTGGCGCAGCAACGTCGGGGGAATCAGGAGTTGCAGGCTGGCCGGCGGCTGGCAAAGACATGGGCTTGAATACGCTTCCGTATGGAATGTGCACGATGCCGGGAAAGTGGGGTGACGGCAAGAGGAGGAGCTTGGCGTGCGGAATAAGCTTCGTTGGCTATCCAGCTCCCGTCATCCCGGCGTTAGCCGGGATGACGGGAGAACATAACTCACCAGCCCGCCAGCACCAGTTTGCCGATCGTCGTGCCCGACTCAAGCCTGCGGTGCGCTTCACGCACGTTGGTGGCATTGATGGTGCCGAGTGTTTCGGTATGCGTAGTGCGCAGTGCGCCCGCATCGACCAGGCTGGCCACGCGGTTGAGCAGTCGATGCTGTTCGATCATGTCCGGCGTGTTGAAGCGTGGGCGCGCGAACATCATTTCCCAGTGCATGCCGACGCTCTTGGCTTTGTACGGGTCGCCTATCTTCAGCAGGCCGGTGGGTTCCACGATCAGGCCCACATGGCCGAGTGGCGCGATGATTTCGCCGATGGCATCCCAGTAGCGGTCGGTGTCGGCGAGGTTCAATACCGCATCCACCTGGGCGAATCCCAGCGTTGCCAGTTGCGGCGCCAGCGGTTGGCGATGGTCAATGACATGGTCCGCGCCCATCGCCTTGCACCAGTCGATGGTCTCCGCGCGTGAGGCGGTGGCAATGACCGTGAAACCGGCGTGCCGCGCCAGCTGGATCGCAATCGAGCCCACGCCACCCGCGCCGGCGATGACCAGTAACGTGCGCGTATTGCCCTCCATGTCGATGGAATACGGCATGCGGTCGAACAGCAGTTCCCATGCGGTGATCGTGGTCAAGGGCAGGGCCGCGGCCTGGGCGAAATCGAGCGTGGTCGGCTTGCGGCCAACGAGGCGCTCATCCACCAGGTGCAACTGCGCATTGCTGCCGCTGCGGGTGACGTCACCGGCGTAATACACCTCGTCCCCGGGCTGGAACAGGGAGACATGTTCGCCCACGGCTTCAACCACGCCGGCTGCGTCGTAACCCAGCACCTTCGGCTGCGTTTCGACCTGCGGCTTGGGCGAACGGATCTTGGTGTCCACGGGATTGACCGAAATCGCTTCGACACGCACCAGCACGTCGAAGCCGCTGGCGACTGGCGTGGGAAGTTCGACGTCCTGCAACGACTCCGGATCATCGATGGGCAGGTAACGGGTCAGGGCGATGGCTTTCATGGAAGGGCTCCAAGTCCGTGGGGAGGCGTGCTGGAACGAAGGGAAGTGTGTGCTGGGATGGTACGGCGCGTCCGGACGGACACGCACGCAGTACGGTATGCAGGCTACGGTTGCCGATACGACGTGCGATTCATGCCGCGGCACCGAAGGCGAACGCGTCCATCGCCATCCCGCCCATCTGCACCGCATGGTGCAGGTGGGTAGCGTGCGCGGCTTCGCCGCCCGCACCCAACGCTACATAGAGTGGGTAGAGGTGTTCGGTAGTGGGATGGTTGCGGCGCGCATCGGGCAGGGTTTCCCACTCCAGCGCGCCTTGCAGGTCGCCGGCCAGCAGCTTCTGGCTCAAGGCTTCGGTGAAAGCCTGCACCCACGGATAGATCGCTGCATCGGCATGGTGCCAGTCCAGTTCGCGCAGGTTATGGGAGTAACCGCCCGATCCGATCACCAGTACGCCCTGTGCACGCAGCGGGGCCAGGGCCAGCCCCAGGCGGTAATGCCAGGCGGCGCTCTGGGTCGGATGCACCGACAGCGCCACCACCGGCACGTCCGCCTGCGGGTACATCCGCCGCAGCGGGACCCATGTGCCGTGGTCGATGCCGGTGTGATCGTCTACGCGGGCTTCGAATCCGGCGGCAACCAGGTGTGTCGCGATTTCCCGTGCCAGCGCAGGCGCGCCGGGCGCCGGGTACTGGATCTCGTACAGCGGTTTTGGAAAGCCGCCGAAGTCGTGGATGGTTTCCGGGGCAAGGTTGGAGGTCAGTGTCGGCGACTGCGCCATGAAATGCGCCGAAGCCACCACCACCGCCCTTGGTTTGGGCAGCGTGGTTCCAAGCGTGTCCAGGAAGCGTGCGGTGGGCGAATCTTCCAGGGCCATCATTGGCGAGCCATGGGAGAGGAACAGCGCGGGCAGGGAGGTAGCGTGCATGTCTACAGGATCGTGCCGCAGGCCGGCTGCGCCAAGCGCCAGTAACGGCCCGGAGTGTTGCAGTCATGGCATGCGGCAGGTTTTTCGTCGGCAGAGCCGAGGAGGTGAATCTGCCACCGATGCCGTCAGGCCGCGGTCGCTTGTCCCCGGGGACCACGCCGCACCGCGAAGCACACGGCCAGCCACGTGCCCCGTTGCTGCTCCGCATGAGGTGACCACGATCAACGGAGTCGCGGCCCTGAACTGGGATATCCGGCTTGGCGAAGTGCCGCGCCGCCGCCGATAGTTCTTTCCTGCGAAGATGTGTCGACCAGTGGACTGGCCGCCGCCGTCAGTGCGTGATTCCACAAAGCCCATACCCGTGGCAACATGTGCGTATGGACTCGCGGGTGGTTGCCTCGGCACGCTGGAGGGCCCTGCCATGGGTCGGACGCCAGCCTGGCCTGGGTGGAACCGGTTACCTGGCATGTGTTCACGAACATGTACCGGCCGCAGGAATGTGAGATAGTGTGAATGTTGGCTTAGGTGACTTGTTATGGTATCGTTAACACAGCCTTCACCTAGATGCGCTTAGTCTGGAAGGGATGGCGTACAGACATGGCCGTCTGAACAACGATAAAAAAGCTGGAACCCATTTAGTAACTTAAGTCCTCCGGTTTCTCTTACATCTGATTTTCTTTAAGGAACTGCAAATGAACAAGAAACTTCTTTGTGCCGCACTGCTGGCCGGTCTGAGCGTGGCGCAGGCCGCTTCCGCTCAGGAGTTTGACGACCGTTGGTACCTGACGGGTTCGGCTGGTTTCAACATGCAAGACAACGATCGCCAGACCAACAATGCCCCGTTCCTGGGCTTGGGCCTTGGCAAGTTTGTCAGCCCGAACTGGTCGGTTGACGGCGAGCTGAACTACCAGAACCCGAACTTCAGCGACAACCAGGACCAGAACTGGAGCCAGTACGGCATCTCGGTCGACCTGCGTCGTCATTTCATCTCTGAAGGTCGCGGCTGGAACCCCTACGTGCTGGCTGGCCTCGGCTTCCAGCAGGCTGAAGAAGAGTTCGATGCGTTCCCGAATCCGGATTCCCCGGGTCGTCGCAAGGACGGCAATTTTGCCGCCAAGGTCGGCGCCGGTATCCAGACCACGCTTGAAAACCGCGTCGGCGTCCGCGCTGAAGTGGCTTACCGTGCAGACTTCGACGACAAGAGCGTTGCTGCTCCTGACGAGAGCTGGTTCGGTGACGTGCTGGTGTCGTTCGGCGTAGTCGTGCCGCTCGGCCCGGTGCCGGTAGCTGCCGTTGCTCCGCCGCCGCCGCCGCCGCCGGCTCCGGAACCCACCCCGACTGCTCCGATCACCATCGATCTGAACGGCGTGAACTTCAACTTCGACAAGGCTACCCTGCGTCCTGACGCACTGGCGATCCTGGCCGAAGCCACTGAAATCCTGAAGCGTTACCCGGAACTGCGCGTTGAAGTCGCCGGCCACACCGACCTGTGCGGTGCCGAAGACTACAACCAGAAGCTCTCCGAGCGTCGCGCCAGCGCGGTGTATGACTACCTGACCACCAACGGCGTCGACGCTTCGCGTCTGGCCGGTCCGGTTGGCTACGGCGAGAGCCGTCCGCTGGAGCCGACGGCCCAGACCTTCCCGGCTTGCAAGAGCGAGAAGAACCGTCGTACGGAACTGAACGTCCAGAACTAATCGGACGTTTGCAAGGCAATATCGAAGCCCGGCCTAGTGCCGGGCTTCGTTTTTGTGGGGTTGTGCGTGCACGGGTCGAATGAAGTCGAATCGCGTTGGTCTTTTCCAAGGCGAGTCGAATCCATTCAGTGACAAACGCTTGCGTCGCATACATGCGGATTCAATTGAAATAACGGTGGTCGCTTCGTACACTCTCTGTGGATATTTTCAGGAGTGATGCCGATGCGCCGTATATTTCTCGCCAGCTTGCTGAGCTTGGCCGTGATTCCCTTGGCGCAGGCGGCAACTGACTGCTCCAGCAACAGCTTGAAGCCGCAGCCTTCGCCCACGCGCGGGTTGCTTGCCGCACCGGTGGCTTCGGAATTCTCCGCACTCAATTCGCAGCTCGGCGCGCCACGTGGCGTGCTGGCGCATGAGTTCGCGGAAGCGATGTCGGTGGACCAGGTGCTGCTGCGCACGCGCATCGCCCAATGCCAGAACGTCGCCATCGCCACTCCGTCACGTGCCGTGGCCAATCCGAATGATCCGGCTGGCTACAAGCCCAAGACCCAGTTCGACAACACGCCTTACCGTTTCAACATGACCCAGAACGGCAAGCGCATGACGGCGGATGACTTTGACGCGTGGTTGAAGGCCAACGGCTACAGCGCCGGCAAGAAGGCCACGCCGACAGCGGCACCCGCATCCGCACCTGCTCCGGCGGCTGAGCCGGCCAAGAAATAATCGCGCGCGCACGGCAGTGCCGCATGCCGCGCGTGCTCGTGGACTGCCGCACATGGAACCCGGCCAATGAGCCGTAGTCCGCCTGAGCGCCGCATTGGCTTGGCGAGGGTGCTGTCGAAACGTGGCATGTGTTCACGCACCCAGGCAGCGCAGTGGATCGCGGAGGGCAGGGTCGCGGTGGACGGTCGCATCGTGCGTGATCCCGAGTTCGCCATCCGTGGCGACAGGCAGCACATCGAAGTGACTGGGTTCGACTCGGGTGGGGTGCAACGCGTCTACCTGATGCTCAACAAACCACGAGGCTTGCTGACCACCGCCAGCGACGAGCACGGACGCGACACGGTGTACCGCTGTTTCGATGGCGCACGGCTGCCCTGGATTGCGCCGGTAGGGCGCTTGGACAAGGCCAGTGAAGGGTTGCTGCTTTTCAGCAATGATCCGGAATGGGCCGCGCGCATCACCCATCCCGACACCGGCCCGTTCAAGATCTATCACGTGCAGGCCAACTGTATTCCCGACAGCAGCATGCTGGAACGATTGGTCGCCGGTATCACGGTCGATGGCGAACGACTCAGCGCGAACTCGGTCGCGTTGTTGCGGCATGGCGAAAAGAACGCCTGGCTGGAAATAGTCCTGGACGAAGGCCGCAATCGACAGATTCGCCGTTTGCTCGCTGCGTTCGATATGGACGTACTGCGCTTGGTACGCGTAGGCATCGGCGGGTTGACGCTTGGCGAGCTGCCGAAAGGCCAGTGGCGCGCGCTCAGTGCGGAGGAGATGGCGGCACTGATGCCCGTTGCTGCGTGCTAATCGGCGCGCAGGCGTCCGGCACCCAGGCGACCGTCGGTTCGCCATAGATCCCCGCCCGCATTCCTGCCCGTGCGTTGTGGGTGGAAATCCGGCACGTACCAGCGCTCCAGCAGTTGTCCGGCATCACCCAGACTACCGAGCACGTGATCGCGCTCCTGGTCGACATCAGCGCCGATGTGGTGGGTCACCTGGCCCGTGGTGTGTGCGAGTCCCACCGATCTGTCGAGCGTGGCGGCGCCCAGCCAGCGCACGTACCCATTATCGACACTACGCCAGAAGCGCACGTGGTGGCGGCGAGACGGATCATTGCCGATTGGCATCTCGAAGGCGATGTCTTCCACCCGCCCGAACAGGTACAGGTTGCTTACCGGGGCGCTGGGATACGCCTTGCGGGCCAGCGTATCCAGCACGATGCGAGTATCGTCACGCAGACCCAGCGGGTCGGCCGCCGTCCAGCCGGCCTTGTCCATCGCGGCACGCAAGGTCGCTTCGTCCCCCAGCAGGGCCAGGTTGATCGGGTCGCCGGGCAACCGATCCTTGCCGTAGGTGACATTAGGAACGTCTTCGAGCGAAGGGTGTACGCCAACAAATCGCTTCCACGCATCGGGTGCTATCACGTAGGCGGCGATGAAATAACACAAGGCGACGCCCGCGAGTCCCCACAGCCACCGAGAACCCGCGAGCCTCATGTCATACCACGCCCAGTTCGCGGCCGATGCGGGTGAAGGCATCGATGGCGCGATCCAGGTGTTCGCGCGTGTGCGCGGCGCTCATCTGCGTGCGGATGCGGGCCTGGCCTTTCGCCACGACCGGGAAGAAGAAGCCGATGGCATAGATGCCTTCCTCCAGCAGCCGCGTGGCGAACTGCTGGGCCAGCGGTGCGTCGTACAGCATCACCGGACTGATGGGGTGCACGCCGGGACGGATGTCGAAACCCGCCGCCGTCATCTGTTCGCGGAAGTAACGCGTGTTCTGTGCAAGCCGTTCGCGCAGATCGCCTGCCGACGAGAGCATATCGAAGGCCTTGATGCCGGCAGCGACGACATGCGGCGGCAACGAGTTGGAGAACAGATAGGGGCGTGAACGCTGGCGCAGCAGTTCGATGACTTCCTTCTTGGCCGTGGTGAAGCCGCCCAGCGCACCGCCCATCGCCTTGCCCAGTGTGCCGGTGATGATGTCGATCTGGTCCAGCACGCCCTTCACTTCGGCAGAACCACGACCTGTCGCACCAAGGAAGCCGGTGGCATGGCATTCGTCGATATGCACCAGCGCGCCGTACTTCTTCGCCAGTGCGGTGATTTCATCCAGTGGTGCGATGAAGCCGTCCATCGAGAACACGCCGTCGGTCGTGATCAACTTGGTCTTGCAGCCGGCGGCATCGGCCGCCTGCAGCTGTGCTTCCAGGTCGGCCATGTCGCAGTTGGCGTAGCGGAAGCGCTTGGCCTTGCACAGGCGCACGCCGTCGATGATGGAGGCGTGGTTGAGTGCGTCGGAAATCACGGCGTCCTCTTCGCCCAAAAGCGGCTCGAACAGGCCGCCGTTGGCGTCGAAGCAGGCGGCGTAGAGGATGGTGTCTTCAGTGCCGAAGAACTCGGCGATCTTCGTTTCCAGTTGCTTGTGCAGGTCCTGCGTACCGCAGATGAAGCGCACGCTGGCCATGCCGAAGCCATGCGTGTCCAGTGCGTCCTTGGCCGCCTGGATGATGTCCGGGTGATCGGCCAGGCCCAGGTAGTTGTTGGCACAGAAGTTCAGCACGGTGCGGCCGTCAGCCAGTTGGATCTCGGCCGACTGCGGGCTGGTGATGATGCGCTCGGACTTGAACAGGCCCTGGCTGCGGATGGCGTCCAGTTCGGCGGCGTAATGGGCGGTCAGTGAGTCGGACATGGCGTCGGGCAATTCGAAGGGCCTGCAGTTTAACAATCCGCTGCCAGCCCTGGCCGCTGTGATACAGGTCATGCCAATCCGATATAAGCCGCGTTCCTCAAGTCATTTCACGCCGAGATTTTGCGTGGGCAGCATCTGCATTTCGGCCAAAAGCCCTATTCAGGAAAGTCTGCCATGTCAGCCAGCTTGGAACGAAACAGTGTCAAAGTCAGGGCGGGATGGCTGACGGGCGCACTGGTTTGTTCTTTGGCTTCGCCGGCATGGGCGCAGCAGGTGCTGATTGTGGAGCAACTGCAGCAGCGCTTGGAAACACTCGAGCGGCTGGTGGGTGGAACCCCGCCTGCGGAAGACGGCAGTACCGGCGGTGAAGCCGGTCTGGCCGATCTCGACCAGCGCCTGCGCATCCTGGAGCGTAGGCTGGAGTTGCAGCAGGAAGAGCAGGTGGCCAAGGCCAAGGTCACGCCGGTGGCGACGGTCAGCGACAAGGGCGTGTCCTTGAAATCGGCCGACGGCAACTTTGAATTCAAGTTCCGCGGTCTCGTGCAAGGCGACGGTCGTTTCTTCTTTGATGACGATCAATTGCCGCAAAACGATACTTTCCTGTTCCGTCGCATCCGGCCGACGATAGAGGGCTCGCTGGGGAAACTGATTGCCTTCAGGCTTACCCCGGAGTTCGCCGGCGACAGCGCCACCATCGTTGACGCCTATGTGGACGTGAAATTTGATCCCGCCTACACCTTGCGCGTGGGCAAGGTGAAGGGGCCGATCGATATCGAGCGACTGCAATCGGGTGGTGCCACCATGCTGATCGAGCGCGGGTTCCCGACGGAACTCGCACCGAATCGCGACATAGGCGTACAACTGCAGGGTGATCTTGCCCAGGAACGCGTCAGCTACGTGGCAGGCATCTACAACGGCACGCCTGACGGACGGGATGTAGCCACGACCAATCCCGATGATGAATTCGAATATGCCGGTCGCGTGTTCTTCGAGCCGTTCAAGAATGATGCAACCGCATGGTCAGGCCTTGGATTCGGCATCGCGGGTAGCATTGGCGACAAGCGTGGCAGTGGCAATAATTTCCTGCCGCGCTATCGCACGCCGGGCCAGCTGCAGTTCTTCAACTATCGCTCGGCCGTCATCGCGGATGGTGAACACAGCCGCATTTCACCGCAAGCGTATTACTACAAAGGGCCATTCGGGGTGCTGATCGAATACATAGAGTCGCAACAGGAGCTGGTGATCGGCGCAACGCGTGCTGAGTTGAAGAACACGGCATGGCAGGCGGGTGTTGGCTATGTACTGACCGGTGAAGACGTAAGCTTCCGTGGCGTGGCCCGACCGTCCACTCCGTTCAATCCCACCGAGGGCGGCTGGGGTGCATTCGAAGTCCTGGGGCGCTATGGTGAACTTGACGTCGATGATGCCGCCTTCCCGCTATTCGCGGATCCTGCGCTGGCAGCCAGCAAGGCCACGGCCTGGACGGTCGGCCTGAACTGGTACCTGAGCAGCAATCTGAAGCTCATGCTCAACTACCTGAACACCCAGTTCGAAGGAGGTGCTGCCGGCGGCGCGGACCGACCTGACGAGAAAGCCGTGTTCACCCGCTTGCAAGTCGCCTTTTGACCCCACAGGAAGCCCCATGAAATTCCATTCCATCCCACTTCCTCTGCGCAGCATGCTGCTTGCCTTCGGCCTGACCCTTGCCGCCGGCACGCTGGCCAAGGACGTGAGGCTGCTCAATGTGTCGTATGACCCGACCCGCGAGTTGTACAAGGACTTCAACGCGGCCTTCGCCAGGGACTGGCAGCAGAAGAAGGGCCAGAAAGTCGAGATAGAAACCTCGCATGGCGGCTCCGGCAAGCAGGCGCGCTCGGTCATCGACGGGCTGGAAGCGGACGTGGTGACGCTGGCGCTGGCCTACGACGTCGACTCCATCGCCCAGCGCGCGAAACTGTTCCCGGCCAACTGGCAGAAACGCCTGCCCGACAACAGCACGCCGTACACCTCCACCATCGTGTTCCTGGTGCGCAAGGGCAACCCGAAGAAGATCAAGGATTGGCCCGACCTGCTGCGCCCGGGCGTGGCGGTGATCACGCCCAATCCGAAGACGTCGGGTGGCGCGCGCTGGAACTACCTCGCGGCATGGGCGTATGGCCTGAAGATCTTCAACGGCGACGAAGCCAAGACCCGCAAGATGGTGCGCGCACTGTTCCGGAACGTGCCGGTGCTGGATACCGGCGCACGTGGTTCGACCACGACGTTCGTGCAGAATGGCATTGGCGACGTACTGTTGGCCTGGGAAAACGAGGCGTTCCTTTCCATCAAGGAGCTGGGGCCGGACAAGTTCGAGATCGTGGTGCCGAAGCTCTCGATCCTGGCGGAGCCGCCGGTGGCGCTGGTCGACAAGAACGTGGACAAGCATGGAACCCGCGAAGTGGCGCAAGCCTACCTGAACTACCTGTATTCGCCGGAAGGGCAGAAGATCGCGGCCAGGCACTACTACCGGCCGCGCTATCCGCAGTACGCTGATCCCGCCGACATCGCGCGCTTCCCCGACGTGGAGCTGGTGACGATTGAAGGCGTGTTCGGATCGTGGGCCAAGGCGCAGGCCACGCACTTCGCCGAAGGCGGCGTGTTTGACCAGATACAGTCGGAAAAATAATCGATGGCGGTAACGACTTCTGCGCCGCCGACGCGGGAACGACGCAAACGCGTCGTGCCCGGTTTCGGTTTGAGCCTGGGCATCACCGTGACCTGGTTGAGCCTGATCGTGCTGATTCCACTGGCGGGTCTGTTCACCAAGGCCGGAGGGCTGGGCGTGCAGGGCCTGTGGGACGTATGGACGCAGCCCCGCGTGCTGGCCGCGCTGAAGTTGAGTTTCGGAACGGCGTTCGCAGCGGCGGCCTTCAATGCGGTGATGGGTACGCTGGTGGCCTGGGTATTCGTGCGTTACCGCTTTCCCGGCAAGCGCATCTTCGACGCGATGATCGATTTGCCATTTGCATTGCCCACCGCCGTGGCCGGCATCGCGTTGACAGCGCTGTACGGGCCCTCGGGCTGGATCGGGCAGTGGTTGGACACGGTCGGCATCAAGGTCGCGTACACGCCGCTGGGCATCATCGTGGCGCTGGTGTTCGTGGGCTTGCCGTTCGTGGTGCGGGTGTTGCAGCCGGTACTGGCGGAAGTGGAGCGTGAACTGGAAGAGGCCGCCGCGACCTTGGGCGCGAGCCGCTGGCAGACGGTGAGCCGCGTGGTGTTCCCCGTGTTGTGGCCGGCGGTGCTGGCCGGCTTCGGCCTGGCGTTCGCGCGTGGCGTGGGTGAATACGGCTCGGTGATCTTCATCGCCGGCAATCTTCCCGGGCTCACGGAGATCGCACCGCTGCTGATCACCTTCCGCCTGGACGAATACGATTATGCCAGCGCCACCGCCATCGCCCTGGCCATGCTGCTGCTGTCGCTGGTGGTGCTGCTGCTGATCAATACCGTGCAGGCACGGCTGTCGCGGCGGGGACGCTAAGATGGGCGACGCCATCTCCGCCGTCATCCCCATGACCTACCAGGACGCCCTGATCGAACCTGAAAGCGTGCGAACGCGCCGTACCGCGTCCGCCATCACCGAGCCGCGCTGGGTGCAGGCGCTGCTGATCCTGGCCGCCTTGGGCTTCCTGTTGGGCTTCCTGCTGCTGCCCTTGCTGCTGGTGTTCGTGGAGGCCTTGCGCGCAGGCCTGCCGACGTTCGTGTCGGCCATCACCGAAGCGGACACGCTGTCCGCGATTCGCCTGACCTTGCTGGTGACGGCGATCGTGGTGCCCTTGAACCTGGTGTTCGGCGTCGCGGCGGCATGGGCGGTGAGCAAGCACGAATTCCCCGGCAAGCGCCTGCTGGTCAGCCTGATCGACTTGCCGTTCGCGGTATCGCCGGTGGTGGCAGGCCTGGTGTTCGTGCTGATCTTCGGCGCGCAGGGCTGGGCGTGGCCGTTGATCGACGAAGGCTGGCACTTCGCGATTCCGGGGTTGGGCGAATACACGCTGCAATTGCCCAAGGTGATCTTCGCGGTGCCGGGCATCGTGCTGGCGACGCTGTTCGTCACGTTCCCCTTCATCGCGCGCGAGTTGATGCCGTTGATGGAGCAGCAGGGCACGGACGAGGAACTCGCCGCGTTGAGCCTGGGTGCAAGCGGTTGGCAGACGTTCTGGCGCGTCACCGTTCCCAACATCCGCTGGGCGCTGCTGTATGGCGTGTTGCTGTGCAGTGCGCGCGCGATGGGGGAGTTCGGCGCGGTTTCGGTGGTGTCCGGCCACATCCGCGGCCGCACCAACACGCTGCCATTGCACGTGGAAGTCCTCTACAACGATATTTCCGGCAGCTACAGCGCTGCCTTCGCGGTGGCTTCACTGCTTGCGCTCAGCGCGCTGGTCACCCTGGTGCTGAAGGCCTACCTGGAATGGCGGCACGGCGACGCGCTGGCGGCCAACCATCGGCATTGAATCTTGAAGTAAAGCTTTTTTTGACGCAGATAAAATCTGAAAAATGCAGATGGAAAGCAAATCATCCTTTGCTTTCTTCTTGATGCGCTCTCATCCGCTTTGATCCGTGTCCAAATATTTTTTTGCCGTTGTTGAAAGTGCAGGAATAAACCATGACCATCAAGATCGAACATGTCAGCAAGCGCTTCGGCGAATTCGCCGCGCTGGACGACATCAGCCTCAACGTGCGGCAGGGCGAGCTGCTGGCGTTGCTGGGGCCGTCGGGTTCGGGCAAGACCACGTTGTTGCGGGTGATCGCCGGCCTGGAGCATGCCGACACCGGCCGCGTGCTGCTGGCGGGCGAGGATGCCTCCCACCTCAGCGTGCAGGAGCGCAAGGTCGGGTTCGTGTTCCAGCATTACGCCTTGTTCCGGCACATGAACGTGCGCGACAACATCGCCTTCGGCCTGCGCGTGCGCCGTGGCGAGGCACGCTGGCCGGACGCGCGCATCCGCGAACGGGTGACCGAACTGCTGTCGCTGGTGCAACTGGATGGATTGGAGTCGCGCTTTCCTTCGCAGCTCTCTGGCGGCCAGCGCCAGCGCGTGGCCCTGGCGCGTGCGCTGGCCATCGAACCGCGCGTGCTGCTGCTGGACGAACCCTTCGGTGCGCTGGATGCACAGGTGCGCCGCGACCTGCGCCGCTGGCTGCGCGAGCTGCACGACCGCACCGGACTGACCACGGTGTTCGTCACCCACGACCAGGAAGAGGCGCTGGAGCTTGCGGACCGGGTGGCGATCCTCAACAAGGGGCGCATCGAACAACTGGGCAGTCCGGCGGAAACCTACGACGATCCCGCCAGCCCGTTCGTGTATTCCTTCGTGGGTGCGGTGAACCGTTTGCCGGGCGAGTGGCGTGATGGCCGCCTGCAAGTCGCCGGGCAGGACGTGGCCACGCCCGGCAAGCCGCAGGGGCAGGGCGCGGTGGAGTTGTACGTCCGCCCCGAGCACCTGCAACTGAGCGACGCCCCGCATGCCTGGCCGGCGACCGTATTGGGTAGCCAGCGCAGCGGGCCGCGGCAGCGGCTGTGGGCGCGGTTGCACGCGGGCAGTGCCGAAGTGGAGGTCGAACTGCCTGCAGGCGTGGATGCCCCCGTCCTCGCGGCAGGGGCAGAAGTGAGGCTGGCGCCGAGCCGCTTCGGGCTTTTCCAGGCCTGAGTGGCCGCCGTTCCAGCGGGACCTGGCGCCATTGGTTTCAGGCGTTACCAAGTCGAAGCATATTTATGTGAACTTTATGGGTCAGGCACTTGACGGGGCCAATGCTGCGTCGCAATATCGGCTGGGTTAAAAAACTGTAAAGACGTGATGACGGTGTCCCCCGAGACCCGTTGCGCACCCACACCAGCCCACCCCATTGAGGAGAACCCGGATGAAGCCAGTCAAGCTCAGTTTTGCCGTTGCACTCGTTCTGGCAGCCATGCCGCTCGTGTCGTTCGCACAGGATGCAGTGGTTGTCGAAGAAGAAGCCGAATCCCCGTTCAGCTGGTCCGTCGCCGCCACCTCCGACTACGTGTTCCGTGGCGCGTCGCAGACCGACGAAAGCCCCGCCTTGCAGGCCGGCTTCACCTACACCGCACCGGCTGGTTTCTACGCCGGTGCGTGGGCATCCAACGTCGACTTCGGCGATGGCGGCCCCGATGCCGAACTGGATACCTACATCGGCTACAACACCGACCTGGGCGGTGATGATTTCGTGAACCTTGACGTCATGTTGAACCGCTACAACTACCTCGGGGGCAATGGCAGCGACCTGGCCTACAACGAGCTGATCACCAAGTTGACGTTCGCGGGTGCGGTGAGCGTCACTGCCGGCTATACGAACGACGTATGGGCCAGCGGCGAGGACGGTTGGTACTTCGGCGTGGGTGGCAGCCTTGACCTGGGCAATGACTACACCCTCAGCGCAAATGTCGGCCAGAGCCTGTTCGACAGCAGCGTCGCACGCGACTACACCGACTTCGGCGTGAGCCTGGGCAAATCCTGGGGCGATTTCAGCGCCAGCCTGGGTTACGTGGGCACCAACCGCGATGGCACCGCCAATTTCGGCGAGCTGGGCGATGACCGCGCCGTGCTGACTCTGACCTACGCACGCTAAGTAATATTCGAGTTACAAAAAAAGGGCGCCGCAAGGCGCCCTTTCTTGTTGCCGATGCTGTCGCTCAATTCCAGCTCAAGACCACCTTGCCCGCCTTGCCTGCTTCCATCAGGTCGAAGCCTTTCTGGAAATCGTCGATGTGCAGCTGGTGGGTCAGCACCTTGCCCAGAGGGAAACCACCCAGCACCAGTTGCGTCATCTTGTACCAGGTCTCGTACATCTTGCGCCCGTAGATGCCCTGCACGGTCAGGCCCTTGAAGATGATGCGGTCCCAGTCCACGCCCGCGCCCTTGGGCAGGATGCCCAGCAGCGCGATCTTGCCGCCGTGGTACATGCAATCCAGCATGTCGTTGAACGCGGTCGGGTTTCCGCTCATCTCCAGGCCCACGTCGAAGCCTTCCATGTGCAGGTCGGCCATGACCTCCTTCAGCGACTGCTTGGCCACGTTGACCACGCGCGTCGCGCCCATGTCGGCCGCCAGCTTCAGGCGGAAATCATTGACGTCGGTGACCACCACGTTGCGTGCGCCGATGTGCTTGCAGATGCCGGCGGCGATCACGCCGATGGGGCCGGCGCCGGTGATCAGCACGTCTTCGCCGACCACGTCGAATTCCAGTGCGCAATGCGCGGCGTTGCCGTAGGGGTCGAAGAACGCCGCCAGTTCGCTGGGAATCTGGTCGGGGATCGGCCACAGGTTGCTGGCCGGCATGGTCATGTATTCGGCAAAGGCACCATTGCGGTTCACGCCGATGCCCACGGTGTTGGGACACAGGTGCGGGCGGCCGCCACGGCAGTTGCGGCAATGGCCGCAGACGATATGGCCCTCGGCCGACACGCGTTGGCCCACGGCATACCCGGTGACGGCGGACCCCAGCTCGGCGATGCGGCCCACGAATTCATGGCCGATGGTCAGGCCGGGCTGGATGGTGCGCTGGCTCCAGTCATCCCACAGGTAGATGTGCAGGTCGGTGCCGCAGATGGCGGTCTTCTCCAGCTTCACCAGCACCTCGTTGGGGCCGGGCTGGGGAACCGGCACCTGTTCCATCCAGATGCCCTTGCCAGCTTCGCGCTTGACCAGCGCTTTCATCAGTTGCGCCATGACGGTGCAGGTCCATGCCAGAGAGGGCGCGAATTATACGCCGGCACCGATGACGGCCCGTTTAGGCGATCCGGAACAGGGAGGATGCATCCGGCGCGGTATCATTCGGCCCCTGTCGCCGTGCCGCTGGCCAGCGACCCGACTACCCCCATTGGATCCACCCCATGCGCATCCTGCTTGCCCGTCACGGTGAAACACCGTGGAACGCCGAAGGCCGTTACCAGGGCCAGATCGATATCCCCCTGTCGCCGGTCGGCGAGTCCCAGGCCACGGCCCTGGGCAAGCGCCTGCAGGAAGTGGACATCACCCGCGCCGTGGCATCCCCGCTGTCGCGCGCGCGCCGCACCGCGGAGCTCGCGCTGGGTGAAGCACGCGTACCCATCCTGACCTTCGAGCCCGACCTGCAGGAAATCGCCCACGGCGAGTGGGAAGGCCTGCTGGCCAGTGAGATCCACGAGAAGGATCCGGCCCGCCTAAGCGCATGGCGCGAAGAACCCGATACCGTGCTGATGCCGGGCGGTGAATCGCTGCGCCAAGTGCTGGATCGCTCCTGGCAGGGCCTGTCGCGGGCTGCGGACGGTTTGGGCGATGCCGACACCTTGCTGGTTGTCGCACACGATGCGGTCAACCGCGTGATCCTGTGCCGCATCCTCGGCCTGCCGCTGTCCAAGCTGTGGAGCTTCCGCCAGGCCCCGACCACGCTCAACCTGCTGGAAGGCCCCGACGTGGACCACCTGGAAATCGTCCGCCTCAACGATTGCGCGCACCACACGCCGTTCTTTGGCGAAGCGGTGCATCGGGCGCTGTAGAGATTGCGATTTGGGCTCAATCCCATGGAAACGGGGGCATGAAGTTGGCAAGTCAATTCAAGGCGCTGTTGCAGGCTGTTTTGTGGCTGGTTGGTGCAAACGCCATTGCTGCCGAGGTGCCGTCGTCGTCAACGCCAAGCACGCAGGCATTTGTAATCCCAGATCAGGATGTGTCGGCATTGGATATGGCAATGCCGCGTTACCCAAGCGCAGAAGGCTGGCGAGGCGTAGGTGGTGAGGTGGTCATGATCATCACGGTCAGTGCCGCTGGCTTGCCAGAACACGTGCAGATCGAAAAATCATCCGGCATCGCCGGCCTGGACAATGCAGCCGTGGAGGGTGCCCAAGCCTGGCGCTTTATTCCGGCGCATCTGCAGGGCAAACCTGTGCCTGCGCGCGTGCGGGTGCCGGTCAGGTTCGAAATTCCCGCTATGTATGCGCTGGACCGCGTCACCGGTCGGCCCCGGGATATTCATTTTGAAGCACGTCGGGCGGGACTTGCAGTAGCCCCTTCACTGGATGAAGCGGGTGACATTCCCGGTTTTGTTCCCGATATGTATCCGATCGGGGTTGAATCGGTGGCGGCAGGTAGAGCATTGGTTGAGCGTTACGGCAATCGCGAAGGCGATGTGTCACTCGGGGTGTTGTTCAGCTACACCTTGCGCGATGAAGAGGGAATGAGCCTCTGGTATATCGGCATTCCACCCAAGTATCCACCGGTGGTAGTGCGCCGGAGATTGGTTGGGAACGATGTGCAGAGTTGGTATGTGACCAGTATTTTGTGCGAGGCTCAGGCAGAGACTTGCAAGAAATTCGAGAACTCTCTGCGTTCATCGACCCAGAAGAAGCTTCCGCCACTTCCAGTCCTGCCTGCGTTGAATAACTGAGCATGAGCTGCGCACCGCACTTGCCTTTGTTCGAATGGCTCGGTTACATCGAGCAGCAGCACCCCAAGTCGATCGAACTCGGCCTGGAGCGCGTGCGTGAAGTCGCTGGTCGGCTTTCACTCGAAAAGCCAGCGAAGCACGTCATCACCGTTGGCGGCACCAACGGCAAGGGCTCCACGGTGGCCTTTATCGAAGCCATCGCCCGTGCGGCGGGACTCAAGGTAGGCACGTACACGTCGCCGCATTTACAGCGGTACAACGAGCGCGTACGGATTGATGGCGAAGAATCCAGTGACGCGCAGCTGGTTTCCGCATTTGAAGCAGTGGAAGCGGCGCGGCTGAGCCCCTCTCCCGCCGGGAGAGGGGTTGGGGTGAGGGTGCGGCGGAGCCCTGATGGTTCAGACGTCCATGCTTCCACCGCACCCTCATCCGGCGCTTCGCGCCACCTTCTCCCAGAGGGAGAAGGGACAGCCACACCATTGACCTACTTCGAATTCGGCACGCTCGCCGCGCTCTGGCTGTTCCAGCAATCCGATC
>CALCNV010000024.1 GCA_937897645.1 uncultured Lysobacteraceae bacterium
GCTTCGGCAAGGACACCAAGGGCAAGCAGCGCCTGATCATCAAGGACACCGATGGCAGCGAACACGAAGAGCTGATTCCCAAGTTCCGCCAGATCATCGTGTTCGAAGGCGAGCACGTGGCCAAGGGCGAAACCGTGGTGGACGGCGAACCGTCGCCGCAGGACATCCTGCGCCTGCTGGGCGTCGAGCCGCTCGCGGCCTACCTGGTCAAGGAAATCCAGGACGTCTACCGCCTGCAGGGCGTCAAGATCAACGACAAGCACATCGAGGTGATCACCCGCCAGATGCTGCGCAAGGTCGAGATCACCGACGCCGGCAACAGCAAGTACCTGCACGGTGAACAGGCCGAGAAGCAGCGCGTGCTGGAGGAAAACGCCAAGGTCTTGGCCAAGAACGAACTGCCGGCCAAGTACGATCCGGTCCTGCTGGGCATCACCAAGGCCTCGCTGGCGACCGAGTCGTTCATTTCGGCGGCGTCTTTCCAGGAAACCACCCGCGTGCTGACCGAGGCTGCCGTCCGCGGCACCCGCGACAACCTGCGCGGCCTGAAGGAAAACGTGATCGTCGGCCGCTTGATCCCGGCCGGTACCGGCTTGACCTACCACGCCAACCGTCGTCGCAATGCTTCGGGCCTCACCGAGTTGGAAATGGACGCGTTGGCCGGCACCCCGGCTGAAGTAGCCGTGGCCGAGCCGGCCGTGGTCGCCGAGCCAGTGGCTGGCAGCGACGAGTAAAGCGGTCACCCGCACTCCCCGGGCATCGCCGGGGGAGGGCATACCAAGCGAAATGGGGCGCAGGACGCGCCCCGTGTTCCGGCCCAGGAGGGCCAAGCAGGATGAACCCGGTCGGTTGACGGGGTTTTACCTTGCCAGCTATACTTTCCTGTCTCGGCGGGCCGTCATGCGGCCTGCCGTCATTTTCACGCACAAGGCTTAGGCCTTCATCCGAAAGAATCCATACAGATGGCAACGATCAACCAGCTCGTCCGCAAGCCGCGGCAGGCCCCCACGTACAAGAGCCAGTCGCCCGCGCTGGACAAGTGCCCGCAGCGTCGCGGCGTGTGCACGCGCGTCTACACCACCACCCCGAAGAAGCCGAACTCGGCGCTTCGCAAGGTGGCCAAGGTGCGCCTGACCAACCAGGAAGAAATCATCAGCTACATCGGTGGTGAAGGCCACAACCTGCAGGAGCACTCCGTGGTCCTGGTTCGTGGCGGTCGCGTCAAGGACTTGCCGGGCGTGCGTTACCACACCGTCCGCGGTTCGCTTGACGCCTCCGGCGTCGCCAAGCGTCGCCAGGGCCGTTCCAAGTACGGCGCCAAGCGTCCGAAGGCTTAAGGAAATAAATCATGTCGCGTAAAGGCTCAACCCCACAGCGTACCGTCCTGCCCGATCCCAAGCACGGCAGCCATACTATCGCCCGTTTCATCAACATGGTCATGTACAGCGGCAAGAAGTCCGTCGCCGAGAAGATCGTGTACGGCGCCATGGACGTCATCAGCGAAAAGAACCCGAACCCGCTCGAGCTGGTCGAGAAGGCGCTGGACAACATTTCGCCGACCGTCGAAGTCAAGTCGCGTCGCGTCGGTGGCGCAACCTACCAGGTGCCGGTCGAAGTGCGTTCGTCGCGTCGCCTGGCGCTAGCCATGCGCTGGTTGATCGAGTCGGCGCGCAAGCGCGGCGAGAACACCATGCCGCGCAAACTGGCCGCCGAATTGCTGGATGCCTCCGAGAACCGTGGCGGCGCCATCAAGAAGCGTGAAGAAACCCACCGCATGGCGGAAGCGAACAAGGCGTTCGCGCACTACCGCTGGTGATCTGCCCGGGTCCGCGGGCGCCGCGAATATCGCAGGCGCCTTGAATCGCGGACCCATCGGCACCATTCAGGTGCCCACCATCCAAGTGTCCTTGCGACGTCCAGTCGCATGACGAATCCGAAGGCCGCCCACGGGCGGCGTTCGGCCATCCGCAAACACAAAAACAAAGAGAGACTGTCGTGGCTCGCACCACTCCCATCGAGCGTTACCGTAATTTCGGCATCATGGCCCACATCGACGCGGGCAAGACCACCACGTCGGAACGCATCCTGTTCTACACCGGCGTCAGCCACAAGATCGGTGAAGTGCATGACGGCGCCGCGACCATGGACTGGATGGAGCAGGAGCAGGAGCGTGGCATCACCATCACTTCCGCCGCGACCACCGCGTTCTGGAAGGGCATGGACAAGTCCATGGCCGAACACCGCTTCAACATCATCGACACCCCCGGACACGTCGACTTCACCATTGAAGTCGAGCGTTCGTTGCGCGTGCTCGATGGCGCGGTGTTCGTGCTGTGCGCCGTCGGTGGCGTGCAGCCGCAGTCCGAGACGGTGTGGCGCCAGGCCAACAAGTACTCCGTGCCGCGCATGGCGTTCGTCAACAAGATGGACCGCACCGGCGCCAACTTCGACAAGGTCGTGGACCAGCTGAAGGCCCGCCTGGGCGCGTACGCCGTGCCGATGCAGGTGCCGATCGGCGCCGAAGACGGCTTCGAGGGCGTGGTCGACCTGCTCAAGATGAAGGCGATCCACTGGGATACCGCCTCGCAGGGCACCACCTTCGAATACCGCGAAATCCCCGCCGAGCTGCAGGAGAAATCCGTTGCCGCGCGTGCCTTCATGGTCGAGGCGGCTGCCGAAGCCAGCGAAGACCTGATGGACAAGTACCTCAACGAAGGCGAACTGACCGAGGCCGAGATCATCAAGGGTCTGCGCGAGCGCACGCTGAAGGTCGAGATCGTGCCCGTGTTCTGCGGCAGCGCGTTCAAGAACAAGGGCGTGCAGGCGATGCTCGACGGCGTCGTGCACCTGCTGCCGTCGCCTTCCGACCGTCCGCCGGTTGCCGGCATCGACGAAAACGACAAGGAAGATTCGCGTCCTGCCAATGACGCCGCGCCGTTCTCCGCGCTTGCGTTCAAGATCATGACCGACCCGTTCGTGGGTTCGCTCACGTTCTTCCGCGTGTATTCGGGCGTGCTCAACTCGGGCGACGCGGTCTACAACCCGGTCAAGTCGAAGAAGGAGCGCGTGGGCCGCATCCTGCAGATGCACTCCAACGAGCGCAGCGAAATCAAGGAAGTGCGCGCGGGCGACATTGCCGCCGCTGTGGGCCTGAAGGACGTCACCACCGGCGACACGCTCTGCTCGCAGGACCATGTCATCACGCTGGAACGCATGGTGTTCCCGGAACCCGTCATCTCGATGGCGGTGGAGCCGAAGACCAAGTCCGACCAGGAAAAGATGGGCATCGCCCTGGGCCGCCTGGCGCAGGAAGATCCCTCGTTCCGCGTGCGTACCGACGAAGAATCCGGCCAGACCATCATCGCCGGCATGGGCGAGCTGCACCTGGACATCCTGGTGGACCGCATGAAGCGCGAGTTCAACGTGGAAGCCAACGTCGGCAAGCCGCAGGTGGCCTACCGCGAAACCATCCGCAAGGCGGTCAAGCAGGAAGGCAAGTTCGTGCGCCAGTCCGGCGGTCGCGGCCAGTACGGCCACATCGTCATCGAAATGGAGCCGCAGGAACGCGGCGTCGGTTTCTCCTTCGAGAACGCCATCGTTGGTGGCGTGGTGCCGAAGGAATACGTCACCGCATCGGGCAAGGGCATCGAAGAAGCCATGAAGAGCGGTCCGCTGGCCGGCTTCCCGGTGGTGGATATCGGGGTCAAGGCCGTCGATGGCTCGTTCCATGACGTCGACTCCAATGAAATGGCGTTCAAGGTCGCGGGCTCCATGGCGTTCAAGGAAGCCTTCGCCAAGGCCAACCCGGTGTTGCTGGAGCCGGTGATGAAGGTCGAGATCGTGACGCCCGAGGATTACCTGGGCGACGTGATGGGCGACGTCAGTCGTCGTCGCGGCATCCTGCAGGGCCAGGAAGACACGCCGTCCGGCAAGGTGATCAACGCGATGGTGCCGCTGGGCGAAATGTTCGGCTACGCCACCACGCTGCGCTCCATGTCGCAGGGTCGCGCCACCTTCACGATGGAATTCGACCACTACGCCGAGGCGCCGGCCAACATCGCCGATTCGGTCATCAAGAAAAACTAAGAAAAGTCTTTTGGCGCGGATACAAGCCAATAACGTGGATAAGGCAAAGAAGATTTTCTGCCTTATCCGCGTCCATCGGATCTGATTCGTGTCAAAAGCTCCTGAGAAATCACGCACAAGAGGCAAAGATCATGGCAAAGGGTAAATTCGAACGCACCAAGCCGCACGTGAACGTGGGCACGATT
>CALCNV010000025.1 GCA_937897645.1 uncultured Lysobacteraceae bacterium
TGGGGCGTGGCCATCCAGAACCTCAAGCTGGGTCGCTGGTGGGCGGGCAAGACCACGCATGCGCAGATGCGCAAGGCGTTCCGCCCGGCTGGCAAGAAGATGCTGCGCCAGATGTTGAAGGATTACGTGGTGTTCCCGCTGCTGGCCGGCCCGTTCTTCCTGCCGATCCTGCTGGGCAACGTGGTCGCCAACCTGCTGCGCAACGTGTGGACGTACGTGATCATCTTCTGCGGCCATTTCACCGCCGATGCGGAAACCTTCCCGAAGGAATGCATCCGCAACGAATCACGCGGCCACTGGTACCTGCGCCAGTTGCGCGGCTCTTCGAATATTTCCGGTGGCAAGCTGCTCAACGTCATGTCCGGCAACCTGAGCCACCAGATCGAGCACCATTTCTATCCGGATATCCCCGCCAACCGCTATGCCGAGCTGGCGGTGGAGGTGCGCGACATCTGTGCGCGCTACGGCCAGCACTACAACGTTGGCTCGCTGCCGAAGCAGTTCGGCCAGGTCATCTGGCGCATCCTGCGCCACGCGTTTCCAAGTCGCCCCGAGGCCCGGGTGCCGTTGATGCAGGCGCAATCGCAGTAACGGGTTGCCGGGAAAGGACAAGCAAGGGCTCGCGGCGTACACCGCGAGCTTTTTTCATGCAGCCTACTGTTTCGCCGTGTCGGGTGCTGCAAGGATCGCAGCGACGCGCTGGTCATAGTCCTGCGGGAATACCCAGTAGCGTGCGCCGGTGCCGGTGAGGCGTTCCTCCAGCCCGCGTTGCTGCGGCGGATAGCGGCGGATGAAGGTCGCCACCACGTCGTTGCTCACCCATGCATTGGTGTACCAGAAACCGTGCGATCGACGGCTGAGGTCGGGGATCACCGAAGGATCGATCTTGATCAGGTCGAAGTTGTATTGCTGCGAAGCCCTGGCCAGGAACTGGGTCTGCTCTTCGCTGAGCTCGCCAAGGTCCGGCCTGCCTGCACGCGATGCACGGTGGCGGAACTCGGCGAACGCAAGCGCGCTGTCATTGAGGTTGGCCGACAGGCTGACACGTTCCGGAAGGTCGACGTAATGCTGGAGGTCGTCGGCGAAGGTGCGCGTATCCGCGTCCGGTGCCGCGTAGTAGACCTGGCCCAGTCGCAGACGCTGCTTGAGTGCGGCACGCGTTTCGCCGGTATTGCGCCGGCCCAGTTGGGCCAGGCCTGCGCTGGCGATCTCGGCGCCTGCACTGTAGGCCAGCACGTCGATGTGGCGCGCATTGGTGTTGGCGGCCAGCAGTTCGATCAATTGGGTGAAGGCCGGGATGGAGGCGCGCGCGGTGCGGATGTCGCTGAAATAGCGGCGCACCCGTTCGCCCGACGGCCAGACGAAGGTCAGCACCACCGCTTCACGTCCGGTGAAATGCTGGAACTGCGCGGCCTGCGCGGTGGCCCGGTGCATGGCCTTGTTGGCGCCGTGCACGTAGATGATCAGGTCCTTGCTTCGGCTTTGCGCCAGCGCCCGGTTGATCTGCGCGAAATAAGCGCGTGCCGCGGGTGAGGTGACGGTGTGGCGCCCGGCGCCCAGCACCGCGGTTTCGCTGATGCGGTCCAGCGTGATCTGCGGTCGCCTGCCTTCATCGGCGCTGGTGGACAGCTGGTTGAGTTGTTTCCATGTCAGCGAGCCATCGCCGACGCGCAGGTGGGCGGTGCCCAGGCGCAGGTCGTTGCCGGGGAATATGGTGTAGACCGGCGGCCGGGTCTCCATCACCACGCCGCGGTTGGTGGCATAGAACACCGGGATTTCCGGCGCATTGCGCGTGGCTGGATCACCGGGGAAAAGGGGCTGGTCGCCCTGGGTGAAGGCCAGCGGTGCAGGCATCAGCCGCATCGCCGGCTGTGCATTGCACGCGGCCAGCAGGCAGGCCATCGCAAGCATGGCCAGCCAACGCGCGCCGCCCGCGCTTCTCCGCGCCATCGGATGGGTCGCGCCTGCATGGGTCTGGTCCTGCGCTACCTGTGCAGGCACGCAGCGTGGGCGAGGCAATGCGATCTTCATGCGTAGGGTTGTCCAGGCGGTTCGGTGAGGTTCGCGTCCGCGCCGGTCAGCACGGAAGACGAAGGGGGTGGCAGTGCCGACTAGGATGCCTGAATTACCGGCGGCCTGAATACCGGCGGGCACTGCGACTTCAGTCGATGAACTGCAGGCGCGCCAGCTCCGCGTAAAGCCCGTCCTGCGCGATCAGTTCCGCGTGCGTGCCCTGGGCGACGATGCGCCCGCGGTCCATGACCACGATGCGGTCCGCCTTGAGTACCGTCGCCAGGCGATGCGCGATGACCAGGGTGGTGCGTCCCTGCATCAGGCGTTCAAGCGCACTCTGCACGGCACGCTCGCTCTGCGCGTCGAGCGCGGAAGTGGCTTCGTCCAGCAGCAGGATCGGTGCGTCTTTCAGCAGTGCACGCGCAATGGCAATGCGTTGCTGCTGGCCACCGGACAGGCGCGCGCCGCGTTCGCCCAGTTCGCTGTCGAAACCGCCCGGCAGCTCACGGATGAACTCCAGGGCTTCCGCGGATTCGGCGGCGGCCTGCAGCTCGCTGTCGGTCGCGTCGAGCTTGCCGTAGCGGATGTTCTCGCCCGCACTGGCGGCAAAGATGGCCGGTTGCTGTGGCACCAGGGCGATGTGTTCGCGCAGTTCCGCTGGGGCCACCTCGCGCAGGTCCATGCCGTCGATGCGGATGGCGCCGGATTGCGCATCGTGGAAGCGCAGCAGCATGGAGAACACCGTGCTCTTGCCAGCGCCCGAGGGACCAACGAGCGCCACGGTTTCGCCGGGTCTTACCTGCAAATCGAAACCGTCCAGCGCAGGAAGGTCGGGACGTGCGGGGTAGTGGAAGACCACGTTGTCGAAGCGGAGTTCGCCCTGCAGTGGCTGCGGCAGGCTGCGGGGTTTTGCAGGTGCGGTGATCGTGGAGGTTTCCTGCAGCAGTTCGGCGATGCGGCCCATGCCGCCGGAGGCGCGCTGCAATTCGTTCCATACTTCGGCGAGCGCGCCGACCGAGCCACCGCCGATCAACGCGTACAGCACGAACTGGCCCAGCGTGCCGGCGGTCATGTTGCCCTTGATCACGTCATGTGCGCCTGACCACAGCACCAAGACGATGGCGCCGAAGATCAGGGTGATGGCCGCTGCGGTGACCCAGGCCTGCGCGCGGATGCGCTTGCGTGCGGTTTCCACCGCCACCGCCACGGCGTTGCCGAAGCGGCCGCGCTCGTAGGGTTCGCGTGCGTGTGCCTGCACGGTGCGCACCGCGCCCAGCGTTTCGCTGGCCAGGGTGTTGGCATCGGCAACCCGGTCCTGGCTGGCGCGTGAGGCTTTTTCCAGTCGGCGGCTGCCCAGCACGATCGGCAACACGGCCAACGGGATGCCGATCAAGGCGTAGGACGCCAGGCGCGGGCTGGTGACGAAGAGCATGGTCAGGCTGCCGATCACGGTCACGCTGCTGCGCAGGGCCACCGACATGCTGGTGCCCACCACGTTGCGCAACAGTTCGCTGTCGGCGGACAGCCGCGAGACCAGTTCGCCGCTGCGGGTGCGGTCGTGGAAGTCGGCACCCAGGTCGAGCAGGTGCCCGTACAGGGTCTTGCGCAGGTCGGCGACGACGCGTTCGCCCAGCAAGGACACGAAATAGAAGCGCGCGGCACTGGCCAGGGCCAGCACCACGGCGACGACGAACAGGAGCAGGAAGGCGCGGTCGATATTGCTGCCGCTGGAGAAGCCGTCGTCGATCATGCGTCCGAACGCCCACGGCAGGCTCAGCGTGGCGGCGGACGCAACCGCCAATGCCAGCAGCCACGCGCTGAACAGGGCGCCGTGCTGGCGCACGAAGGGCCACAGCGCGCGCAGGCTGCCGAGTTTGGCTTTCGCGGGAGTAGGGGTAGTGTCCGGCACGCTGACGGCAGGGGAATTCATGGAGTATCCGTTGCAAGATTCTTGTGGGAGGGACTTCAGCGCCGACGGCCTCCGCCGGGACGCTGTCGGCGCTGAAGTCCCTCCCACAGCAATCTCAAGTGTCCCGCACCTCGACGACACGTACACGGTCACGGGTGGCGTCGCGCAGGTGGGTTTTCAAGGTGTCGGCGCGGTCGGCGGGCAGGCGTACCCGCAGTATCGCGCCGGATTCGTCGAACTGTTCGTCCAGTTTATCGGCGGCATGGCTGGCCAGCGCGGCATGCACGCTGCCCATGTCCTCGAACGGGCAATGGACGACAAGCCGCTTCAACACGACCAGGGGACGCCGCTCGGCCTGGCGCAGGCATTCCGCCGCCGCACCGCCATAGGCGCGCACCAGTCCGCCTGCGCCGAGCTTGATGCCGCCATACCAGCGCGTGACCACGGCCACCACCCGGTCGTAGCCTTGGCCCTCGATCGCGGCCAGGATGGGACGCCCCGCGGTCCCAGCGGGCTCGCCATCGTCGCTGGAGCGGTACTCCGCCCCGATGCGGTAAGCCCAGCAGTTGTGGGTGGCATCGGCATCCGCGACACGGGCGATGAAAGCAAGCGCGGCCTGTGCTGATTCGACCGGGGCCGCGTGGGCGATGAAACGGCTGTGCTTGATCTCGATGGCGTGCGTGGCCGGGGTGGCCAGGGTGTCGCTCATGGTTCCGGCAGCGGCTTCAGCAAGGGCTCCAGGTCATCCGGTACGGATTCACGCGGATGGTCCTTGACGAACAGCAGCAGGCTTTGCCGGGCCGCGTCCGCGTCACCCAGCCCGTAGCGGGTGCGCACGCGCTCCAGCCAGTCATTGACCGGCAAGCGCGCATCGTCCGACACCGGCACCTGCAGGTCGGTGCGCTGCAGGCGCGAACCGGTGACTTCCACGCGATCCAGCGTCGCGCTTTCCTTGGCTGTCGCGGCCGCCGAGCGTGCTTTCATTTCCGCGCGTGCAGCGGCGTGTTGGCCGGTGGAGGCAGCACGGGCGCTGTTGCTGGACGTTTCCGCGACTATCGCCGTGT
Organism: uncultured Lysobacteraceae bacterium; assembly: GCA_937897645.1. Classification (GTDB taxonomy): domain Bacteria; phylum Pseudomonadota; class Gammaproteobacteria; order Xanthomonadales; family Xanthomonadaceae; genus Pseudoxanthomonas_A. The sequence goes on from CALCNV010000025.1 coordinate 4,987, forward strand.
CCGCGGCGGCATCGGCTTCCGCGCTGAACGCCATGGGCGACTCGGGGGCGGGTTCCTGTGCGACCAGTCCCTTCGGCGCCGAGCTCGTCATGGCCGGGGGTGCGGGTGGTGGTGGCGCAGCCGCCACCGCGGGGGCCGGTGCCGAAGGTGCGGAATAGGCATCCGTGTGGCGGGCAGGCGTGCGGTTGCGTGCGTCGTCGGCAGGCACGGGGGTAGCCGCACCGGTCGCCGGTGCCAGCGCGCGCATTGGCGGCGGCGGGGGTTCGACGGCAGGCAAGCGGGCAGGCGTGGCTTCGGATTTGGCGAAAGCCTCGGGTGCGGACTCCGGCTCGTGCACGTTTGGCGTTGCTCCAGCGTCGGCCGCCATCGCCGCCGCATCGGCGGACGCTTCCATGGTTCCGCTGGCGGCGGCAGGCGCTTCCGACACGCTCGCCACCTGCTGCAGCGGACGAAGCTGCCACGCCACGCCCACGGCCAGCACCATGGAGGCCGCCAGGCCCATCGCCAGCGGCCAGCGGGGTTTGGGTTTCCTTGCCTGGTCCACGGTCGCCGCGGCATGGGCGGCCGCCAGGATGCGCGCATCGAGGGCAGGCGAGGGCTCGCCATGCGGGCCAAGCCGGCCCGTGAGCTGCGCCAGCTCGCGCTCTTCGGGGGTCAGCGGTTCATGGGGGTAGCGGTTCATTCGTTCAATCTCATGCGCAGCTTGTCCATCGCGTAGCGCAGTCGCGATTTCACCGTTTCCCGGCCTACGCCGGTGATCTCGCCGATTTCCTCGAGGCTGAGCTCCTGCTCCAGGCGCAGTTGCAGCACCTCGCGCTGGTCGTCCGGCAGTTCGGCCAATGCCAGTTGCAGGCGCCGCCGCTGCTCGAATTCCGACAGGCTGCGCTCGGGCGTGTCGGGGTCGGGCACCCGGGCGGCGCGTTCATCGCCATCGGCCGGGGCCGGGGGACGGTGCTTCAGTGCCCGCCAGTGATCGGTGAGCCGATTGTGCGCGATGCGGTACAGCCAGGTCGTGAATGCGGCGTCGGGTTTCCAGCCCGCGCGCGCCGTGATGACACGCTGCCAGATGTCCTGGAAGAGCTCGTCGGCCAGGGCAGGGTCACGCAGTTGTCGCAGCAGGAAACGATACAGGCGCGTACGGTGGCGCGAATACAGTTGCTCGAACGCGCCCGTATCACCGGCCGCATAGGCCAGCATCAGGGTCTCATCGGTGGGTTCCGCGACGTCGTTCACAACAACAAGCCTAAAGCCTGCGCTGGAATCCGCATAGCCACGTCCCGCGGTGCATGCCTGGTGTCGGGGGGCATCGACTGTGCGGGGGGCGCAGGCCTTGGCTGTGGTTGTCGGGACCGTCGCACTGTGCATGGAACCTGATAACGTCCACCCTGCGGGGATGGGGTTCGCCGCGTGCGATGTTGTCGAGCATCGCTTTCAAAGAACAGTCTTGGGGAATCCGTGCACCTGCCCACCACCGATATCTCGGATGTCCCGACGCTGGATGCGGCCACCTCGGCCGCGACCCCGGTGGACGCCGTGCTGTCATCGCCCACCGACCGCATCGTGCAGGTCCTCGCCAGCCTGCTGCCAGCGGGCGCGGCCGTTGCCGTGTCGTGGCGCGACTGGGCACTGGGCAACGGCGGGGCGGTGACCCCGGGTGGTGGCCCGGCGCTGCGCAAGCGCGCGGAGCAGGCCATTTCCGATGTCGAGGGCGAAGCCAACGAAGCGCAGTTGCTGGTACACGCCTGGGACAATGTCGACGGCAACGCGCGCATGGCGGTAGCCGCGAGCCTGCCGCAGCCCATGGCCGACAGCGAGCGCCAATCCTGGCTGGCCCTGGCCAGGACCTTGCTGGTGACCACCTTGGACGCGTCGCGCGCGCAAGCACGCATCGTGTCCCTGGAAAAATCCAAGCGCCTGCAGCAGGCGCTGTATGAAATCGCCGACCTCGCCAGCGCGGACCTGGAAATGCCGGAGATGCTGCGCCGGATCCATGCCGTGGTCGGTTCGCTCATGTACGCCGACAACTGCTACATCGTGCTGTACGACGACCAGCGCCGCAGCGTGCGCTTCCTGCATTTCGTCGACCAGAAGGACACCTACGTCGCCGACCCCGAACGTGAATTCACCGAAGAGGAAATGCCCAACAGCATGACCTTCGCGCTGCTTCGCCACGGGCAGCCGGTGCGCGGCCCGTCCACCGCGATCCGCCAGAAACTCGGCGTGATCCGCGACATCAGCCATGGCCCCGACAGCCAGGATTGGCTGGGCGTGCCGATGCGCCGCGAAGATCGCGTGTGCGGCGCGATCGTGGTCCAGAGTTATGACACGCCAGCGAGCTACGCGGACGAGGACCGGGCCCTGCTCGGCTACGTAGCCCAGCACATCCTGACCGCGCTGGATCGCAAGCACGCGCATGTCGACCTGGATCGGCGCATCGAAGTGCGTACCCATGAACTGCAGCGCGCCAATCGCGAACTGCAGGCGGAAATCCTGGAGCGCAAGCGTGCGGAAAAGCTGCAGCGCGCGCTGTTCCGCATCGCCGAGCTGGCCATCACCTCGGAAAGCCTGGAACACTTCTATACCGACGTGCATGCGGTCGTCGATGACCTGATCTATGCGCGCAATTTCTACATCGCCCTGCTGTCCGACGATGGCGTGAACCTTGACTTTCCGTACTCCATCGACGAACGCGACCCGGTGCGTCGCTCACGCAAGCTCACCAACGGGCTTGCCGAGTACGTGATCAAGACGCGGCATGCGCTGTTGGCAGATCGTCCACGTCTCAATGAATTGTTCAGCCAGGGCGAGCTGGAAGGGCATGGCGCATTGGCCTACAGCTGGCTGGGCGTGCCGCTGCTGCGCGACGAGGAAGTGGTCGGCGTGATCGCGGTGCAGAGCTATTCGCCGGACGTGAGCTTCAGCCCGCATGACCAGAACCTGCTCACTTTCGTCGCCCACAACATCGGCAATGGCCTGGCCCGGCAGCGTGCGCAGGAACACCTGCGCGTCGCCCACGCCGAACTCGAGCGCCGCGTGGACGCGCGCACGCATGAACTGGCCGAAGCCAACACCAAGCTGGTGGCGCAGATCGGCGAACGCCTGCGCGCCGAGCAGCGCCTGACCTACCAGGCCACCCATGACGGGCTGACCGGCTTGCCCAACCGGCCGCACCTGCTGGACCGGCTGTCGTCCGCCATCGAGCGCGCGCGCCATGGCGACGGCCAGGCGTTCGCCGTGCTGTTCCTGGACCTGGATCGCTTCAAGCTGGTCAACGACAGCATCGGCCATGCCGCCGGCGACGAACTGTTGATCGAAGTCGCGCGGCGCATCACCACTACAGTGCGCAGCAACGACGTGGTCTCGCGACTGGGTGGCGATGAATTCGCGATCCTGATCGAATACGCCGATGGCCTGGAAAGCGCGCGCGAGCTTTCGCAACGCATCCTCAACGTGCTGGGCCGGCCGATGTGGGTCGCCGGGCGCGAACTCTTCCCGTCCGCCAGCCTTGGCATCGCGGCCTGGCATCCGCGCTACCAGAACGGCGAAGAGCTGCTGCGTGACGCCGACGCCGCGATGTACCGCGCCAAGGCGCAGGGCCGCGACCGCTATGCGGTGTTCGACGAACCCATGCGCGAAGCGGCGATGCAGAGCCTGGACCTGGAAGCCGACCTGCGCCGTGCCATCAACAACCATGACTTCCTGCCGTTCTACCAGCCCATCACGCGCCTTGAAGACGGCGAAATCATCGGCCATGAAGCACTGCTGCGTTGGCAGCATGAACGCCGCGGCCTGTTGTTGCCATCCGAATTCATCAGCCTCGGCGAGGACAGCGGCTTGATCGAGCAGGTCGACTGGCTGCTCTACGAACAGGTGGTCGCGCAACTGGCGCGTGGAGGCGAAGGCTATATCTCGGTCAACGTATCGCCACGGCATTTCCGCTCGCCTGATTTCGCTGATCGCCTGCTGGCGATGTTCGATGCGGTCGGCGCGGATCCGGCCCGCATGCGCGTGGAAATCACCGAAGTGGCGCTGCTGGACGATGCGCCGCGTACCTTGCGCATCCTGCGCACCTTGCGCCAGCACGGCATCCTGGCGCAGCTGGATGATTTCGGTACCGGCTTCTCGGCGTTGTCCTACCTGCACCGCTTCCCGATTTCGGTGCTGAAGATCGACCGCAGCTTCGTGGCCGGCATCGGTGGCGAGGGCAGGCCGGAAAGCCTGGCCCTGGTGCGCGCGATCCTGGCGCTCGCCAGCACGCTGGGCATCGAGACGATCGCCGAGGGCGTGGAGACCGAAGAACAGAAGCAGGCCTTGATCGAACTGGGCTGCAGTTATGGCCAGGGTTACCTGCTGGGACGACCCGCCGCGCAAATGGGTTGATAGAGGGCGTCGTAGGAGCTGCGTAAGCTGCGACCGTGCCGACGTTGAATCCAGCCGTTGGATTTTCCAGAATTGATGATTTTCAGTCGCAGCTTACGCAGCTCCTACGTTTCAAATCCGCCCGCACGTCCCTGTGCGGGCCTCGTTGTTCATTCGCCCGCGATGGTGGGCGTCCGGTTTTCCGCGGCGACGAGCTGGCGGGCCTGGGTGACCAGGTCAACGAACTCCTTGCGCAAGCCGTAGCGATCGTCGCCCTGCGCGTTGCGCGCCGCATTCCCAACATCGTTCCAGCTCCATGTGCCGATATGGGTGCCGCCACGCAGCAGGTCGGCATACGCAGCGACGGCACTGGCGAAACGGATGGATTCACTGGGCTTCGTGTTCAGCGAAGAGGGCAGGATCGGGGTTTCGATCAGTTTGCTGGCTTGCTGGCTGGGAAGCTTGTAGCGCAGGCGCAGGTGAGCCAGTTCATTGCTGCTGCCCGTAGCGGCCTGCTTGCCGCCGTAGCGCAAGGCCGGCAGGCGATCCGCGCCCGAGCCGACCGGCGTGATTTCATACAGCGCGGTGACTTCGTGTCCCGCGCCGATATCGCCGGCATCGACCTTGTCGTTGGCGAAATCCTCGCGTTGCAGGATCCGGTTTTCGTAACCGATCAGGCGGTATTCCGACACTTGCGCCGGATTGAATTCCACCTGGATCTTCACGTCGCGGGCGATGGTCAGCAGGGTCGCCTGCATTTCCTCCACCAGCACCTTGCGTGCTTCCTGCGGGGTGTCGATGTAGGCATGGTTGCCGTCGCCAACATCAGCCAAACGCTCGGCCATCGCGTCGTTGTAGTTGCCCTGGCCGAAGCCGAGCGTGGTCAGCGCGATGCCGGACTTGCGCTGGTCGCCGACCAGGGTTTCCAGTGCTTCCTGGCTGACCGTGCCCACGTTGAAGTCGCCGTCCGTGGCCAGGATCACGCGGTTGACGCCGTTCTTCATGAAAGACTGTTTGGCCATGGCGTAGGCAAGCTGGATGCCGTCACCGCCGTTGGTGCTGCCGCCGGCCTGCAGCTGGTCCAGTGCCGCGAGTATTTCTTCGTGGCGATCGCCCGGAGTGGGCGGCAGTACCAGCCCGGCGGAACCGGCATACACCACGATGGACACCCGGTCCTGCGCACGCAGTTGCGGCACCAGCATGGAGAATGCCTGTTTCAACAACGGTAGTTTGTCGGGCGACTCCATGGATCCCGAAGTGTCTAGCAGGAACACCAGGTTGGAGGGAGGCAGCGTGGCCTTGGCCACGTCATATCCTTTGATGCCGACCATCAGCAATTGTCGGCGGGAATCCCACGGCGCGGCCGTCAACTCAGTCGTCACGCGAAACGGCACGTCGCGCGTAGTGGGTGAAGGGTGCTGGTAGCTGAAGTAGTTGATGAATTCTTCGGCGCGCACCGAATCCGCCGGCGGGCGCACGCCATCGCGCAGCATGCGGCGCACGTTGCTATAGCTGCCGGTGTCCACATCAACCGAGAATGTGGAGACCGGCTGCTCGCTGGTGCGATGCACGGGGTTGTCGGTGCGCTGGGCATATTTCTCGGTGTTGGCCGGTTGTTGCTGTACGGCAACTGGCGCAATGGACAGGTAAGCGCCAGTTGCATTGGCTTCATAAGCAATGGAAGCAGGTGCGGGTGGCGGAGGCGGGGGAGGGGCTAGTCGTGCGTAGCCGACGTTCTTTTGTGCGCTTGCCGCCGCCATGCCGCGCTGCGCATCTTCGCGTCGCATGCGAGTGCCCGAGACCTCCACGCGATCAAGGGTTGCGGAAGACTCCTGGATGACATCCGCTTCCGCTGCGGCATCCGCCATGTTTTCAGGGGCGGACTTGCAGCCGTACAGGGCGGTGAGGGCAATCAGGGTGGCGCAGGACAGCAGGGTGCGGTGCAGGTGGCGTTGCATGGTGGATCTCCCGTGGTGGTCGGGAGGGTGAACGCGCCAGGTCCGGAAACGGGGTTGAGCTTCAGTATTTATGTGTAGGAGCGACGTAAGTCGCGACAGAAACCAAGAGCTTTGGACACGGATCAAAGCGGATAAGAGCGGAATTCAAAAGGGCATTATCAAATCTTATCCGCTCTTATCTGCGTCCAAAAAATGCCCTGCTCGTTTCGGTCGCGACTTACATCGCTCCTACGATTGATTTTTACTCGACGCGGAGCCTGACTTGGCCATCGCTGAGGCGGGCATCGACTGCATCGCCGGCTTCCACCTGCGACACCGAGCGCACCAGCCTGCCTTCCGCATCGGTGAGGATGGAATAGCCACGGGCGACGGTAGCCAGTGGACTCACGGCTTCCAGTGAACGTGCCAGTCCACGGAGCTTCAAAGCGTCACGCTGCAATTCACGGGCGATTGCTGCTTGTGGGCGTGTACCCAGCGACTGCAGTCGCTCACGCAACAAGGCCAGGCGACGACGCGGCTGGGTCGCACGCAGCACGGCAGCGGCGTGGCGCAAGACTGCACGACGTCGTTCCAACTGCTCGCGCCATGCGGATTCAAGCCGTCGGTGCGCTTCCAGCTGGCGTCGTTGCAAGAGTTGCAGGCGCGCCTGAGGACGCAGCGCCTGCAAGCGCAGTACGGCGCGATCCGCGCGTTGCATAGCCTGGCGCAGGGTTTGCAGTTGCAGCGCGGACAGGCGCCGCTGCAGGGCGTCCAGATGGCGGGCCAGGTCGTTGCGATCAGGCACGAGCAGTTCGGCGGCGACCGAGGGTGTGGGCGCGCGCAGGTCGGCGGCAAAATCCGCGAGGCTGAAATCCGTCTCGTGGCCGACAGCCGACACCACCGGCACTGACGAGGCCACGATGGCGCGTGCCAGCTGCTCGTCATTGAACGCCCACAGGTCTTCCAGCGAGCCGCCGCCACGCGTGAGCAGCAGCACGTCGTAGCGTCCGGAAGCCGCTGCGCGCTTCAACATCGCGGTGATCTGCGCCGCCGCGGTTTCGCCCTGCACGGGTACGGGCAGCACATCGACTTCCAGCAAGGGGAAGCGTCGCGCCAGCACGCTCAAGACGTCGCGCACGGCGGCGCCGCTGGGTGAAGTGATGACGCCCAGGCGCTGCACGTGTGCCGGAAGTGCGCGCTTGCGTTCCGCATCGAACAGGCCTTCCGCCGCCAGCTTCGCCTTCAGCTCATCGAACGCGCGTCGCAGCGCGCCTTCGCCGGCTTCCTCCAGGTGGTCCATCACCAGTTGGTAGTCGCCGCGGGCTTCGTACAGGGTGAGGCGTCCGCGCCCCAGCACGCGCAGGCCCTCGCGCGGCACGAACTTCAGCCATTGGCTCTTGGGCTTGAACATGGCGCACTTCACCTGCGCGCGCGCGTCCTTCAGGGTGAAATACAGGTGACCCGACGCAGGACGGGTGACGTTGCCCAATTCGGCTTCCACCCAGACCAGCGGAAAAGCGCTTTCCAGCAGGTCGCGGGCCAGCGTATTGAGCTGGGTGGGGGTGAGGACGTCGCGGGCGGGGTCTTCGAGCATGTGAATACCCTAACCCATGATCCGCCGCTCTTGTGGGAGGGCTCTACTTGTGGGAGGGGCTTCCGCCCCGACGCTCTTGGCAGGCATGCAAGCGTCGGGGCTAAAGCCCCTCCCACAAGAGCATTTGACCCTGTGCGGCAGGTCGCCGTGCGCGCCAGGCGCTAAAATACCCTCCATGAACGACTTTTCCGCACCCTGCAAGCTGCCCATCGAAGCCGGCGCCGCGCCGCGCCGCATCACCCGCGCTGTAAACATCGGTGCGGTGACCTTGGGTGGCGGCAAGCCGGTCGTGGTGCAGTCCATGACCAATACCGACACCGCTGACATCGCCGCTACGGTGAAGCAGGTGTCGGAACTGTGGCGCGCAGGCTCGGAAATGGTGCGCGTCACCGTCAACAATCCCGAATCCGCCGCCGCCGTGCCGCGCATCGTTGAAAAGCTGCGCATGATGGGCATCGACGTGCCGGTGATCGGCGACTTCCACTACAACGGCCACACCCTGCTGGCCAACGAGCCGAGCTGTGCCGAAGCGCTGGCCAAGTACCGCATCAATCCGGGCAACGTCGGTTTCGGGCGCAAAAAGGACACCCAGTTCGCGCAGCTCATCGAATTCGCAATCCAGTACGGCAAGCCGGTACGCATCGGCGTCAACTGGGGCTCGCTGGACCAGTCACTGGCTGCGCAATTGATGGATGAAAACGCCCAGCGCGCCGAACCCTGGGAAGCCAGCCTGGTGCTGCGCGAAGCCCTGATCCGCTCCGCCCTGGATTCGGCCGAACGCGCGGTGGAAATCGGCCTGCCGCGCGAACGCATCGTCTTGAGCTGCAAAGTCAGCGGCGTGCAGGAATTGATCGCGGTGTACCGCGATCTCGCGCAGCGTTCGGATTTCGCCCTGCATCTGGGCCTGACCGAAGCCGGCATCGGCAGCAAGGGCATCGTGGCTTCTTCAGCCGCTTTGGCCGTGTTGCTGCAGGAAGGCATCGGCGACACCATCCGCATCTCGTTGACGCCGGAACCGGGCCAGTCGCGTACGCAGGAAGTCATCGTCGCGCAGGAACTGCTGCAGACCACCGGCCTGCGCGCCTTCACGCCGATGGTTACGGCCTGTCCGGGCTGCGGACGCACGACTTCCGAATTCTTCCAGGAGCTCGCTGGCGTGGTGCAGAACCACGTGCGCGCGAAGATGCCGGAGTGGAAAGTCAGCCACCCGGGCGCCGAGAACATGACCCTGGCGGTGATGGGCTGCATCGTCAACGGCCCCGGCGAATCGCGCCACGCCAATATCGGCATTTCCTTGCCGGGTACGGGCGAAGCGCCCAGTGCGCCGGTCTTCATCGATGGCGAGAAAGCCATGACCTTGCGCGGCGAGAACATCGCCACCGAGTTCGTGGCGGTGATCGACGACTACGTGGACAAGCGGTACGCGCGCAGTGCAGGGTGAGTCGCAGGCGCGCGGCATCCGCGCGCTTCTCCAGGTCTTGAAGCAGCAGGCAGGCTGGATACTGCTGTTCTTCTTCGGCATGTTCCTGCCGCTGTGGGTATTCGCGCAGCTTGCGGATGAGGTGCACGAGCTGGAACAGTTCGTGTTCGACGACGTGATCCTGCTGCATGCGCACGCCTATGCCAGACCGACGCTTGATGCATTTTTCGTGGTGGTATCGAAGCTGGGCTACCAGGGTGTCATCGCCCTCGATGTGCTGGTCGTGCTGGTGCTGCTGGGCTTCAGGCGTTGGCGCGAAGCGACCTTCGCCGCCGTCGCGTTCATGGGTTCCGCGTTGTTGAACCTGGGCACCAAGCAGTTCTTCCAGCGCGACCGGCCGACGCTGTGGGAATCCATTTCCCCGGAAGACACCTTCAGTTTCCCCAGTGGCCACGCCATGGGTTCGATGACTCTTGCGATGGTGCTGGTGTTGCTGGCATGGCACACGCGCTGGCGTTGGCCGATGACACTGCTGGCCGCAACCTTCGTGCTGCTGGTCGGTTATTCACGCGTCTACCTGGGCGTGCACTATCCCTCGGACATCCTCGCCGGGTGGATGGCGGCCACGGCGTGGGTAGTGGGCGTGTACCTGATTTCCTTCCATGGCCGGAACCGGCCGTGGCAATCGACGCAATCGACCTAACGCACCACGACCGTCGTCGCCTTGTTGGCGATGAGGTAGGGCTTCAGGTCTTCGATCTGGCTGACCTTGCCGATGGCGCGCTGGGCGAATTTCTGGCCGGTGATGCGCACGTGACAGTTCAGGAACGGGCGTTCCTTGTCCTTGCCCTTCGAGCAATACACCACCCGACCGTCGCGGTCCCAGCCCAGCACCAGTCGTTCCTGGTTGTGGCTGGTGCGGTAGATCCAGCCTTTCTGGATATCGGATTCGGACATGGCCATGTGGTTATCTCGAAGGGTGAAGGCAGGTCATTCGCCAGGCTTGGCAGCTGAAGTGCTGGCGCCTGATGCAGCACGTCGTGCGAGTACAGCTTCGCGTCGCGCGATGTAGGCATTGGCACCGAAGATGATACCGGCACCCAGCAGTGTCCAGTGATCCAATGGTTCGTCGAACAGCCACCAGCCGAACAGCACCACCAGTGGCAGCTGCATGAAACTGATCGGGGTCAGCGCCGAGACTTCGCCCAGCTTCAACGCGCGCGTCCACAGCATGTGCCCGCCGGTACCCATCGCGCCGGCCGCGACCAGCCACAGCCAGGTGATGCCTTGCGGCCATTGCCACACGCTCATCGCCGGCAGCAGTGACATGGGCACCCATAGCAGGGTGGTGTAGATGACGATGCGGTCGGCGGGTTCGGTGGCCGAGAGCTGCTTGATCTGGATGGCCACGATGCTGCTCAGCACTGCGGCCAGCACGGCGACCATCGCGTGGGTATTGAACTCGGCCGTGCCCGGACGCACGATGATCAGTACGCCGATGAAGCCCAGGATCACCGCCGTCCAGCGCCGGGCGCGCACCTGTTCGCCCAACAGCGCGGCTGCTGCGATGGTCACGAACAAGGGCGTGGAATACGACAGCGACACCGCCTGCGCCAGCGGCAGGTGGGTGATGGCCCAGAACCCTGCCAGCATCGAACAGATGCCGATGACGCAGCGGAACAGGTAGCGCGGGAACTGGGTGGTGCGCAGGAAGCCCGGGCCATGCCGCAGCAGCAGGGGCAGGGCGACGACCAGGCCGAAGAAATTACGGAAGAAAGCGATCTCGAACGCATGCATGCTCGAAGACGCCAACCGGATCGCCACCACCATCAAACCGAAGAACAGGGTGCTGCCCAGCATCAGCAGCGCGGCCCGCATGGGTGTCGCGAGCGGGGCCGTGGCGGGTGGTGAGGTGTCGTCGGTGGTCATTCTCGTGGCGAGAGACGAGGAGTTAGAAGTGAGGAGTTAGAAGTGAGGAGTTAGAACCAGCAACCAAGAACCAGCAACTACCAGACGGCCCCGATGATCTTCGGCTCCGGCTCGATCTGGATGCCGAAGCGCGCCTGCACGGAATCCGTAATGCGCCGTGCCAGTGACAATAACTCGATGCCCGTCGCCGTCCCGTGATTGACCAGCACCAGCGCATGCGATGCCGCCACGCCTGCGTCGCCGTCACGGAAGCCCTTCCAGCCGCAGGATTCGATCATCCATGCCGCGGACAGCTTGCGATTGTCGGGTGCATCGCCGCGGAACACCGGCAAGTCGGCGTCTTGGTCCTGGAGGGACTGTGCCTGGCTGGCCGGCACGATGGGATTCTTGAAGAAGCTGCCGGCGTTGCCGATGACGGCAGGGTCCGGCAATTTGCGCTGGCGTATGCGAATCACCGCTGCGGCGACATCGCGGAAACCGGGGTCCATGATCCCCATGGATTCCAGCTCTTCGGGAATGCCGGCATACCCGACTTTGAGCGCACGCTGGCGTGGCAAAGTGAACTCCACCGCGATGACGATGTAACGGTCGGGAGCGTGTTTGAACAGGCTATCGCGATAGGCGAACGCGCAATCTTTCGCGGTAAGGCGAGCCACGTTGCCGCTGCTGCGGTCGAAGGCTTCCACTACGTGGATGAACTCCCCGACTTCCGTGCCATAGGCGCCGATGTTCTGGATCGGCGCTGCACCGGTGGTGCCTGGAATCAGCGCCAGGTTCTCAAGGCCCATCAGGCCATGTTCCAGCGCCCACAGCACGAGTGAATGCCACGGCACGCCGGCATCGACGCGGACGAGTGCAGACTCGGCCGTCTCCACGAGGACGGAGATGTCGTGTGTGTCGAGCGCGATCACCGCACCTTGCGGATCGCCGGCGAACAGCAGGTTGCTGCCGCCGCCCAGCAGCAGGACCGGAGCAGCTTGCACCTGCGGCAAGGCCAGCACGTCAGGCAGCGCGGCCGCGTCGGTGACTTCAATCAAGAACGGAGCGATAGCGGCAACGCCGAACGTATTGCGTGCCTGCAGCGGTGCGCCTGCGGTCAGTCGCCAGGCGGGCGTCATACCGCGCCAGCCGAACTGCTGCCGAATTCGCGGCGCCGACGTATCGATTCCACGCATTCGCGCACCAGGTCGGGTCCGCGATAGACCAGCCCGGTGTAGGTCTGCACCAGCGAGGCGCCTGCGGACATCTTCGCCACGGCATCGGCACCTGAAAGGATGCCGCCCACGCCGATCACCGGGATGCTGTCAGGCAGGCGAGTACGCAATTTGCGCAGCACCATGGTGGACTGGCCCATCAACGGCGCGCCCGACAGGCCGCCGGTTTCATGCGCCAGCCTGTGGTCCTGCACGCTCATGCGCGAGACCGTGGTGTTGGTGGCGATGACGCCATCCACGGACAGGTCGCGCAATACGCGCGCAACCGCATCGATGTCTTCGTCGGAAAGGTCCGGTGCGATCTTCACCAGCATCGGCACGCGCTTGCCGTGCTGCGCGCCCAGTTCTTCCTGTGCTTCGCGCAGCGTGCCAATCAGGTGCCGCAACGCTTGCTCTTCCTGCAATTCGCGCAGGCCGGCGGTATTGGGCGAAGAAATATTGATGGTGACGTAGTCCGCCAGCGGGTACACGCGCTCCAGGCAATACAGGTAATCGGACGCGGCGCGGTCGTTGGAGGTGTCCTTGTTCTTGCCGATGTTGATGCCCAGCAAGCCCTTCTGGCGCCGCGCGCGTTCCACGTTGCGCACCAGCATGTCCACGCCTTCGTTGTTGAAACCCAGGCGGTTGATCACCGCGTTGTGCTGGGGCAGGCGAAACATGCGCGGTTTCGGATTTCCGGCCTGCGCGCGCGGGGTGACGGTGCCGATTTCCACGAAACCGAAACCCAGCGCCAGCAACGCATCGATGTGCGCGCCGTTCTTGTCCATGCCTGCCGCAAGCCCCACCGGGTTGGGAAAGGTCAGGCCGAAGGCCTTGGTGGGCAGGTCCTCGACCTTGCGTGCCAGCAGCGGACTGGTGCCGCTGCGGTACGCAAGCTCGATGGACTTCAGCCCCAGCGCATGCGCGCGCTCGGCGTCCAGTCCAAACAGGAACGGGCGGGCCAGGCCATACATCAATCAGACGTTCTGGAAGCCAAGCCAGGCCAGTCCGCCGAAGAACAGCACGAACAACACGATGCCGAGGATCCAGAAGGCCAACGCCACCCAGCCCAGGATCAGGCCGACAGTCGCGAAGCCGCTACCCTCCATGGCCGGATTCAGGCGGAGTTCCTTGCGCGCCATATGCCCGGTGATGACGGCCACCACGCTGCCAAGGAAAGGCGCCAGCGTCCAGCCGAGGATGCCGGCGATCAGGCTGACCAGGGCGAGCGTACTGCTTTGGCGGACGGGGACATTCATCTGCAACTCCAAGGGGTAGGGATGGTTGTTGGTTCTTGGTGGTTGGTTCCAGGCGTTGGCGCTGGTCGCTCTGCACCAACAACCAGGAACCAACAACCTGCAACTGCTTTACAGGTCGAACTTGATGCCCTGCGCCAGCGGCAGCGAGTCGGAGTAGTTGATCGTATTGGTCTGGCGGCGCATATAGACCTTCCACGCGTCGGAGCCCGATTCGCGGCCACCGCCGGTTTCCTTCTCGCCACCAAACGCGCCGCCGATTTCCGCACCGCTGGTGCCGATATTGACGTTGGCGATGCCGCAGTCGGAACCGGCCGCGGACAGGAACTGCTCGGCCGCTTTCAGGTTCTGGGTGAAAATGGACGACGACAGGCCCTGCGGCACGGCGTTCTGCATGTCGATGGCTTCGTCCAGCGTTTCGTACTTCATCACGTACAGGATGGGTGCGAAGGTTTCGTGCTGCACGACTTCATCGGTGTTCTTCAGGCCGGTGACAATCGCTGGCAACACGAAGTTGCCCGCGCGGTCGATCGCGGTGCCGCCGGTTTCAACGGTGCCGCCCGTGGCCTTGGCTTTTTCGATGGAGGACAGGAACTGCTGCACGGCGTGTGGGCTGTTCAACGGGCCCATCAGGTTGGCCGGGTCCAGCGGGTCGCCGATCTTGCCTTCGACCTGCTTGTAGGCCTTGATCAGCGTGGCCAACACGTTGTCATAGATCGACGAATGCACGATCAGGCGGCGCGTGGTGGTGCAGCGCTGGCCGGCGGTGCCGACGGCGC
>CALCNV010000026.1 GCA_937897645.1 uncultured Lysobacteraceae bacterium
TCCGCTACAGCGAGCGTCTGGCCGAGGCCGGCATCGAGCCGTCGGTGGGCAGCAAAGGCGACAGCTACGACAACGCGCTGGCCGAGACGATCAACGGCCTCTACAAAGCCGAGTTGATCCATCGGCGAGCACCGTGGAAAACCAGGGAGGCGGTGGAGCTGGCCACGCTGGAATGGGTGGACTGGTTCAATCACCAGCGACTACTTGAACCTATCGGCTATATCCCGCCTGCAGAGGCTGAGGCAAACTACTACCGGCAACTCGCCAGTCAAGCCATCGCGATGGCGGCATGACTTAAACCAAACAGCCTCCACGATTCCCGGGGCGGTTCACAAACCGAGATGTGATGACTCATATACATCACTCTGAATGTCACCATACCTTGTGGCAAAGTCTTCAAATCTGCCAACCCCCACCCGTCGTAGCCATAGCCGGAATCCCGTGCCACAGGGACAGTCCCTATAGTCACTTCTGTCATTTTCTATCGGATATGCAATACAAGAGTGTCCAGTCAGCATTGCCAATGTATCGACCTGCTGCAATAGAGAAAGAACACCACTCTCGTAGTCGCTGCGGACATATGTTTTCGTTGCAGTCTCCAGTGGCAGGTGCGCGAAGCAGAAATAATGCGCAAGTATCTTGCTTGTTTCCGAACGCAATCGAGGATCCGTGGTAAGTTCGCCATACAAAATGCGCAGATCTTGTGCCATGACCGAATAATGAGGGCGCGAGATAGGTGCCTGACTACAATCCGGTAGCTCAGGAATGATAATCGCCTCCGCCCTTGTTCGGACTTGTGTCATTGCAGTGAGTGCAGCGTCTTGCCGATTGTTGCTGTGAAATTTCGTCGCCAATGCGCCATTACTGTTAACGTACTCCCCGCATTGGGTGCATTGAAATAGGTCCGAATGGCGCTGCACTCGGTAAGGTGACGATGCTCCGCAATACATGCAGTGCGTCAGCAGTCGGACACTGTGCGTCGGGCACAATACGACTGCTTTGTGCTGGTGCACTATCCGATGCGTCTTCGCATCTGCGCAGACTGGACACCACTTCAACCACGGAGTTAGCCAGCCAGGGCCCACTTGCCGAGCATCCCGTTGTGCGACTTCCAGCACGGTACGCAGCGCTTGATGGTGCGGCGTGATCGACTCAACTTCGCACTTGGCGGCCCATGTCACGAATGCGGCCAAGTTCGCTACCTGAGGAGGCGGCCTAAGCTCGAACGCCTTTTCTGTCCAACCATCCACAAGCCGACTCATCTCCCAGGCACTGCAGAGATTGAATCTCCCTGCCGCTTCCAAAAGGCCATAGAGCGAGTTGGTACGCCAGTGTTCGTCCAGGATGGGGACATAAAGAGGCAATGGGTCGTCCATTACCCCATCGGAATCTGTCGCAAGAGCTCAGGCGTGATTGCCAGATCCGGGCTGTCGAAGTTGCGTAAATGAATGAATAGGTTGGCCAGGTAGCTCGCAACGACCGACATAGAGACAACGTTTTCCTCTCCGGTGAGCCTGAGTCGTTTCAGTTGTTGCGCGATGTCGCCGGTCGACCTGTGGAGGCGACCGCCGGCCGCGTAGAACCTAGGAAGCAGCAATTGACTGTACGTCAGCCCCGAACCGATGGGGTATTCCGATTTACTATCAATTGCCTCCAGCGGAACCGCGAGCTCAATTTCTCCGCGTGGGCCTTTCAGCTCATTGAGCGTCGACATAAAACGCTTTTCCAGGTCAGACCGGGTCTCCTTGAGCTTTGAGCGCTGATCTTTCAACTCAATCTGGCCAAAGAGGACGACAGTGACCTTCACCCGATCCCGGACCAGGCGATTGATGACCGATTTGAGCCAAGCAAACTCGTCGCCACTGAGCTCCTGCGCTTCATCGAAAATAAGGAACAAGTGCCGTGCCTCGCCTGACAGTGCCAATAACGCTCGATGCACCTGCGTTCGCTTTCCAGCCAAGTCCCTGGAAATCTTGGGCGCGTAATCGATTTGGTTGAGCATCTCGGACAGCAGTCGACCTTCGGCTTGATTTGTATCTTCCACCACCTCGAAAATAAGCACGCCACACCCGGGCTTCTTGCGCTTCATTTCTACGACCAATGCTTCGGCACAGAAACTCTTCCCGGACAGGGGCTGCGCATACCACGCAATGGAGCCTCGCCCTTTCCTGCCGAGGCTCCATACCCGGCTAATGACATTCATCAATGAAAGTGTAGGAAGAATGGCGCGCTCTGTGATGATGGGGTGTTCGTCCCACACTTGGTCACGCAGTGCAATGATTTCTTCAATATTCATGGCCGTCACCATTAAAGGCTCCGATGTCTTCCCATTGCATGTAGTCACCACTGTTCGGCTTACTGGCCCGATTCAGGAGCTCGCTGACAGCCTCCGTTGCCTCCTGTGACAAGCCCTCCTCATCGACAGCACATGCCTCCTCCCGCCTTACTATGTGGTCGCCCAACTGACGAACGGAGGGTTTTGCCGCCTTCTTGGCGTTCTTCGTGGAGATGACGTCTTTGCCAAGTTGTTCGGTGAAGGCGGCGACAACATCACCATTGAAGTCGTTATCTATATAGCCTTCCCGCGTCAACTGGTTGATGTACTTGCGTAGATCAATGGAGTGGTCGCTATGTCGCCAACGTCCACCCGGCCTACACTCGCCCAATGGCTTCCCGTTATGGAATGCGGGGATACTCCGGATATTGGATCTGGTCACATGAAGCACGATCCATTTGTCGATCAACTTCCAATTCTCCGCGATTTCCGTAGACGTGTAGTCGGCCTCCAGATATGAAAAGTATGGCCTTCGCCCGGTTTTCTTGTTGCCTTTGACTTGGACCCGGATGACCAGCTTCGATAGATCCGACTCACCCGGCTGTTGCGGCGGAAGAAACGGGAAAAGGTATTGTTCCCGCTCCTCTCCCGAGATAAGAGAGGCCATCCGCTGTGCTGGGCTTGCGGCTAGGTTTTGCTTGCCAATGTTGGCGTTGAATTTGCGCACCAAATCCGCGATGAGTTTCACGATCTCGATATCCGTCAGCGTGCATTTCTGTGCTGCTTCTTCTGGATTTTGCTTCTTTGGATCTTGTGGGCCTGATCCAGTCGTCGTTCTTAGTCGCTTAAACCCGGACCGTTCTAAGGCATTGAAGATGCGCTCGACAAGCTGACGGCGTGCGGGGGTATGGACCGGCCCAAAGTTGACGGCGCATCCGCTAAGCGCCATTGTCCTCGATACCACGTCGTTAGCGAGATGGATCAGCGCATTGTCCAAGAGCAAGCAGTTGAAGCCGCACCAACCAAATCGTTGATCTAAATCAACGAGAGGACGAAACGGTGCTTCTTCCGCTTTGCTGTGGGCATAACCAGGCTCACCCACCGTTGCTGCGTGCAGAACATCGAGAACATCGCCGCTGTTAGCAGAGTCCCGAAAAATTGCTTTGAAGCCTAGGATATAGCCTTTGAAGCGATCAGCTAAAAGCAAAATCGTGATCCGTCCTGCGTCGAGTATCCGTGTACCTTCAGGTGTTTGTATCTTCACTGAGCCAATGAAGCCTGCGGCGTGCTCGTCCATTTCGACGATGTCGAAGGGCATGCAGGCGACAAGCCGAGACTGATGGCCAGTCCCAGCTTTGGACTTCGTAGCTGCCTTATCTCCAAACTGTGTGGCGACAATCTTGTCGTAGTTATTTCTGAGGTAACTGCAGACGAAGTTTCGAATGGCGCCTGCGCCTTTGCGTTGACAGGTGAAAGGCCACCGCTCATGTGCCGGATCATCGACCGAACACAGCTTCAGGAACTCGATATGGACCGACTTGTGGCGAATTCCAGCCTCTCCTCCAGGTTGGCGTTTGGCGTTCTTGTTGAGGTAGGTGTGTAGTGCCCCGCGTATTTCCTTGTTCAGCCGCAGGAATTGTTCCAGAGCCCCACTCAAGCCGCCCTTTTTTCCCGAATATTCTTCAATCGAAGCCGTTCTTTTGCGGGGCTTCACCTCGATACGCGGCAGGAGACCTACCCAGCCGAGCGGTTTGCCGCGAGTATCCAGCGTCACGCATCGATCAAAAGCGCGATAGAACACTTCCTGATGGATGCCGTTATCCCGAAGATGTTTTGAAAGGGTGCCGCCGCCGACGTAGTGCCAAATGGCCTTGGCCAGTACGTGAAAGTGCTGCTTTTGCTCGACTTCAAGATCGTCCAACGCAGGCATTTCCCATGTATCGAGTGCCAAGCGGTCCGCAGGGACCGTGCGCAAGGTATTGCGTACGTTAGCCATGGGTGCGCCCCCAAACCTTGGTGGCAGGACCCCACAAATCCTGGTCAACATCACTCTCAAGTTCTCGGGCGCGTAGCATCGTTCCTATGGCACCAGCGACCAGAGCGGAATGTTCGTCCACTTGGTTACAAAGGGCACCGATCGAGATGCACGGCTGCTCCTCGACCAAATGGCGGCACCGAAAAATAACCGCGTTCAGCTCATGTGAGCGACAGCGATTGATCGCCGAGACGATGGCCCGCCAACTGTGAATACGGGTCTTGGCCGCATTGAGCATGGCAAGGTTGACAACGCGCCTGCCTGGCGGGCTCACCCCGCGCCCTTCGGGATCAAAATCTATGTCGAGAAGATGACCTTGTAGCGTCGTAGCGATCGCGTAATGACGGAGCCGAGAACGAGGCTCATCACCTGCGAGGCGCAGCGGGCTGTAGTCCAACGAAACCAGGTCGGCCTCTCCCTCCAAGAACAGAAAGCACTCCAGCTCGAGGTCCGAGCAGAGGGTCAGCGGCGGATCAGGAGGATCCTGGGGCGGCGAGACAAACCACAGATTGTGTCCGCTTGCGCCACGGGCACGAACTGCCGCAACGTATCTATTCCGCTTTTGCTGGGCGGGAGTCTTTGCATGCTTAGCCATGATCGCCCCCGGCCTCGGAGGGACAATCGCCAGGGCAAAAACCGCCTTGACCCGCCGCGTGGGAGGGGTTATTTTCGGCTGGCATTAACAGGTCCTCCTGCGACCTGAACCGAGCCCACCCATTCGCACTGGGTGGGCTCAATTTTTTGCAATAGTTAAAAAACCGTTGGCTTGAATGAAAGTGCCTCAAGCCTAGCAGCGGCGGGTGTAACCTACCGGTGAGGTTCTAATTTGAATCCTGGCCTTGAACATGGAATATATTTCTGCTAGCGACTTTGCTTACCAGAGCCAAAGGCTGTGGGCTCGTTACCTGTGCAAGTCTCAGGATGGAAACGTCCGATGGCTAGATAGAACGTTACTCATGCCGACCACCGATATGGGCGGCGTTCTACCCGAACGAATTGCTCCGCATGTATTCCAGGAGATCTACGCATCCGGGAAGAACCCGGATGGGAACTACTGGAAGGAATTCGACGATACGGGAGCACGATTCAATTTATTTGAGCGCGTGTGCGAACGTGTCCCTGCCTCGCGCCCTTGGCTCCTCAAGGAGTTCCGGGTTTATCAGCGCGAGGATCCGCCACCTGTTGCTCATTCCCGTGCATATTTGTCGAGCTTTCTCGCCGAACGCGAGTTGATGTTTCTTCCTGCACGTGCCGTCAGGGCGCTCCAACATCTGCGGCCTCGGCTCTATCCCTACCTGAAAAAGTGTGCAGTGCAAGATTTGGTGGAGGCTGCAACGCCAGAAACGCTCTTGTTCCTGATGGCATTCCTCCATGAAATCGTTTGGTGGGCAAAGGGCCGCCCAACCGAGGACATCGTAAAAATAGCCGAGGACGCGGTCTCTCAATTTTGCGAATCACTGACAAAACGTGGATTCGAAGATGCGTCCGAAATAGCTGAGGCCATAAAATTGCCGATGTATGGCGCTGTGGTTTCAATCAAGTACTGGGGTGATCGATCACCGCCTGCTGGCTACACTCGTACGTTTTACAATTTTCCGCCAGTTCCCCTCCTGATCAAAGATACGCCAGAAATACGCGACGCCTGCGAGTGCGTCCACGCGGCAGGCGAAGATATTCACGAGTTCGTAGATCAGCCTCTTCCCTCCCGCTATGAAGCACTTCCAGGGCTGGACTGGGCACCTACCACGGCGAGCGTCAAAGCCGCCACACGCGCGTTAGTCTCTGGCATCTTGTCGACACACAAAGAGATTTCCGCAGAGTATGAGCGCGATTTACTTTGTTCCCTTCCGATCACAAATAGCTACTCGCCGACCGCTCGGAGGCAACAGAAGAATACAGACCGACGGTACTCATCGCCGACAAGAAGTCAGGTGCGGCGTTAGTTGGGGGGAGGCGCCACATTTTAGAGTGAGCCGGACACGTTGGTTGATCTCCTCGTGCATCCACTCCCGCGATCTAGCCAAGCGAGGTCCCGTGCCGTATTCCTTCACCAGCGCTTGGATTAGTTGCTGTGGTGGCACTTTCTGAATCACGTCTCCGAGCCATTGCAACTGCACGTCGGAATTTCGATCGCAGAGATGGCACCCATCGTCGAGGTTGAGCTGATCAAAGTCCAGACATAAAACCGCCTGCTCTATTTTGAAATCGGAACCAAACTTTGATTCAGCGAGATGAAGCGAGAAGTTGTGTCTCTGCCACGTCCTCAGCTCGTATTTGTCATCCTCGACGAATCGCATTATTGCGCTTCCAAGACATGCCTTTTCCAGAGCGTAAAAAGCGAATAATCTGATGGACCGCTCCGACAACCCCCAAGCCTTCCAAAGAGACTCCTCGAGCAACTCGCGTGCCCGATCCTCTTGTCCCATCTCCCACGCCGCAAACCCCCTGCCTATACTGCATGCATGTGAATCGTTCCCTTCGACATCCTCTCGTGGTCTGCTGGGATCAACTTTCATCAGCTCTCGTGCAGCGCAAATACACGCAATATGATCGTGAAAATTCTGTACCGCCCAGGCCCCGACTCGCAGTTGAGAAAGGCGTCGCTCGCTGTGTTGGAAAAACTGGGAAGGTTGTTTTCCCAGAGAGGAAAGCATGGTATGCGACAACCGTTTTAGCCTTGGAATTCCCGATTTATCCCGTTCAACTTTGACCGCAACGTATGCGGAAGGGAGAGTCAGAGGTTGCTGCGACCCTCTGGGTCGGTTATCCAACATTCGAGCCATCGCGTGCTTCTGGGCAGCCTCGACCTGCTGATCTCGTTGGAATTTACTATACGAGTGATAATACATATTTGGAACAATGGACAGCTTCTTCACAAGGCTTGTGTGCGCCCAAGCAATGCGTCGGCGTTCACTCAGGTTTTCGCGCAGACTTTCAAGTCCGCTCTGGAGAAGAGAAGCATTACACGAGCCACATGAGAACGGGCCTTGTTGGGAATTACTTGAGTACGAGATCTCGCAGCCGCATTCTTTACAGTGAGAAGCGATCGGCTCTTTGTGCAAGGGGCAGCAATCGACGAAAGTCAATTGCAAAACTTCGAAATGCATTCCGAGTGAAATGCAATCAGGGCAAAAGCGCAGCGCGTTGCGCACAAGAGAGCTGGAGTACCCGCAAATGGATTCGTAACTAAATTTTCTGACATAGTCATCCAGTTGGAAGCCGTGAATCCGCGGGATGCTTGGCAAGGTTGCAATGCTCTTCCACACATCCGTCGTTGCGGTGTAATCGAGCCTAACGGGCGTGGTAGGCGAAGGCCTTTCTTCAGTAGCTTTAAGGTCACGTATTAGCTGCAACGGGCCCCGATTCGAGAACCATGCCAACTTGTTAATCAGTGCGTACGTCGACTCACCTGGAATCAGGGCATCGTCCGCCCAAGGCAAGTAAAGCTGTTTGCGGTCTGTGCCCATGACCCTCTCCTTAGAGCGGTAGGCACTTTGTAGTCGATCAGGAACTCCGTAGGACCGTTCCCTGTAATGTCACGACTTTGCTAATCACTCGGTATTGTCACAGTTCCACAAATTTGTCCCCACAATTTGAAAATCTGTTGTTTGCAATCTCAACTGTACTAACTGGTTGATTTATAGACGAACTAGCAGCATTTTGCGGTCACAAGTTTACTGAGCCCGGTTCCAAGTGGAATTCCCCTTTTCCCTGCGCATTGCCGGATCCACTGGCACTGCATCGATGCCCCTGGCCCCGACTTCCAGCGTTACCGCTACGGCTTGCATGCGGTTTGTACCGCATCGTCCAGTTTGCGCAGCAGATCGAAGGTACGTTTCAGGCCGACGGCTTCCAGCTTCCTGGCGCGTCGGTCTTTGGCCGCATTGCAGCGTGCGTCCGCGGCACTTATTGAGGTCCGGTTGCTGCTGCCCGTGGAACGGGTCCGGTGGGTGCTGGCAGCCCGCCTGAGCTGGGCTGACTCGGCGGCATCCTGTTTGCGCTTGACCGCAAGTTGGGCGACTTCCTCTGCCATGGGCTCGGGGTCCGGCGTGGCGTCCCACTGTTTGGCAACGGTGTGACCCGCAGCGCACGGTGCGGACTGGTAACTCACGTCCTTGCCGTTGACGCATTTGTAGACCTGCTGGGCGTTGGCGGCGGCAGGGATAAGCAGAACAGAAGCAAGCATCAGGCTGCGCATGTGATCGTCCTTGTCCATGGGAAGCACCCGTCCTGGGTACCTGATCGAATCATATCGCCGTTGGGACTGCATGCCCGGCTAATGTGAGATGACAGGAATCCCACCTGCGTGCATCCGGAACAAAGCCCTGCCCGTATTGACTCCTGACTTCACCCACGCACTCCCTGCATGCGCCCTGCTTCCATCCCAATCCTATGTGCGCTCGCGCTACTGGCTTCACTAGGCAGCATCGGCACTGCCATGGCCGTCGAGCATTACGAGGGACTTGCCTACGCAAGGAAGAGCGGCGAATTGCTGTATCGCGAATCGCATTGGGTCCAAGACAAGGGCCAACGGCTGGTGCTGTACCGTTGTCCCGATGGTGACGCGTTCGCGCGCAAGCATGTTGCCAGCGGCGATGCCGCCCCTGACTTCGAACTCGTCGACGGGCGCGATGGTTACCGTGAAGGCGTGCGCACTCGCGATGGAGTGCGCCAGGTGTACACGAGGGCGTCTTCGGCTTCAGTAGAACGAAGCAAGCGCCTACCTGCCCAGGATGGCCAGGTCATCGACGCCGGCTTCGATGCCCATGTGCGCCAGCAATGGGAGGCAATGGCCGAACCGGGATCCCGGCGTGTCCGCTTCCTGGTGCCGAGTCGATTGGAATCCATGGACTTCCGGATCGCGCCGCTTGCCAGCGACAGCACCACCCGGCGCTATCGCCTTGCGCTGGACGCCTGGTATGCAGGCGCCTTGCCGAACATCACCGTCACCTACGCCAATAAAGACAAACGACTCGTGCGCTTCGAGGGCATTGGCAATATCCGTGACAAGACGGGTGACTATCCTGCGGTGCGCATCGAATTTCCTGCCCACACGCGCAGCCTGTCCAGCCTTGCCGAGGTCACCAACGCGGCGCGCACGCCGCTGGCGAAAGGTTGCAGCAACTCGTGAACATTCATGCGGCCCACCTGCCCGCTTCCGCCACTCATGCGGGTAACCGCGTGCTCTTGAGAAACCATCCATGCTCAACGCCTACCTGTACCTCAACGCTTTCCTGTATGCCTTCCTCGCGATCTGGTGCACGGTTTTCCCTGCGGAAACCTCGGCGGCCGTCGGCTTCCAGACACTCACGCGTTCGGGCCAGTCGGAATACCTGGTCATCTACGGCGGCCTGCAACTGGGTATGGCGTTCCTGTTCGCCTACTTTGCCTGGAGCAGACAGCCGCGTAACGGCCTGGTCCTTGCCCTCGCGTTCTACGTGCCCATCGTGGCCTATCGTGCCATCACCCTGGTCGCGTTCTGGCCAGTGGCGCCGACCACTTTGCTGCTCGCGGTGCTGGAATGGGCCATGCTCACAGCCGCGGCAGTGCTCTGGCGTCGCTCGCGTGAAATCAGGTGAAATTCCATCCACATGGCTTGGGTTAGGATTCGCGCCACCCCAAATCCAACGCCAGCCAGGCCAGCGCATGTCGGCAATTCCCGAAGTCCAGTCGCCCGATCACGATGAAACCGGCCGCCTGCTGCTGGCCACTGCGCGCGGCGACAACGCCGCCTTCGAGCAGTTGTATCGCATCACGTCGTCACGACTGTTCGGGGTGTGCCTGCGCATCGTAAACCAGCGCAGTGAAGCCGAGGACGTGCTGCAGGACGTGTTCACCAATGTCTGGCGCAAGGCGCAGCAATTCGACCCGCAGCGCGCCAGCGGCCTTACCTGGTTGACCATGATGGCGCGCAACAAGGCCATCGATCATCTGCGCGCCAATCGTACAAGTCGCCAGTCCGTGCCGATCGAACATGCGGAAGACGTGGTGGAAACCGCTCCCAACGCGCAACTGGCTGCGGAGGCCGCGATTGAAGGCCATCGGCTGGACGTGTGCCTGGGTGAACTCGAGGCGTCGCGCAGGCAACTGATACGTACCGCCTTCTTCGAGGGCTGCACCTACGAGGAGCTGGCCCAACGCAGCGGCACGCCGCTGGGCACGGTGAAAAGCTGGATCAGGCGCAGCCTGGCCAAGCTGAAGGCGTGCCTGGAACGATGAACACCCCCACCCTCCCCTTCGATCAGGATCCGCCGGAACATGTCACGCTGGCCGGCGAATACGTGCTGGGCGTGCTGGATGCCCCGCAGCGACGCGAACTTGGACAACGCATTGCCAGTGATCCCGTGTTCGCCGCCGAAGTGTCTACTTGGGAAACCCATCTGGTTTCGCTTGCGAATGAAATCCAACCGGTCCCGGTACCCGACTATGTGTGGGCGCGGATCAACAGCGAACTCGGCTTCGGCCCGGCACCGGGCAAACTGGTGGAACCGGAGCGCACGTCGTTCTGGAGCAACGTCGGCGTGTGGCGTTGGCTCAGCGTGGGTGGTTTCGCAACCGCGGCGATCTGCCTGGTCGCCTTGTTGAATACAGTCCGCGCTCCGGAACCTGCACTGACCCCTGGCGTGCCAACGGTGGTGACTACGCCGCCGCCCGTGCAAGCGCCGGAGGCATCCACGGAAATGGCGGCGACACTTACCCGCGAAGATGGTGGAACGAGCTACGTGGCTACGATGGATGCAGCCACCGGTCGCATCACGGTGACTTCCCTGCAGCCGGCCATGCCCGGCGACAAGGTGCCTGAGCTGTGGTTGATCCCGACCGATGGCGTGGCGCGTTCGCTGGGCGTGTTTGCCGATTCGGCGACCCACTCCGCCAGGATTCCTGACGAATATGTCGCAATGCTGAGTACCGAAGCCATCCTGGCGATCACCATGGAGCCACCCGGTGGTGCGCCTGGTGGCGTCGCCACGGGTGCGGTCGTGGCCAAGGGCGGCATCCAGTTGCTGGCCATGAACCCGTAGCAAGCGGCGCGCAGCAATGTCGTTCGCCTCGACAGCGCATCCGGAATCCGCTTTGTCGCGTATTGAATGGCAGACAGCCTATTGCCGAT
Organism: uncultured Lysobacteraceae bacterium; assembly: GCA_937897645.1. Taxonomy (GTDB): domain Bacteria; phylum Pseudomonadota; class Gammaproteobacteria; order Xanthomonadales; family Xanthomonadaceae; genus Pseudoxanthomonas_A. The sequence continues at coordinate 11,422 of CALCNV010000026.1, forward strand.
CACTACGTGCCAAAAACATCTCGCGACCCCGTCATGCAAGCAGCGCCCACCATCGGTCGCTGGCCCGCGCTTCTACGCTGGTTCGACACCAGCGTGGAAGCGCCACTCGATGAGCGCGCCGACCGCATCGACTGGCTACGCACCCTCCCCTTCATCGCGCTGCACCTGGCGTGCTTCGCGGTTTTCTGGGTAGGCATCTCGTGGTTCGCGGCCACGGTCGCGGTTGCGCTGTATGCGGTACGCATGTTCGCGCTGACCGGCTTCTACCATCGCTACTTCTCGCACAAGGCCTTCCGCACCTCGCGTCCCGTGCAGTTCTTGTTCGCCGCCATCGGCGCGACCTGCGTACAGCGCGGTCCGCTGTGGTGGGCGGCGCATCATCGCCATCACCACCGCCATACCGACACGCCGGCGGATCCGCATTCGCCGCGGCAGCATGGGTTCTGGTGGAGCCACATGGGCTGGTTCCTGACTCCGCGTGGTTTTCGTACCCACTGGGAGGCCATCCCGGACCTGCGCAAGTTTCCGGAACTGCGCCTGCTCGACCGCTTCGACATCCTGATGCCGGTCTTGCTGGCGGTGGGTCTGTATTGCCTGGGTGACTGGTTGCAGCACGCCTACCCTGCCCTTCAGACCGATGGCCCGCAACTGCTGGTATGGGGATTCTTCGTGTCGACCATCGTGTTGTTCCACGCGACGGTCACCATCAACTCTCTCGCCCATGTGTTCGGCAGCCGTCGCTTTGAGACACGCGACGACAGCCGCAACAACTGGTTCCTCGCGTTGATCACCTTTGGCGAAGGCTGGCACAACAATCACCATCACTTCCCCGGTTCGGCGCGCCAGGGTTTTCTGTGGTGGGAATACGACTTCACCTGGTACGGATTGAAACTGATGTCCTGGCTGGGACTGGTCAGCGACCTGAAGCCCGTGCCTGCGGGATTGTCGCGTCCTGCGCGTGGTGACGCATGAGCCGCATCGCCGTCGTCGGTTCGGGTATCGCAGGCATGGGTGCAGCGTGGCTGCTGTCACGCCGGCACGAGGTAGTCCTGTTCGAGGCCAACGACTACCTGGGTGGACACACGCACACCCACGACATCGAACTGCAAGGCAAGACCTATGCGGTGGATTCGGGCTTCATCGTCTTCAACCATGCGCACTATCCGCTGCTGACGCGCATGTTCACGGAGCTTGGGGTTGCGTCCCAGCCCACCAGGATGAGCTTCTCCGTACACGACGAAGCCAACGGGCTGGAATACAACGCGGGCAGCCTGCGCGGGCTGTTCGCACAGCCTCGAAACCTGGTCAATCCGCGCTTCTGGCGGATGCTGCGCGACCTGTTCCGCTTCTATCGTCAGGCGCCGTCGGTGCTGAAGCAGACCGCACCGGGTCCGACGCTGGGGGAATACCTGGAAAGTCATGGCTACTCGCAGGCGTTCCGCGATGATCACATCGTGCCGATGGCTTCTGCGCTGTGGTCATCACCAGCAAACCAGATCCTCGATTTCCCCATGCGCCACCTGGTCGGCTTCATGGCCAACCACCACATGCTGCAACTCGCTGGCCGGCCCGAGTGGCGGGTGGTCAGCGGTGGTTCGCAATCCTATGTGCGCGCACTGCGCCGCCGATGGCAGGTAACGGAAAGAACCAGCACGCCGGTGCACGCCATCCGTCGCCAGGGCGCCGCCATCGTGTTGCGCAGCAGCGTGGGCGAGGAACATTTCGACCAGGTGGTGCTGGCTTGCCATGCCGATGACGCTCTCAACCTGCTGTCCGATGCGAGTGAGCTCGAACGCGAGGTGCTGGGAGCGATCAGCTACGGTGACAACGAGGCCATCCTGCACACCGATGTGCGCGTCCTGCCCACGCGACGAAAAGCGTGGGCGGCGTGGAATGCCCATGTGTCCGCGCAACCGGGTGCACCCTGCAGCGTCAGCTACTGGATGAATGAACTGCAATCGCTGGATGCGCCGGAACAGTTCATCGTCACGCTCAATCGAAGCAGCGATATCGATCCTGCACGGATCCTGCGCCGACTCCACTACCGGCATCCGCAGCAGGACCATGCCTCGGTCGCAGCGCAGTCACGCAAGCACGAAATCCAGGGCGTGCGCGGAACCTGGTTCGCAGGCGCTGGATGGGGCTTTGGCTTCCATGAAGATGGAATTCGCAGTGGCGTGGAAATGGCACGGCAGTTGGGAGTGCAGTGGCCGTGAACCTGATGCGTCGTATCCATCCCGCGACGACCGAGGTGCCGCCAGCGGATCTATCTGATGGGAAAGTCCGCACGCGCGAATTTGCGAGCGGTCTCTACATAGGCTGGATACGCCATCGTCGTTATGCGCCACGTGCACACACCTTTACCTACAAGCTGTTCCTTGCCTATCTTGATTTGTCGGAGATCGACCAGGTATTCGCCGGCCGCTGGCTGTGGTCGGTCGGTCGCCGCAACGTGGCCGAGTTCCGCCGTAGCGACTACCTGGGTGATCCCGACGTTCCACTGGACACAGCGGTTCGTGATTGCGTCGAACAACACACCGGCACTCGCCCCACTGGCCCGATCCGATTGCTCGCCCACTTGCGCTACTTCGGGAAGTGCTTCAATCCGGTGAGTTTCTACTATTGCTTCGCCGATGACGGATGCACCCTGCAGACCGTGGTCGCCGAAATCACCAACACGCCCTGGAAGCAGCGCCACGCCTACGTACTGCCGATTGCGGACGCGGCCACGCGCGGTGACGTGCATGCCTGGCATTTCGACAAGCGTTTCCATGTGTCGCCGTTCATGGCCATGGAACACGCCTACGCCTGGCACTTCAGCGTGCCCGGCGACGCCCTGCGCGTGCACATGGAGGTGTTGCCGTCGAGCGCGGCACTCGGCACCCGGCAGAAGGAGTTCGACGCCACCCTGGTGCTGGAACGCACACCCATCGATGGTCGCCACCTGGCCAGTGCATTACTGCGGTTTCCACTCATGACGCTGCAAGTGGTCCTTGCAATCCACTGGCAGGCGCTGCGCCTGTGGCTGCGCGGCAACCCGGTCCATGACCATCCTGATACGAGGCATCCCAATCCATGAACCGCCCTGACGCCACCACGCTGGAAGCCGGCATCGGACAGAGCAAGCCGTCCACCGTCGAGCGCGTCCTGCGCAAACGCCTGCTGGAAACCCTCGGCGGCCTGCGGGATTGCCGCGTGGTGATCGAAGATGCGGGCGAAACATTCGTGCTCGGAGAGCCGGCGGCACGTCCTGCAGATACGTTGCACGCACACCTGCGCATCCATGACGCGGGGTTCTACCGCATGGCCGCGCTCAACGGCAGCGTAGGCGCTGGCGAGGCGTATATGGAAAGACTCTGGGACTGCGATGACCTGGTGGCCCTGGTCCGCATCCTGGTGCGCAACCGTGACCGGCTGGATGCGATGGAATCCGGCATGGCGCGACTGGGTGGCTGGTTGATGCGCGGCCTGCATGTGCTCACCCGCAATACGCGCAAAGGCAGCCGCCGCAACATCGCCGCGCATTACGACCTGGGGAACCCGCTGTTCCAGCTGTTCCTGGACGACAACCTGATGTATTCGTCCGCGATTTTCGAACAGGAAAATGAATCGTTGGAAGCCGCCTCCACCCGCAAGCTGGAGCGTATTTGCGAGAAATTGCGGCTGGGTCCGGAGCATCGCGTGGTCGAGATCGGCACCGGCTGGGGCGGCTTCGCCCTGCATGCGGCTTCGCGCCATGGCTGCCATGTCACGACCACCACGATTTCCCGTGAGCAGCACGACCTCGCCTGCGCGCGCATCCAGTCGGCGGGACTGGCGGATCGCATCACCGTGCTGCTGCAGGACTACCGCGACCTGAGCGGTGAGTACGACCGGCTGGTGTCCATCGAAATGATCGAGGCCATCGGCCATCAGTATCTCGACACCTATTTTGACAAAGTCGGCAGCCTGCTGAAACCCGATGGAGAAGCGCTGATACAAGCCATTACCATCGAAGACCACCGCTATGCCCAGGCCTTGAAGTCGGTGGATTTCATCAAGCGTTTCATCTTCCCGGGAAGCTTCATCCCGTCGGTATCCGCGATGATGGGCGCCATCGGCCGCGCAACCGACCTGCGCCTGTTCAACCTGGAAGACATCGGACCCAGCTACGCCTTGACCTTGAACGCATGGCGCGAGCGCTTCAATGCGAAGCTGCCGCAAGTCCGGGCGCTGGGTTACGACGAACGTTTCATCCGCATGTGGGATTTCTACCTGGCTTATTGCGAAGGCGGGTTCCGTGAACGTTCCATCGGCGACGTACACCTGTGGCTAACCCGGCCGGATGCCCGACCGGCCCAGTATCCGTATGTGCTGGATTCGCTGTGACCCGCAATCTCAACAATGCCTTGAACTTCGTCGGCTCGCAGTTGTTGTGGCTGGCGGCGGTGGGTGGCGCGGCCAACGGGATGCCTTGGTTGGGCCCGGCATTCCTGCTGCTGTTCGCGGCGTACCAACTGTCGCCGCCTTGTCGCGCACGCGGTGACGTGGCCTTGATGGGTGTCGCCTTGCTGGTTGGCCTGGTCGTGGATTCCATCATGGCGGCGACCGGACTGGCGCGCTATGCATCGCCGTTCCCGTTTGAGTGGATGGCGCCGCTCTGGATCCTGTCACTGTGGGTAGGGTTCGCGCTCACGTTCAACCACTCGATTGCCTATCTGGTCGGCCGTCCTTGGGTCGCGGCGGCACTGGGGGCTTTCGTAGGACCGTTTTCGTACTGGGTCGCAGCGCGTGCGTGGGGCGCGGTTGAATTTGCACCGCCTACATGGCCTGCCTTGCTGGTGCTGGGTTTATTGTGGGCACTGGCGATGCCGTTGTTGGCATTCGCAAGCAGGCAGCTTGCCGCGGCAGGCGGGCCTTCCGTAACGCAGGTGGAGACTGGAACATGAATGCATGGCCCTTGTTGTGGGTAGCGCTGGCGGCCGCGGTGATGATGCTGGGTGGATGGGCGTGGCAGCGCCGCACTGACAACGCAGGCGTGGTGGACGTGCTGTGGTCAGCCGGCATGGCGGCCAGTGCGGTCTATTACGCGATGGTGTTGCCGGGAGCGGCCCTGCCCCGCTTGCTGGTGGGTGTGATGGGTGGCCTGTGGGGTGCGCGCCTGGCGCTGCATCTGGCGCGTCGGGTTTTCAGCGAGGAGGAAGACGGTCGCTACCGCAACCTGCGCAAACGCTGGAATGGCAACCAGCGCAATTTCCTGTTGTTCTTCCTGGCGCAGGCCTTGTTCGTGGTGGTGTTCTCCCTGCCCTTCTGGATCGCTGCGCACAATCCGGTCGCGGAGTGGACGCCGTGGACCACGCTCGCTGTAGTCATATGGGTGATTGCCGTGGTGGGCGAAAGCATCGCCGACCGGCAACTGGCCGCGCATCGCGGCAATCCGGCCAACCGCGGCAAGACCTGCCGCAGTGGCCTGTGGCGGTACTCGCGCCATCCGAATTATTTCTTTGAATGGCTGCACTGGTTCGCCTATGTATTCCTGGCCGTTGGCCTGGGCACAGGCTGGGTGGCCGCAAGCCTGGTGGGTCCTGCGGTGATGTTGGCCTTCCTGTATCGCGTCACCGGCATTCCATATACCGAGGCACAGGCGCTACGCACTCGTGGCGAGGATTATGCCGATTACCAGCGCACTACCAGCGCCTTCATCCCGCTTCCCCCGAAGCACTGACTACTGGAAACCCCATGGCCACCACGTTCCCCACCGCGCCGCCGATTCCCCACGCCGAAGAACGCGGCCTGGCCCGTTGGGCGGAGAGCGGCCACCTGCCCGATTCCGCCCTGCGCCTGGGTATGCGCCGCCTGTGCGCGCAGCGCCTGCGCGATGAGCTGGCAGGCAGCGCGGATGAATCGGGTGAACGCCAGCGCGCACGTCTGGATGAGTTGCGCGGCAGCGCGATTGCCATCGAAACCGACGCTGCCAACCGCCAGCATTACGAACTGCCACCGGAGTTCTTCCAGCTGTGCCTGGGCAAGCACCTGAAGTACAGCAGCTGCTATTGGGACGAAAGCACCCACAATCTTGCGGCAGCCGAAGCGCGCATGCTGGCGCTGTACGCCGACCGCGCCGAGCTGGCCGATGGCCAGCGCATCCTGGAGCTGGGTTGCGGCTGGGGTTCGCTGACCTTGTGGATGGCGGAGAAATTCCCGAACGCCCGCATCACGGCAGTGTCGAATTCACGGCCGCAGCGTGAATACATCGAAGCACGCTGCCGTGAACGCGCCATCTTCAACGTGCAGGTCATCACCCACGACGTCAATACGCTTGAACTGGAAGAAGAATCCCTCGACCGCGTGGTGTCGATCGAGATGTTCGAGCACATGCGCAACTACCAGCAGTTGATGGCGCGCATCGGGCGCTGGCTGGTGCCGGGCGGCAAGCTGTTCGTGCACATTTTCTGCCACCGCGACCTGCTGTATCCGTTCGAGGTCGAAGGCGAGGACAACTGGATGGGCCGGCACTTCTTCACCGGCGGACTGATGCCGGCGGCGGATACCTTGCTGCATTTTCAGGATGACCTGTCCATCGAGCAGCGCTGGCTGCTGTCAGGCGAGCACTATGAGAAGACCGCCAATGCCTGGCTGCAGAACCACGACAACAACCAGAAGGCGATACTGGAACTGATGCAGGCGACCTATGGCAAGCAGCAGGCCAAAGTGTGGAACCAGCGCTGGCGCATGTTCTGGATGGCATGCGCGGAACTGTTCGGCTACGACGAAGGCAAGGAATGGCGGGTCGCGCACTATCGCTTTCGTCGCTGACCTGCATGCGCCAGATCAGAAGCTGATCGGTACGCGCATGGTGAATGTCACGTCCGGAGTGTCACGGGTCACGCCTACGCCCAAAGCGAAATTCAGCGAGGTCTTTGGAGTCAGCCGGTAGGTTGCACCCAATAGCAGGGTGCCTAGGGTGAGGCGCACGCCGCCGGCGACATACTCGCCGTTCTGCTTGGTCTTGCCGACGATGCTCTGGTCATAACCAATGCTGATGGCGGCCTTTTCGTTGAGTGAAAGGCCCATGCCCACGTTGAAGCCGAGGATGTCCCCCGCCTCGATGTCGCCCAGTTCCTCGCGCTCGCCGTTGATTAGCGTGCGCGATACATTCTTGCGCTTGAAGTTGTGCAGGTAGCTGAAACTGCCGAAGAACACCACCGGGTCGGAGGGAAACAGCCAGGTAATGCCGGGTTGGATGGCGTCGAAGCCGCTTCCGGTAGGCAGTTCCAGTGGCAAGCCGGTGCCCGTGGTATTGCCGATGCAGCGGGTCACGCAATCGGTGGTGACGTCGAACAGGTCCCTGCCGGTGCGGCTCTTGTAGCGCAGCCAGCCGATGTAGAACGCTTTGTCCGGACCGCCCTGGTTGATCTGGTAGCGTGCGGTCAACTCCGCATCGCCGAGTCCATTTCCGCTCGCATTGAATACGTTGTCCTGCGCGGCGCCAGTGAATATTTCACGGCTTACCGTATCGCCGTTGACATAGACATAGGGAACTTTTGCCTCCAGTTCCCAGCGATTGCTCAAGCCATAGCGCGCGGTCAGCGTCGCGACTGCCGTGGTGGTCTTGACCTGGCGAACATCGATCAGGCCGATCAGCAATGCAGGGATGATGGTGTAACCCACCAGCGCGACGCGATCATTGGCCGAGTAGCCGTACTGCAGGCTGGGTTCAAGGGTGAAACTTCCCTTTGGCGTCAACACGCCGGGCTGGTCGAAGATCTGCGCCACTTCGGGCGGCCGCGAATTGGACGCAGGCGGCTCGCCCACTGGCGTCCAGCTATCGTCGGCCCGGCTGTCGTGCGCGGTGCCGGCTTTGGCTGGAGCCTGCTGTACCAGTGCCTGCGACGACAGCGATGGCACCAATGCCGGCGCAGGTGCGCCTTTCGCGCGCGCATCGGCCAACAACTCTTCGTTGAGTGCCTGCTGCAGTCGTGCCAGGTTGTTTTGCTGCGCTTCCAGGATCTTGCGCATCTCCTCCATCTGGCGGGTCTGCTGGTTGATCTGCATCTGCAGCGCATCCAGCTGGTTCTCCGCAGGCGCGGTTACCGCGATTTCCTGTGCATCAGCCTGGACGGCGGCGCCCATGCCAAGCACGGGAACCAATGGCGTGAACAAGAGCGATGGCTTCCGTTTCATCTCGGTTCCTTCGGCTGTATGGGTTCAAGGTCCGCCAGGTGCGTTCAGCAATGCGCTCTGCAATGCGTCGTAGGTGTTCATTTCCTGCAACATGCCAAGCGTGTCTACGCCTACGTCCAGCGTGGTGATGGCCTGGATGTCCTGCCCATCCAGCGTGTTCTGGATCACCAGCCCGTTGCCCATGCCGGCTGCATCAAAGGTATTGCCCTCGCCTACGCGCACCACCATGCCTTCGTTCATGGCAGCCAGTGCCTTGGCCTGCTCGGCGTTTATCTGGCTGACGTCGGCAATGTGCAAGCTGGCGCTGGCAACGAGTGCGCCATTGACATACACCGCGCGCTCGATTCCAAACGAAAGTGAAAGTCCCGATGGCATTTGCATGCCGCCGCGCATCTGCAGCAGGCGTTCCGGATCTATGGGTGTCCAGTCGTTGCGCGACGGAACTTCTTGCGTGTGTTCCTGAGCCAACGCATCAAGCGAGACAGGCAGGCCAATGAAAATTGCAATGACTGCCAGCGATGGTCTGAATGTGTTCATGCGTCAGATGTCCCCAGGCCCGCGCTTGGGCATGGTGATGTTGCGCAAGCCTTCGCGCTGGATGCCCATGTCAAGCGGCGCGGGCGGAGCCGTGCTCCAGTCGGTCGGATGGTTGAAGCGCGCCATCTCGCGCCGGTTGTGGATGACGAAAAGAACCCCGTTGTCCCAGAGTTCCTGGAAGCGCGTGAGCGGCATCGCGCGCGTGCCGCGTGCCGGGTCGCCCAGCAACACGCGCCCATTGCGCAATCCCTTGACCACGACGAAATGGCGATAACCGCGATCATTCAGTAGGACGATTGCCGGTACGCCCTCCTCGGCGAGCTTCTCTATGGGAAGTTCAAAGCCATCCGCTTCGAATCCCTTCGACTGCAGGTAGCGACGCATGTCGAGCAAGGAGAAGCCTTCCTTGCGTATCTTGGCTTGATCCCCGTGCGCATACATCTTCACGAACACCTGTTCCTCATTCACAGGCAGTCCGTACTGATGGGTCAGCAAGGTCGCGGTAGCCGCGGACCCACAGCTGAAATCATAGTGCTGCGGCACGGTGGTCTTGAACCGCGCTTCTTTCAAACTGGTGACGCCCAGGTTGAAACTGCCGCCGTGCGGAACCCGCACGGCGACCTCGCTGGCCTGCAGCGGAACGGCAACTGCCGCCGACAGCACGACGCCTCCTATCTGTGATGCAAGCCAATTCATGGCGTCGGTGCCACGAACTGTATGTTGACTACCATGCCGTTCTGGATCAGCACGTTGCTGCCCGTATTCTGGATGACGGTGTTGATGCCGGTGGCATTGGCAAATGCCCCATCACTGATGGAGTTCGAACCACTGACCACGTGGTCAGCGGTATTGCCGTCGACAGTCCCGTCGATCACCACGTCGTTCTCGACCGTGCTGTCTCCACCGCGCAATCGGCCAAGCAGCGAGATATCGACGGCAGTCCCGATGCCGTCGATATCACCGCGCCGTTCATCGACTGCCTTGTCCTGCGCTTGTCGCGCTATTGGCAGGGTAGAGGCGACGGGCATAGTGAACAGCAGGCCGGCGTCATGCCCCTGTGCAGACGCCGTGCTGCTCGCGATGCAACTCCCTGTCGCTGCCATGCAAGCCAAATAGAACATGATGCGATTGCTGCCCATGTTGGTTCTCCATGTCCTGTGCACGTCCCTGCCGTCCCTCCAGGAATGGCAGGGTGCGTGATGCGCCAGGTCTGTACCGACCTGACGCATCGTTGCGAAACGCTTACGGACCGCCTACGGTCAGGTTGGCCTGCACGGTGATGCCTTGCTGGATCAGCGAAGCAAAGCCGCTGTTCTGCGCAGCCACCATGATGCCGGCCGCGGATTGGCCAACGCTGGTCATGTTGTTGGACATGTCGAAGGCGCCCGCATCGTTGGCAACCGATCCACCACTGCCACCGGCACCGCCGGTTGCGCCGTTGCCGACACCGCCGTTGCCGACGCCGCCGTTGCCGACGCCGCCGTTGCCATCACCGCCGACGCCACCTTCTGCGCCCACTGCGCCTTCTGCACCGTCTCCTGCAAGTGCATCGCCGTTGGTTGCGCTGGAGGAAGAATCACCGTTGGTGGCATCACCGTTGCTGGCCGAGCCACCTTCGCCGCCGGCACCCGCGGTGCTGGCTAGGTCGCCGCTGTTGCCGCCGGTGGCCGTGCCTGCGCCGCCTGTGCTGGTTGCGGAACCCGAACTGCCCGCACCGCCTGTTGCCGCGCCGGAGTCGCTGCTGGCAGTCGCCGAGCCTGCACTGCCATCACCGCCGGTTCCCGTGGCATCGCCACTGGTGCCGCTGCCTGCGCCACGTTCGCGCACCCAACCACTCTGGCCGCCGCCATCACCACCACCGGCTGCGCTCATTGCGCCCGTGTCACCACTGTCGCTGTCGCCATCGCCCCCCTCCGCCGAACTGATCGCGCCGGCATGTCCACCGTAACCGCCGGCATCGCCGCCGCTGCCCGAACGGTTGTGGCTTGAATCACCACCGCTTCCGCCCCTGCCTGCATCCGCGTCGCCGATGTAGGCGCCACCATTGCTGGAATCACCGGCCGACGCACTGCCATTGTTGGCGTCACCACCGCTACCGCCGTTGCCACCGTCGCCGCCATCACCGCCGTTGCCGCCGCTGCCGTCACCCCCGTTACCAGCACCGCCGTAGCCCTTGCCGCCGTAGCCTGCGCCACCCTTGCCGCCGTTGCCGCCATCGGCATCACCCCAGTTATTCGCCACATTGCCGACGTCATGGACGCTTACGTCGGTGACGTAGCCATTGAGCTTGGTGGTTGCGATGGCCTTGCTGTGGTTGAAGGCGTTGGTGAAAGTTGCCGTGGCCGTTCCGTTGTTGTTGGCAGCGGCGGTGCCGTAGCCATCCGCATCCGCTTCGCCTTTGGCGATGTTTTGCGTATTCGTGCTGTTATCGCTGTTATCACTGTTGTCGCTGTTATTGCTGTTGTCTGTATCCGTGCTGCTGTCGTCGACTGCGATCTGGAGGTTATGTCCGGGTCCGTTCTCTGTATTTTCCGCGGCAAATGCCTGGTTGCCCAATCCCAGCACAAGCAGGATCGCCGATGCGATCAAGGTTTTGCGTGTGGTCATTTCCTTTCTCCTGCACGTACGCCTGATACCCAGGGGAGGCACCAGATAAGCGACGTGCGCGCACTGTTACGCGCGGAATTGTTAGGTCTGCGCGAGTTCTGTGTGAAGGAAAAAGCCAGGGATATTGCGAATAAATTACAAACGCCGTGTATCAGCAATTACACGCTAGTCGCCGCCAGAACGCAGCATGCATTCCATGCAGGACATCCTGCGCGAATATTCCCAAGTCATGTTCTTGAATACGGGAAAATGCAAATTAACAAAGTCATCACGTCGATGCCGTCGCGAATTTCTACAAAATTCCCGTCGGCCAGAGTAAACGACCGGCGCGCCAGCCCAACATCACTGCCAGCAAGCCAAGGCTGACATGCAGGGAGACCACGAGTGCAAGCCATCCCCAGCGTTCGGCGCGTGCAAGATGCAGTAAATCCAGGCCGAAAGCGGAAAACGTGGTCAGGCCACCCAGCAGGCCGGTAAGTAACAGTGCGCGCCAGAGTCCGCTGTCGTCACGTTGGCTGACCCACACCAGCAACAGTCCAGCGGCGAAACATCCGGCGACGTTCACGGCCAAGGTGGAATACGCAAACGGATGTTGTTCGGAGCGCGGTAGCAGCAGGTTGACGCCATGACGCAGCAAGGCACCCGTTGCACCACCCACGGCGACGGCAAGTGCCTGCAACAGCCCGGGGCTGATCATGTGTCTTTGCCCTTTTTCCGTGGTTTGTTCTTTGCAGTGAGGCGCGCATCGGCACGTGCCTGGCGCAAGCCATCGAGTTTTTCCTTCAACTTGATTTCCATTCCGCGTTGCACGGGTTCGTAGTAGACGCGCTCGCCCATCGCATCCGGGAAGGCGGTCTGGTCGAGGGCGATGCCACCTTCGGCATCATGGTCGTACTGGTAGCCGGTGCCGTAGCCGAGTTCCTTCATCAACTTGGTCGGTGCGTTGCGCAAGTGCATCGGCACGTCCTGGGTTCCGTACTCGCGTACGTCGCGCTTTGCCGCGCCAAACGCCAGGTACCCCGCATTGGATTTGGCGGTGCTCGCCAGGTAGATCACCAGTTGCGCAAGCGCGAGTTCACCCTCGGGGCTGCCCAGCCGGTCGTAGGTATCCCAGGCTTCGATGGCCATCTGCAGCGCGCGCGGATCGGCAAGGCCTACATCTTCCACCGCCATGCGCGTCATGCGTCGTGCCAGGTAGGCCGGATCGCAGCCACCGTCGAGCATGCGCGTCAACCAGTACAAGGCGCCATCGGGATTGGAACTACGCACCGACTTGTGCAGCGCGGATATCTGGTCGTAGAACTGTTCGCCGCCCTTGTCGAAACGACGCGTGCGGTCGGCCAGGACTTGCAACAGCGTCTGCTCGGTGATTTCGCCGCCTTCGTCCACGGCCAGTTCGGCAGCAATTTCAAGCAGGGTGAGCGCACGCCGCACGTCCCCATCAGCTGCACCAGCAATTTCGCGCAGTGATGCCTCTGCGACTCGTATGCCCTGCCCGCCCAAGCCGCGCGTCTCATCCTCAAGCGCATGCTGCAGCGCCGCCATGATGTCGTCGCTGGACACGGATTCCATCACGTGCACGCGGCAACGCGACAGCAAGGCGGAGTTCAATTCGAAGGACGGGTTTTCGGTGGTGGCGCCAACGAAGATTATGGTGCCGCGCTCGATGTGCGGCAGGAAGGCGTCCTGCTGGGCCTTGTTGAAGCGATGCACTTCGTCCACGAACAACACCGTGTGGCGGCCGTCAGCAAAGCGATGCGCGGCTTCGGCCAGGACCTGGCGCACCTCCGGCAATCCGGACAACACGGCCGAGATCGCCTTGAATTCCGCATCCGCGTATTTCGCCAGCAGCAAGGCCAGCGTGGTCTTGCCGCAACCAGGCGGGCCCCAGAGGATCATGGAATGCATGTGGCCGGATTCCACCGCACGCCGCAGCGCGCTGCCCGGCGCCAACAGGCGGCGCTGGCCGACCATTTCATCCAGGGTGCGCGGCCGGATGCGCTCAGCCAGGGGGCGCATTGAACTGCGATCCACGGCAAGCAGATCGGGTTCGTTGGTCAGCAGGGTCTTGGGCTTTGCCACCCGGACATTCTAACGGGCATGGGTCGCGGGAGTTGCGAAGGGTTTGCCCGGCGGCGCAACGCTTCGCGGCGGATCACGCTCAGATGTCGCCAACGACATCCACGCCCTTGGCCGGGGTGTACTTGAACGTCGTGCCGCTGAAGGCCGGATTGCGTTTCCAGCCGCTGAAGCTGAGCGTGGTGCGCTGGCCGGCGGCGTCCAGTACCTCCATGCGTGCTAGGCCGCCCTTGCCGAAACCGAGCCTTGCCGTCTGGAAACTGGCATCGCCTTCGTTCTTGGGCGTCAACGTCAGCCACTGCATCCCGTCCTTGGTGGCGGATTCAGCGACGTTGAACTTCTGGTCCAGCTTGCCCGGATCGATCAACGCCGACAGCGGCGTGTTCTGTTCTTCGATGCCCTGCTCACGTACGGTGACCTGCTGCAGGTCGGGATCGTAGACCCAGACTTTCTTGCCATCGGCGACGATCAGTTGCGGATAGGGCTTGGTGTATTCCCAGCGGAACAAACGCGGTGCCGCCAACGCCACGCGGCCGCTGGAGGTTTCCTTGAGCTTGCCATTGCCGTCATGCACCTGCTGGGTAAACTGGCCATCCAGGCCTTTCAGGCCCGAGGTGAAGGACTTGAGGTCGTCACGCGCACCGGCCATCGCATGGGAGGCGAGCAGCGCCGTGCTGAGGGCGAGGAAACGTAGCGAGTGCTTCATGGGGGGATGCCTTCAAGGACCAGGCCGGTAGTGTCGCCATAGGAAGCTGAACGCGTCCCGATCCGGATGAACAGTTTGTTTGTAGATCCGAGCTTTCTCGAATGCTCTTTGGTTGATGCTGGAAGCATCCGTGCAAGCTCGGATCTACAAAAATGCAACATCAAGGATGCGGCATCAATTGCGCGGTGGTGGTGGTGCCAGCACGCTGCGGTCGCCATTGTGTTCGGGAGGGCTGACTACGCCGGCGGCTTCCATGGCCTCGACCAGGCGCGCGGCACGGTTGTAGCCGATCTTCAGTCGTCGCTGCACGCCGGAGATGGAGGCACGCCGGGTTTCGGTGACGATGCGCACGGCTTCGTCGTAGAGCGGATCGCTTTCGGCGTCACCCGAGCTGACTGATTCCGGCAGGCCGGTCGCGCCGACCACGGTGCCGTCGCCCAGGGTCTGCACTTCGTCCAGCACGCCTTCGAAATAATTGGTGCGGCCACTGGCTTTCAGGTGTTCGACCACGCGGTGCACTTCCTCGTCGCTGACAAAGGCGCCGTGGATGCGCTCCGGCATGGCGGTGCCCGGCGGCAGGTACAGCATGTCGCCGTTGCCCAGCAGGGTTTCCGCACCGGACTGGTCCAGGATGGTGCGCGAGTCGATCTTGGAACTGACCTGGAAGGCGATGCGCGTGGGGATGTTGGCCTTGATCAGGCCGGTGATGACGTCCACCGACGGGCGTTGGGTAGCGAGGATCAGGTGCATGCCGGCGGCGCGCGATTTCTGCGCCAGGCGCGCGATCAGTTCCTCCACCTTCTTGCCGACGATCATCATCATGTCGGCGAATTCATCGATGAAGATGACGATGAAGGGCAAGGGTTCCAGCGGCTGCGGCATTTCCGCGAGGTCGGGATTGGGCTTGAAAAGCGGATCCATCAGCGGTTGGCCCGCGTCGATGGCGTCCTTCACTTTCTTGTTGAAACCACCCAGGTTGCGCACGCCCACCGCGCTCATCAGCTTGTAGCGGCGCTCCATTTCCGCCACGCACCAGCGCAGGCCGTTGGCCGCTTCTTTCATGTCGGTGACTACAGGGGCCAACAGGTGCGGAATGCCTTCGTACACCGAAAGCTCCAGCATCTTCGGGTCGATCATCAGCATGCGCAGCTCGTCCGGGCTGGCCTTGTAGAGCAGGCTCAACACCATCGCGTTGACCGCGACCGACTTGCCCGAGCCGGTGGTGCCGGCGACCAGCAGGTGCGGCATGCGCGCCAGGTCGGCCACGGTGGGGCGGCCGGCGATGTCCTTGCCGAGTGCAAGGGTCAGTGGACTGGCGGACTTGTCGTATTCCTTGGAACGCAACAATTCGCTGAGGTAGATCATCTCGCGGCTGGTGTTGGGTATTTCCAGGCCTACGACTGATTTGCCGGGGATGACGTCGACCACGCGCACCGATTTCACGCTGAGGCCGCGTGCGATGTCCTTGTCCAGCGAATTGATCTGGCTGACTTTGACGCCCGCGGCAGGTTGCATCTCAAAGCGCGTGATCACCGGGCCGGGATAGGCGCCGACCACTTGTACGTCGATGCGGAAATCCTTGAGCTTGAATTCGATCTGCCGTGACAGGGTTTCCAGGGTTTCTTCGGAATAGCCCTGCACCTGCGGCTTGGGATCGTCCAGCAAGGACAAGGGCGGCACGCCAGGCAGATCGCCGCCAGTGCCGTGGAACAGCGGAATCTGCTGCTCGCGCTTGGCGCGGTCACTCTTCTCGATGACCGGCGCGGGCGGCGGCTCGATGTGCACGGGTTCGCGCCGGGCGCGCTTCACCGCATCGACCTTGCGCACTTCCTCGCGCTCTTCACGCATTGCGCGGACCTGGTGCTGTTCTTCGGCCTTGCCCTTCCAGCGTCGGAAGAGGTCCGGCAGTGCCAGCACGCCTTGGCCAATGCGCTCCATCACTGCAAACCACGACAACCCCGTGGCCAGCGTCACCGAGACCAGGAACAGCGCCAACAGGAACAGGCTGCCGCCCAAGCCGCCAAACAGGGTGTTGAGTGAGCCGCCGACGAGGCGGCCGAGGATGCCGCCCGGACCGGCCGAAAAATCGGCTGCCCCAACGCCGCGCATATACAACAGGCCGGTCGCTGAGATCAGGAAGCCCACCATGCCGATCAGACGCAACGCTGGCCCCAGGTCGGCTTCACCATCACCGTCCGTGTCCATGCCGAATAGAGCGATCCACGCCACGATGCCCAGCATGATCGGCAACAGGAAGGCTACGTAGCCGAACAGGTAAAGCAGTACGTCGGCGACCCACGCGCCTACCCGGCCCCCCATGTTGTGGATGGGCGTGGTCAGGCTGCCGGCTTGCGACCAGCCCGGGTCATTGGGTGAAAAAGTGAAGAGGCTCGCCAGCAGGTACAGCAGCAGCGGTGCGATGGCGATCAGGGCAAGGTCGCGCCAAAGGCGCTGGCGACGTGGATTGGCCACCGACGCCTGCTTGCGGGCAGCCGAGTTGGCGCCCTTGGCCTTGGTTGTTTCGGGGAGCTGCTTTGCCACCTATAGCCCTGACCTTAAGAATGCTGCATTAGTCATTGATAATAAACGAAACAAACAGGGATTTCTGCAGTTGCGGTTCTAATGTGATGCCACGGGCTGGGATAGGTCAACATTAAAAACGCCGCATCAGCGGCGCAGGTCCTGCAGCGCTGGGAGAAGTGGCAGCGCACCGGCGCATCCCATACGTGCGCCTTGATTCAACTGCGCGCCACCGCCACTCTATGTGCCTGCGACGAGGGTGTGAAACAGCACCCGGATCGCCTTCCCCACCCTCATTTTTGAGTATACATGAGCACTTCAAAGCACTGCCGCCTGTTGATCCTGGGCTCCGGCCCGGCCGGTTGGACCGCCGCCGTCTACGCCGCACGCGCCAACCTGAAACCGGTGCTGGTGACCGGCCTGCAACAGGGCGGCCAGCTCATGACCACCACCGAAGTGGACAACTGGCCCGGCGATGCCCACGGCCTCATGGGCCCGGACCTGATGACCCGCATGCAGGCGCACGCCGAGCGTTTCGATACTGAAGTGATCTTCGACCACATCCACACCGTGGACCTGGCCCAGCGTCCGTTCAAGCTGATCGGCGACAACGGCGAATACACCGCCGACGCGCTTGTCATCGCCACCGGCGCCACCGCCAAGTACCTGGGGCTGGAATCTGAGGAAGCCTTCAAGGGGCGTGGCGTGTCGGCCTGTGCTACTTGCGACGGCTTCTTCTACCGTGACCAGGACGTGGTGGTGGTAGGCGGTGGCAATACCGCCGTCGAGGAAGCCCTGTACCTGTCCAATATCGCCCGCAAGGTGTACCTGGTGCATCGCCGAGACAGCCTGCGCGCCGAGAAAATCATGCAGGACAAGCTGTTTGCCAAGGTCCAGCTGGGCAAGATCGAACTGGTCTGGCACCACGCCATCGACGAGGTGCTGGGCAACGAAGCCGGCGTCACCGGCGTGCGCGTGAAGTCGGTGCTGGATGGCAGCACCCGCGACATCACCGTGCACGGCTTGTTCGTGGCCATCGGCCACACGCCCAACACCAGTCTGTTTGAAGGCCAACTGGACATGAGCAATGGCTACCTGAAGATCCACTCCGGTATCGAAGGCAATGCCACGGCCACCAATGTCCCCGGCGTGTTCGCCGCTGGCGACGTCACCGACCAGCACTATCGCCAGGCCATCACCTCGGCCGGTTTCGGCTGCATGGCGGCGCTGGATGCGGAGCGATTTTTGGACAAGGATGGTTGATGTTTTGCCCCTTCCCCTTCATGGCACGCCCTGAGCTTGCCGAACGGGGGAAGGCCGGGATGGGGATGGTGTTCCCCTCCCGTCATGGAAATGCATTTACGCGCTACACCATCCCCACCCAACCCTCCCCTTGAAGGGGAGGGCTTGAGCCGACAATGCCGACACTCCGCGTTATCGATCTGCTGGTGAATATCCCTGCAGCGTCATGGGATGCCCTCCACGATGGCCGCAACCCCTTCATCTCCCATGCCTTCCTATCCGGCCTAGAGCAACACGGCTGCCTGCGTGAGGACTGGGGTTGGACGCCACGCCACGTCACCCTGTGGGAAGGCGATGCGCTGGTCGCGGCTGCACCCGGCTACCTGAAGACCAACTCGCATGGCGAGTTCGTCTTCGACCATGCATGGGCGCATGCGTATGCGCAGTACGGGCAGGAGTATTTCCCCAAATGGCTGGGTGCCGCGCCCTACTCGCCCGTGACTGGGCCGCGCCTGCTGGCGCGCACGGATGCACACCGCACCGCGCTGCTTGCTGCAATCCTTGAGCAGGCACAGGCCGACAATGTGTCGTCAGCCCATATCAACTTCCATACGCAGGAAGAAGACCCGTCCTTCGATCCGGCATGGCTGTCCCGTATCGACGTGCAATACCACTGGCGCAATCTGGACGCATGGAGTGACTTCGATGGCTTCCTTGCCGCCTTCGATCACAAGCACCGCAAGAACATCCGCCAGGAACGCGCCAAAGTGCAGCGCGCCGGCGTGAGCTATCGCGTCGTGCATGGCGATGAGGCCAGCGACGAAGACCTGGCGACGATGTTCGCGTTCTACCTGCTGACGTTCCGCGACTACGGCAACTCACCGGCGCTGACCCTCGAATTCATCCGGCACCTGGCGCGCGAGATGCCACGCAACCTGGTGATCTTCCTTGCGGAGCGCGTGGTTCGACAGGCTCACCATGAGCGGCGCGTGCCTATCGCAGGCGCGATGTGCCTGCGGGGTGGCGATACCTTGTACGGACGCTACTGGGGCGCAAGTGAAACCCTGCCCGGGCTGCATTTCGAGACCTGTTACTACCAGGGCATCGAATATTGCCTGCGTGAAGGCCTGACGGTCTTCGAGCCCGGCGCACAAGGGGAACACAAGCTGGCCCGCGGCTTCCTGCCCGCCTTCGTGCGTAGCCGCCACTGGATTGCAGACCCGCAATTTTCCGAGGCGCTTCGACGCTGGTGCGCGGAAGAAACGCAATCGGTCGAACGCTATGCGGCGACCCTCGCCACCCATTCGCCATTCCGATCGCCCTTGTAGGAGCGCCCCATGGGCGCGAGCTCTTAAGGCGTTGATGCAATCACGCCTAAGACGAGCAAGAGCTCGCGCCCATGGGGCGCTCCTACCGGTGTGCGGTTAATCTTGCCGGATGCGCCGCCCCACTCTCCTGTCCTCTGATTCCAGCACTGCTTTTCCGCCAGCGGACAGGGCATTGACCGAACCCGACGGCCTGCTCGCCATTGGCGGCGATCTTTCGCCCGAACGCCTGCTCAACGCCTATCGCCATGGCATCTTCCCGTGGTTCTCAGAAGGCCAGCCGATCCTCTGGTGGACGCCGGATCCACGCATGCTGTTCCGCACGGACGGCGTGCGCCTGTCGTCCCGGTTCCGTCGCAGCCTGCGCCACGGCCGTTGGCAGATACGCGCGGATACCGCCTTCGCCGACGTCATGGCCGCCTGTGCCACGTCGCCACGTCCGGGCCAGGACGGCACCTGGATCACCCGGGACATGCAGGATGCCTACTTGGAGCTGCACCGTTTGGGCCATGCGCATTCGGTGGAGGTCTTCGACGGCGAGCAGCTGGTAGGCGGCATTTATGGAGTCGCGATCGGGCGCATGTTCTTCGGCGAGAGCATGTTCAGCGCGGAATCCGGTGGATCCAAGGTCGCCCTTGCCGCCCTCGCCTGTCGCCTGCAGCAATGGGGTTGGCCGTTGATCGATGCCCAGGTGGAGAATCCACACCTGCTGACCCTCGGTGCGCAGAGCTGGCCCAGATCGGAGTTCCTGCGGCAGGTCGCACAGCTCGTCGTCCTGCCAGAGGAGCCCGGCAACTGGACCCTTCGCTTCGGCGTCATGGCTGCCAGCTCGCTGGCGGACCTCAGCCCGCGTTAACGGTTTTTTTGCATGCGGGCTGGCCGGAGCGTAGAATCCCCGCTCTTACGGCCCAGGCCGCCCGCTACACCTACAGGTTTACATGTCGAAAGACGATTCCATTGAATTCGAAGGCACCGTCACCGAGACGCTGCCCAACACCATGTTCCGCGTCAAGCTGGAGAATGGTCACGAAATCATCGCCCACATCTCGGGGCGTATGCGCAAGAACTACATCCGTATCCTCACGGGTGACAAGGTCAAGGTGGAAATGACGCCTTACGACCTGACCAAGGGTCGCATCACCTACCGCATGAAGTAAGCACGAATGCCGCTGCCAAGGGCCACACTGCTCTGCATGTTGGCCCTGCTGGCGACGGCATGCGATACCGCTGAACGTCGCGCGAAAGAGGAAGCCCTGCTCAACGGGCCGCAACCGTCTTCCGCAGAAGTACCGCCTTCACCTGCACCACCCACACCCGCTACTACAGTTGGACAGCCCAATGAGGCGGCTACACCTGCTGTGCCCAGTGCGGGACATGGTGGATATGGTGACCTGGCAATTCCACGCGACTACAGGATTCGTCCGCTCCCCGAAGCAGCCGACCCCTCACTGGTGACTTGCAGGCCTGACATCAGTGCGCAGGATTGTGCGGAAGGCCAGGCTGCACTGGCGCGTGACGCCGATGAACTGATCGCGGATGGCCGTATGGAATGCGAACGCTTGAACCGGTTTCAGGCCGATGCTTCCCGTGCACTGGCCGCGGGTGCGGCCACGCTGGGGGGCATTGCGGCGGACGACCTGCCGGACAGCATTACCCAAGCCAGGCACTGGATCGAAGCAAACTGCCTGTAAATCCAGCCCGCAACGGATGCGGGCTGGATTCATCCCGCAGGCCTGATTACTCCACGGTTGCGGGCAGCAAACGCTCGGGTTCCGATTGCGCGTCCACTACCAGGTCGTCGTCTTTCACGTCGATGTTGACGCGGCCGCCGCCTACCAGTTTGCCGAACAGCAGCTCGTCGGCCAGCGGGCGCTTGATCTTGTCCTGGATCAGGCGGGCCATCGGGCGTGCACCCATCAGCGGGTCGAAACCGTGCTTGGCCAGCCAGTCGCGTGCCGCCGGCGTGCTGGACAGGCTGACGTGCTTCTCCTGTAGCAGCATTTCCAGCTCGATCAGGAATTTGTCCACCACGCGCTGGATATGGTCGAAGCCCAGGCCCTGGAACTGCACTACCGCGTCGAGGCGATTGCGGAATTCCGGGGTGAAGCTCTTGCGGATCACTTCCATGGCATCGGTGGAATGGTCCTGCTGGGTGAAACCGATCGTGCGCCGCGCGGCCTGGGTGGCGCCGGCATTGGTCGTCATCACCAGGATCACGTTCCTGAAGTTGGCTTCGCGACCATTGGTATCCGTCAGGATGCCGCGGTCCATGACCTGCAGCAGGATATTGAAGATATCCGGGTGCGCCTTTTCCACTTCGTCCAGCAGCAGCACGCAGTGCGGGGTCTTGACGATCTTCTCGGTCAGCAGGCCGCCCTGGTCGAAGCCGACATAGCCCGGGGGCGCACCGATCAGGCGGCTGACCGAATGCGATTCCATGTACTCGCTCATGTCGAAACGCACCAGTTCGATGCCCAACTGCAATGCAAGCTGCTTGGTCACCTCGGTCTTGCCCACGCCGGTGGGGCCGGCGAACAGGAAGTTGCCAATCGGCTTGTCGGGATTGGCCAGTCCGGAACGCGCCAGCTTGATCGAAGAAGACAGGGTCTCGATGGCCGGGTCCTGGCCGAAGATCACCATCTTCAGGTTGCGCTCCAGGTGCTGCAGTACGTCCTTGTCGGACGACGACACCTGCTTGGCCGGAATACGCGCCATCTTGGCCACGATGGTCTCGATTTCCTCGATGTCGATCAATTGCTTGCGCACGCCTTCGGGCAGCAGTTGCTGGCGCGCGCCGGCTTCGTCGATCACGTCGATGGCCTTGTCAGGCAGCAGCCGGTCGCCGATGTGCTTGACCGACAGGTCGACCGCCGCCTGCAACGCATCGTCGGCATAGGTGACGTTGTGGTGGGCTTCGTACTTGGGCTTGAGGCCCTGCAGGATCTCGAAGGTCTCGCCGATGGTCGGCTCGACCACGTCGATCTTCTGGAAGCGGCGCGCCAGGGCGCGATCTTTTTCGAAGATGCCGCGGTATTCCTGGAAGGTGGTGGAACCGATGCAGCGCAGTTCACCCGACGCCAGCGCGGGCTTGATCAGGTTGCTGGCGTCCATGGTGCCGCCGCTGGCGGAACCGGCACCAATGATGGTGTGGATCTCGTCGATGAACAGGATGGCGCCCGGCAGCTTTTTGATGGCCGACAGCACGCCCTTCAGGCGCTTCTCGAAATCGCCGCGGTACTTGGTGCCCGCCACCAGCGCGCCCAGGTCCAGCGAGTAGATGGTGGCATCCAGCAACACCGGCGGCACTTCGCCTTCGACGATGCGCTTGGCCAGGCCTTCCGCCAGCGCGGTCTTGCCTACGCCCGCCTCGCCTACGTACAGCGGGTTGTTCTTGCGGCGGCGGCACAGGACCTGGATGGTGCGCTCGATCTCGTCGGCGCGACCTACCAGCGGGTCGATCTTGCCGGCACGCGCCAGTTCGTTGAGGTTGCTGGCGAATTCAGCCAGGGCATCGCCCTTGGCTTCACCCTCGGCACCCTCGCCGGCCTTGCCCTCGCCCTCCGGCTGGGCATTGGATTCGTTCTCGTCGCCCAGCTTGGCGATGCCGTGGGACAGGTAATTGACCACGTCCAGGCGCGTGACGTCCTGCTGGGTGAGGAAATACACCGCGTGGGAGTCTTTTTCGCCAAATATCGCCACCAGCACGTTGGCGCCGGTGACTTCCTTCTTGCCGGAGGACTGCACGTGGTAGACCGCACGCTGCAGCACGCGCTGGAAGCCAAGCGTGGGCTGGGTATCGCGGCCGTCGTCTTCGGCCAGTCGCGAGACTGAGTTCTCGATGGCCTGCTCCAGTTCGGTGCGCAGGCGCGGGGCGTCGCCGCCACAGGCCTTGAGCACGGCTTGGGCGGAGGCGTTGTCCAGCAGGGCGAGCAGCAGGTGCTCGACGGTCATGAACTCGTGCCGGGCCTCCCGTGCGCGCTTGTAGCACTGGCCGATGGTTTGCTCGAGGTCTTTGCTGAACATGGGTTACTCCGACTGCTGTTCCCCACAATATGAGGCCTGCCTGGCGGATTTCCACAACCCCGTCGGGTTTCTGTGTTCAGGATATGGAAAGGGGCCGGGAAACGGTTGTTGGTTCTTGGCCTTCTCCCTTGCGAAGCAGGGGAGGATTGAGGAGGCGTGCCCTTGATCCTGATCTTGTCCAACAACCAAGAACCGGACATCCTCCGGAGCTACCCCCTACCGCTTCCCGCCTGTCAGGCCTTTTCCATCGTGCACAGCAGCGGGTGCTGGCTCATGCGGGCGTATTCGTTGACCTGGGAGACCTTGGACTCGGCGACTTCGCGTGTATAGACCCCGCACACGCCACGTCCACGGGTATGCACGTGCAGCATGACCTGGGTGGCTTTTTCGATGTCCATGGCGAAGAACTGCTGCAGCACCAGCACCACGAAATCCATGGGCGTGTAGTCGTCGTTGAGCAGGAACACGTGGTACAGCGGCGGGCGCGCGACCTCGGGCTTGCCGGTTGCGACCATCACGCCGTGGTCGCGTTCGTTTTCGTGGTTGGTGGGCATGGGTGAATTATACGGATTGGACGGCCTGCGCTGCTGCCCGCACAATCCACGCCTTGCCTTCATCCGCCATCAGGAGATCTGCGTGCACTTGAAATTCCTCCCTGCCCCGCTCTTGGCGGTGGTGTTCGGCTTCACCATGTGCGGTCCAGCGCAGGCCCAGGACCAGGCCAAGACCCCGGCTGATGCAGGGATCAAGGCCCAGTTGGAGCAACTGGATTACGAATACGAGGTGGATGACGACAATGATTACAAGCTGGTGTTCAAGATCGGCGACGAAGGCCGCAGCCAGATCGTGTACATCCGCTCGCCGGTGGAAACGTATGGCGAACATCGCGTACGCGAGATCTGGTCGCCGGCCTACAAGTCGCCCACGGACGACTTCCCGGCACTGATCGCCAACCGCCTGTTGGAAGACGCCGATACCAAGAAGCTGGGCGGCTGGGTCAAGCAGGACCAGTACGCCATTTTCGTGGTGAAGATTGCTGCCGATGCGGATAAAGAAGCGCTCGACGACGCATTGGATGCCGCCATGAGCGCAGCCGATGAAATGGAAGCCGAACTCACCCCCGGCGTGGACGATCTCTGAATGAGTTATCGCGAGGGCCGCTTCTGGCAACCTGATGTCACCGTGGCCACCGTGGTGGTGCGGGATGGCAGGTTGCTGATGGTGGAAGAGCGCGCGCAGGGGCAACTGGTGTTCAACCAGCCTGCGGGCCATCTTGAGCCGGATGAAAGCCTGACCGAAGCGGCGTTACGTGAAACCCTGGAGGAAACAGGCTGGGACGTGGAGCTCACTGCGTTCATCGGCGCTTACCAGTGGAAGGCTGAAGACACCGAAGCCGGCCCGGGACGCCACTACCTGCGTTTCGCATTCGCCGCGGAACCGCTGTCGCACGACCCCGGACGAACGCTTGATGAAGGCATCGTACAAGCCGTGTGGATGACGCCCGCCGAATTGCAGGACGCACAGGCACGCCACCGCAGCCCGCTGGTATGGCAGGTGGTGTCGGATTACCTGGCGGGGCGACGCTCGCCGCTGTCCATGCTGCAGCAGATCGCATGAGCAAGCAGTCACCGCGCGTTGTTGTTGGCGTATCCGGTGGGGTGGACTCTTCGGTCGCGGCATTGAAGCTGGTGGAAGCCGGGGAATGGGTTGCCGGGCTCTTCATGCAGAACTGGGCAGATGACGGTACTGGCGAGTGCCGCGCGGAGGAAGATCGGCGCGATGCCGTTGCGGTGTGCGGAACGCTGGGCATTCCGTTCCATTTCCGCGACTTCTCCAGTGAGTACTGGCAGAGCGTGTTCACCCATTTCATCGCGGAGTATGCGGCCGGTCGCACGCCCAACCCGGACGTGCTGTGCAACCGCGAAGTCAAGTTCAAGCATTTCCTGGATGCGGCACGCGAACTCGGCGCCGAGAAGATCGCGACCGGCCACTATGCGCGCATCGCGCATTCTGGCGGCCAGGCGAAGCTGCTGCGTGCCGTGGATCGCAGCAAGGACCAGAGTTATTTCCTGCATCAGTTGGGCCAAGAACAATTGTCCGCGACCTTGTTCCCGGTAGGCGAACTGCAGAAGTCCGACCTGCGCCGCATCGCGCGCGACGCTGGGTTGCCTACGCACGACAAGAAGGATTCGACAGGCATCTGCTTCATCGGCGAGCGTGATTTCCGCGAGTTCCTGGGCCGCTACCTGCCCGCGAAGACCGGCGAAATGCGCGACCCGGATGGACACAAGATCGGCGAACATCCGGGCGTGTTTTATTTCACCCTGGGCCAGCGCGAAGGCCTGCAGATCGGCGGCGTGCGCGGACGCGCTGCAGCACCGTGGTATGTCGTAGGCAAGGACGTTGCCAGCAACGTGCTTTATGTCGACCAGGACACGCACAGCCCTTACCTGCATTCGACGACACTATGGTCGGAAGCCGCGCACTGGATTGGCGCAAGCCCACCCGCCAAGCAATTCGAATGCAGCGCGCAGACGCGCTACCGCCAGCAGGACGAGCCGTGCGTCGTCAGCGTCAATGACGACGGCACGCTCGCGGTCAAATTCAGCCAACCCCAGCGTGCGGTTACGCCGGGGCAATCAGTCGTGTTTTACCAGGGCGATGAATGCCTCGGCGGCGCGGTCATCGCGCGTACCGATGCACCGCTGGAGCGAAACAGAATGTCGGAGCAAGCCGCTTGAGCAGACCCATTCCCGAACGCGTACTGGCCCTCGCCGGTGTGTTGCAAGCGCTGAGCCAGGTGCGGCGCATCGCCGACACCGGTCAATCGGACGCCGCCGTGGTGCAAACCGCCCTGGACAGCGTGTTCCGCATTGATGCGGACACGCCGGAAGAAGTCTACGGTCGTGTCGCAAATCTAGCGCCCGGCTTGAAACTGCTGCGGGATTACTTGAACAAGGAAAGCAACGATGAGGGTCTGACGCGCCTGGCGCTGTCCGTGCTGCAGTTGGAGCGGCGCTTCGTGGGTGAACCCAATACGGTGAATGCCGTCGCCAGCGGCATCGCTGAAATCGCGTCGCAAGCCGAAGCATCCGGCAGTACCCATCCCGACGTGTTGTCCGCCTTGGGCGGCCTGTATGCCGACACCATCAGCCACCTGCGCCCCCGCGTGATGGTGCAAGGCAATCCGCATTACCTGGGGCAGCCGGGCGTGGTCGCCGAAATCCGCGCGATCCTCCTCGCCGCCGTGCGCTCGGCGGTGTTGTGGCGACAACTGGGCGGGAGTTTCTGGGACTTGCTGTTCTCGCGACGCGCGATGGCGGATGCTGCGAGCGAGTGGTTGCGCTGAAGATCGCGGTAGGAGCGCCCCATGGGCGCGAGCTTCTCGAATTGAAGCGGAAGTCGAAAAAGCTCGCGCCCATGGGGCGCTCCTACAGAACAAACCCGGCATTTGCCGGGTTTGTTTTTGTTGATCACGCGTCGACGGTATCCGCCACTTCCTTGTAATCCTGGATCTGGTCGAAGTTCATGTATCGGTAGATCTGGCTGCTGTTGGCATCCAGTACCCCGATATCCGCCATGTACTCGTCCTTGGTCGGGATGCGGCCCAGGCGCGAGCAGATGGCGGCCAGTTCGGCAGAACCCAGGTACACGTTGGAGTTCTTGCCCAGGCGGTTAGGGAAGTTACGCGTGCTGGTGGAGAACACGGTCGCACCTTCACGTACCTGCGCCTGGTTGCCCATGCACAGCGAGCAGCCCGGCATTTCCATGCGCGCGCCGGCCGTGCCGAAAGTGCCGTAATGGCCTTCCTTGGTCAGTTCGGCGGCGTCCATCTTGGTAGGTGGCGCTACCCACAGCTTGGTCGGAATATCGCGCTTACCTTCCAGCAACTTGGACGCGGCGCGGAAGTGGCCGATGTTGGTCATGCACGAACCGATGAACACTTCGTCGATGGCGGCACCCGCGACATCCGACAGCGTCTTCACGTCGTCCGGGTCATTCGGGCAGGCCACGATGGGTTCGTGCACGTCGGCCAGGTCGATCTCGATCACTGCCGCATATTCGGCATCGGCATCGCGTTCCAGCAGTTGCGGATTGGCCAGCCAGGCTTCCATCGCCTTGATGCGGCGGGTGATGGAACGCACGTCCTGGTAACCCTCGGCGATCATCCACTTCAGCATCACGATGTTGCTGTTGATGTATTCGATGATCGGGGCCTTGTCCAGGTGCACGGTGCAGCCGGCGGCGGAGCGTTCGGCCGAGGCATCGGACAGTTCGAACGCCTGCTCCACCTTAAGGTCCGGCAAGCCTTCGATCTCGAGGATCCGGCCGGAGAAGATGTTCTTCTTGCCCTGCTTGGCCACGGTCAGCAACCCGGCTTTGATGGCATACAGCGGAATCGCGTTGACCAGGTCACGCAAGGTCACGCCCGGTTGCAACTTGCCCTTGAAACGCACCAGCACCGATTCCGGCATGTCCAGCGGCATCACGCCGGTGGCGGCGGCAAACGCAACCAGACCCGAGCCAGCGGGGAAGGAAATACCAATCGGGAAACGCGTGTGCGAATCGCCGCCGGTGCCAACCGTGTCGGGCAGCAGCATGCGGTTGAGCCAGCTGTGGATGATGCCGTCGCCCGGGCGCAGCGGAATGCCACCACGCGTGCTGATGAAGGCCGGCAATTCGTGGTGCGTTTTCACGTCCACCGACTTCGGATACGCCGCGGTGTGGCAGAACGACTGCATCACCAGGTCGGCGCTGAAGCCGAGGCAGGCCAGGTCCTTCAGTTCGTCGCGCGTCATCGGGCCAGTGGTGTCCTGCGAACCCACCGACGTCATCTTAGGTTCGCAATACGTGCCGGGACGCATGCCCTTGCCTTCCGGCAAGCCGCAGGCGCGGCCCACCATCTTCTGCGCCAGGGTGAAGCCCTTGCCCGTATCGGCGGGCACCTGCGGCAGGCGGAACAGGGTGGACGGCGCCAGGCCCAATGCTTCGCGTGCCTTGGCAGTCAGGCCACGGCCGATGATCAACGGGATGCGGCCGCCGGCGCGCACTTCATCGAACAGCACCTCCGACTTGACCTGGAATTCGGCGATCACTTCGCCATTTTTCAGAGCCTTGCCTTCATACGGGCGCAGTTCCACCACGTCGCCCATGTCCATCTGGGTGACATCCAGTTCGATCGGCAACGCGCCGGCGTCTTCCATGGTGTTGTAGAAAATGGGCGCGATCTTGCTGCCCAGGCACACGCCACCGAAACGCTTGTTCGGGATGAAGGGGATATCTTCGCCGGTGAACCACAACACCGAGTTGGTGGCGGACTTGCGGCTGGAGCCGGTGCCGACCACGTCGCCGACGTAGGCAACGAGATTGCCCTTCTCTTTCAGCGATTCGATGAACTTCACCGGGCCGCGCTTGCCGTCTTCTTCCGGGGTGATGCCGTCGCGCTTGTTCTTCAACATGGCCAGCGCGTGCAGCGGGATGTCCGGGCGCGTGGTGGCGTCCGGTGCCGGCGACAGGTCGTCTGTGTTGGTTTCGCCGGTGACCTTGAGCACCGTCACCGTCAGGCTCTGCGGCACTTCCGGCTTGCTGGTGAACCATTCGGCGTCGGCCCAGCTCTTGAGCACGGATTGCGCGCTGGCATTGCCCTTTTCCGCTTTCTCCTGCACGTCGTGGAAGGCATCGAACATCAGCAAGGTGTGTTTTAGCGCGTTGGCTGCGACTTCGGCCAACTGCGCATCGTCCAGCAGTTCCACCAGCGGATGGATGTTGTAACCGCCCAGCATGGTGCCCAGCAGTTCGGTCGCACGTTCGCGGCTGATCAACGCGCAGCTCTCGGTGCCGAAGGCAACGGCAGCCAGGTACGACGCCTTGACCTTGGCCGCATCGTCCACGCCGGCCGGTACGCGATGGGTGATCAGATCGACCAGGAAGCCTTCCTCGCCAACGGGCGGGTTCTTCAGCAGCTCGATCACGTCTGCGGTCTGCTGTGCCGACAGCGGCAATGGCGGAATGCCGAGTGCGGCGCGGTCTGCAACGTGTTGGCGGTAGGCTTGCAACATGGATACGTCTCCGTGGATCAATTGAAAGTGAAAAGGTTCAGGCTGCGGGCACGATCAGCTTGAGGCCCTTGAAATAGTCGCGATAGAAACCGTCATCGCGGGTGATCAGTCCGTCGCACTGCAACAGCGCGTGCGCACCAATCAGGAAATCAGGTACTGCACGGCTACGCGCGCCCCCGCGCTGGCGGTAGCGGCGTTGCATCTCGCCTGCGCGAAGCGCGGACTTGGCCTCAAGTCCATTGAAGCGGATGCTCATTTCTTCCAGCACGCTCAATGCTTCCGAACCATCGCGCAGGGCGCTGCATACTTCGGCCAGGGCCACGTCGCAGACCACCACCGGCCCGCTGCCCAGGCATTGACGCAAACAGGCTTCAGCGGCATCGGCCTGTGGGCCGTCGGCCAGCAGGTCCACCAGCACGGAAGAATCGATGGCGATCATGTTCAGGGATCCAGCGGATCGCCGGGCGCACGGCCGCGGATGGCGCGCATGGCCTCGTCGGTGGACTCGAAACCATCCAACTTGAAGCGCCCACGGGCTCGCGAAATCGCGTCGTCGACGCTTTTCCTCAGTACGATGCGGCCGTTCTCGAGCTCGACCTTCAGGATGCTGCCCTTGGTCAGGCCCAGCGCATCACGCACTGCCTTGGGGAGAGTGATCTGGCCGCGTTCGGCAACGGTTGCTTCCATGGCGAACCTCCAAAAGTATGCTCAAATTATACATACCTGAATGCACATACTCAACCCGCTTTGCGTGCCAGTCGCATGGAAATGCTTGCCGGGCTTGCGTCTTTGGTCGTGTCCTGCCCGTAACCGGATTTGACGGATAATCAGGTCAGGCATGGCTTTTGAACAGCCAAGGATCGGATTCCGTCGGAATCCTGCCCGCACCCCACACGCCACAGGAGCGCTCCGTGAACGACTCGTTCTCCACCCGCAGCCAGTTGCACGTCAACGGCAAGGCCTACACCTACTTCAGCCTGCCGGCCCTGGGCCAGCGGTTCGACCCCGGTTCAAGCCCGGGGCAAGCATTCAGTCGCCTGCCCTATTCCATGAAGATCCTGCTGGAAAACCTGCTGCGGCACGAGGACGGAGGAGTGACGGTTGGCAAGGACCACATCCAGGCCGTTGCGCAATGGGATGCGACGCGCGAACCCGACACCGAAATCGCCTTCATGCCCGCGCGCGTGGTGCTGCAGGATTTCACCGGCGTGCCCTGCGTGGTGGACCTTGCGGCGATGCGCGACGCGGTCGGCAAGCTGGGTGGCAATGCCAGCCAGATCAATCCGCTGATTCCCTCCGAACTGGTCATCGACCATTCCGTGCAGGTCGATGTGTTCGGCCGCCCGGATGCGCTGGACCTCAACGGCAAGATCGAATTCGAGCGCAACAAGGAACGCTATGGTTTCCTGCGCTGGGGCCAGAAGTCGTTCAAGAATTTCAAGGTGGTGCCACCTAATACCGGCATCGTCCATCAGGTCAACCTGGAAAACCTGGCGCGCGTGGTGATGGAGCGCGAAGTGGAAGGCGAATTGCTTGCTTTCCCCGATACGGTATTCGGCACGGATTCGCATACCACCATGATCAACGGCATCGGCGTGCTGGGCTGGGGCGTGGGCGGCATCGAGGCGGAAGCAGCAATGCTCGGCCAGCCTTCGTCCATGCTGATCCCGCAGGTGGTCGGCTTCAAGCTGACAGGCAAATTGCCGGAAGGCACGACGGCTACCGACCTCGTGCTCACGGTCACGCAGATGCTGCGCAAATTCGGCGTGGTCGGCAAATTCGTTGAATTCTTCGGCGATGGCTTGCAGCACCTGCCGCTGGCCGACCGCGCCACCATTGCCAACATGGCGCCGGAATACGGCGCGACCTGCGGCATCTTCCCCATCGATGCGGAATCGCTGACCTACCTGCGCCTTTCCGGCCGTCCCGCGGACCTGATCGCACTGGTGGAAAGCTATGCCAAGGCGCAGGGCCTGTGGCATGAGCCCGGCCAGTTGGAAGCCACCTATTCCGCCGTCCTGCACCTGGACATGGCGGATGTACGACCGTCCATGGCCGGCCCCAAACGACCGCAAGACCGTGTCTTGCTGGAAGACGTAAGCACCAATTTCGCAGAAAACCTCGGCCCGTTGATCGCCAACCGCAAGTCGAAAGTCGGTAACGCAATCGAAGAATTCAAGGCCGAAGGCGGTGCGCAACCGCAGGCGGAACATCTGGCGGCCAAGCCCATTTCCCGCATCAGGATCCAGGACCAGGACGCAGACCTGCGTGACGGCTCGGTGGTCATCGCGGCCATTACCTCGTGCACCAATACCTCCAATCCGGCGGTGATGCTGGGCGCCGGATTGTTGGCGCGCAATGCGGTGGCGAAAGGACTCAAGGCCGCGCCGTGGGTGAAGACATCGCTTGGTCCGGGTTCGCTGGTGGTCACCGATTACCTGAAGAAAGCCGACGTGCTCAACGACCTGGAGAAACTGGGTTTCTACGTGGTCGGCTACGGCTGCACCACCTGCATCGGCAACTCCGGGCCGCTGCCGGATGCGGTGTCCAAGGGCATCGCGGAGAATGAGCTGGTGGTGGCATCCGTGTTGTCCGGCAACCGGAATTTCGAAGGACGCGTGCATCCGGAAGTGAAGGCCAACTACCTGGCGTCGCCACCGCTGGTGGTTGCCTATGCCATCGCCGGCACGGTGGATATCGACCTGACCACGCAGCCGCTGGGTAAAGGCCTCGACGGGAACGACGTGTACCTGCGTGATATCTGGCCCAGCAACAAGGAAATCGGCGATGCCATTGCCGCGACCGTCGGCCCGGAACTGTTCGCGCAGAATTACGCCGATGTATTCAAGGGCGATTCGCGCTGGGCGCAGATCGAATCACCCGACGGTGAGTCGTATGCGTGGGACGCATCCTCTACCTACATCAAGAATCCACCCTACTTCGACGGCATGACCATGCAGGTCGGAACGATCGACGATATCCACGGTGCGCGCGTGCTGGGCCTGTTCGGCGACTCCATCACCACCGACCACATCTCGCCCGCCGGCAACATCAAGAAGGACTCACCTGCGGGACGCTTCCTGCAGGAGCGCGGCGTGCAGCCTGCCGACTTCAACAGCTACGGATCGCGCCGCGGCAACGATGACGTGATGGTGCGTGGCACGTTCGCCAACATCCGCATCAAGAACCTGATGTTCGGCGGTGAGGAAGGCGGAAATACACTGTATTTCAGCGGAAAAGACGCGACGGGTGAAAAACTGGCGATCTACGATGCGGCGATGAAATACAAGGCGGATGGCGTGCCGTTGGTCGTTTTCGCGGGCAAGGAATACGGCACCGGGTCATCGCGTGACTGGGCGGCCAAGGGTACGAACCTGCTGGGCGTGAAAGCCGTGGTTGCGGAGAGTTTCGAGCGTATCCACCGCTCCAACCTGGTCGGCATGGGCGTGCTGCCGTTGCAGTTCAAGGACGGCGAGAACGCGCAGACCTTGGGGTTGGATAACTCGGAAACGTTCGACATCACCGGCCTGCAGGACGGCGCTGGGCGGCATGCCATCGTCACCGCAACAGGCAAGGACGGCAGCGTGTCGAACTTCGAAGTCAAGGTACTGCTGCTGACCCCGAAGGAGGTTGAATACTTCCGCCACGGCGGCCTGCTGCATTACGTACTGCGCCAGCTGGCAGCCAAGCCGTCGGCCTGACCTGTGGGGGCATGGGATTGCGTTCGATGCTGTTGACGCTTGCATGAGGATCGACCATGAAGTCTCCCGTTTTCCTGTCCTGCGTACTGGCCATCGTCGTGCTTGCACCCGCAGACGCGGCTGCGTTTGCAGCCACGCCTGATGCGGCCACGGTCGAAAAAGTCGTGAAGCGCCACATGGACGCAGCCAACCGCGAAGCCGAGCAGAACCGTGAAAACGTGGAGGCCACCCAGACCGTCGTTGCCGACTTGGATGGTGATGGCAAGGCCGAGATCGTGCTGCTGACCACCCTGCTCGGTCCGACCTACTGGAATCATTCCATTACCGTATTCACGGACCGTGGCAAAGGACACGTGATGGCCGCCACGACCGAGGATGCATTGGGCTCGGTGCAATCCATCAGCGTCAAGGATGGTGTGATACTTGTCGATGCAAAATGGCCTGCACCGAACGATCCACGCTGCTGCCCCAGCCTGCAGAAAACCAAGTCTTATGCATGGCAGGGAAACAAAGTGGTTGAAACGAAGGCGGGAGCAAAGCGTGCAGCGGTCGTAGCATCTGCCGCAACCGCCCCCACTGCGAAACCGCCCAGCACGGGTTGGGAGCTTCGCACCCTGCAAGGCCGCGCCCCCTTGGCCACCACGGCTGGCCCGGGCGTCGTGCAAAGCGTGAGCTTGCTCTGCAATGAAAATATTCCGGTCGCCGCCTTCGTATTGAAAGCCAAGCCTCCAGCAGGCACGGTCGTGGTCGGCCTGGAAGCCGGCGGTCAACGCGTGCAATTGCCCATCAGCCAGCCGGCCTCGGGCGGAACGCTCTGGTATGGCGACCTGCGCAATTCGGCCTTGCCGAAATTCCTCGCCGCCAATTCGGGCAATGCCAAACTGACGATCAACAACGGGCAACAGGGCCAGTTGACGCTGCAAGGTGCGGGAGCTGCGGCCCAAAGTGCACTGTCGGGTTGTTATCGCTTCTAAGTCGTTGCAGCAAAGCCGTCATAGCATCGGCTTCCATTCGGCCAGATAGACTTTCCACTCACCCTCTTGCAGGCGCCAGCCGCTGGTGACCTGGTAGGACTGGACCCGGTCAGGCAACACGCGCCCCCCGCCACCGGTCAGCACCACGCTGAAGCTTGCCGTGGCCTTGTCGTCGTGCATCTGGATGGTCACTGGACCTGTCGTGACACCTACCGTGGAATTGGACAGGAACTGCATTCGCAGCAGGTTGTGCAGCGCAGCACGGTCGATCCCGCCTTCGCCGCTGAAATCCTCCGCGACTCCATCCATGAAGGCGCGTGGCTCGCGGGCGATGGCCGCCTGTTCCATTTGCTGCAATTGCACACGCAACGCATCTTCTGGCGTGCTGCGTGCACAGCCCGACAAGACCAGCATGCCCATGTACAGCAAGGCTGCGCAGGTGATCAGCCAGCGTTTCTGTCGCGCCATGTCCAAGAGTTTCGCCTTTTCCATCCGGGACGGTATGCTCGCACGGTGGGACCCCACAAGCGATGCGTGCTTCCGCATGCAACGGAATCAAACCAAAGGCCCTGGGGAGGGAGTGCAAGATGAGTCAGGATCGTCCGTGGTTCAAGAGTTACCCCGAGAACATGCCGCATGAAATCGACTTGGACGAATACCGTTCGATCATTTCCGTATTCGACACTGCGGCAGGGAAATTCAAGGCCAAGCCTGCATTCTCCAATCTCGGCAAGACCCTGACCTACGCGGAGATCGACACCCTCAGCCGCCAGTTCGCCGCCTACCTGCTGGGCGAATTGAAGTTGAAGAAGGGTGATCGCGTCGCGATCATGATGCCCAACTGCCTGCAGTATCCGATCGCCATTTTCGGCATCCTGCGTGCGGGCTTGACCGTGGTCAACGTCAACCCGATGTACACCCCGCGCGAACTCAAGCACCAGTTGATCGACTCCGGCGCCAGCGCCTTGCTGGTCATCGACAATTTCGGCAGTACCGTGCAGGAAGTGGCTGCAGAGACGCCACTGAAACAGGTCATCACCACCGGCCTGGGCGACCTGCTCGGCTTCCCCAAGGGCCCGCTGATCAACTTCGTGCTGAAGTACGTCAAGAAGATGGTGCCGGACTACGACCTCCCCGGTTCCGTGCGCTTCAAGGATGCACTCACCCTGGGGGCGATGCATACGCTTCCGGACGTGGAGATCGACAGTGATGACATCGCATTCCTGCAGTACACCGGCGGTACTACCGGCGTGGCCAAGGGCGCGATGCTGACGCACCGCAACCTGGTGGCGAACATGCAGCAGGC
>CALCNV010000027.1 GCA_937897645.1 uncultured Lysobacteraceae bacterium
GAATCCGGCCTGCTGGGTTCCAAGTATTACGTGGCGCATCCGACCTTCCCGCTGGACAAGATCGCCGGCGTGATCAACCTCGACGCGATGAGCGTGGGCGGCAAGTCGCGTGACTTCGTGGTCACCGGCAAGGGCAATTCGCAGTTGGAAGACCTGCTGAAAACGCAGGCCGACCAGCAGCGTCGCGTGCTGGTGGAAGAAGGCAACCCGGCGGGTGGCTATTACTTCCGCTCCGATCACTTCAACTTCGCCAAGGCCGGCGTGCCCGCGCTCTACGCCAAGGGCGGCAACGACCTGGTCGAAGGCGGCACCGAAGCCGGCAAGGCGGCGAGCGAGGAATACGGCAAGCGCTACCACCAGCCCAGCGATGAAGTGCATGCAGGCTGGAAGCTGGACGGCATCACCCAGGACCTGCAGGCGCTCTACGGCGTAGGCAAGGAGCTGGCCGCCGGCGACACCTGGCCGAACTGGTACGAGGGCAATCCGTTCAAGGCCGCCCGCGACAAGATGATGCAGCCCAAGTAATCCAACGGCAGGAGCGCCCCATGGGCGCGAGCTTTTGACTTTCGCGTGCATCACGCAAGAAAGCTCGCGCCCATGGGGCGCTCCTACCGGGTTTCATGGCCTACATGGCCAATCCACGACTAAGGAATAAAACATGGCCATCGCCTACTGGTGCATCCTCATTGCCGCCCTGCTGCCCTATCTCTGGGTGTTCATCGCCAAGCAGTCGGGCGAGCGCTACAACAACCACGACCCGCGCGTGTGGCAGGACAAGCAGACCAACCCGCGCTCACGCCGCGCCAATGCCGCGCAACTCAACGGCTTCGAATCGTTCCCGGCGTTCGTGGCAGGCGTGTTGATGGCGCAGCTGGCCGGCGTGGACCCGCGCACCATCAGCACCCTGGCAGTCGTGTTCGTGGTGGGACGCGTGCTGCACGGCGTGTTCTACGTCACCAACCGGGCTTCGTTACGCAGCCTGTCTTGGCTTGTAGGCATGATCTGCGTAGTCACGCTGATCGTGATGGCAGCGCTGCGCGTCGCGTAATTCAGTCTCCCACCGGAGGTACTTGCGCGCGCGGCGCCAGCAGGTCTTCCAGGAAGAACGCCGACAACTCCGAACGTCCGGACAATCCGGACTTCGCGTAAATCGAAGCCGCCTGCGCACGTACTGTCTTGTCGTGCGTGCTGCGCATTTGCGCGATGTCCTTCAGGCTGAAGCCCTTCAGCAGCAGGAAAGCCACGTCGCGTTCCGCTGCCGACAGCTGCCAACGGTCCAGTTGTCCATCGATTGACCGTGCCAAGCCTTCCACGTGCTTGCGCGCCTGCACCTGCCACGCCTCCGCCTCGGCCCGCGATGCGGAAAGATCGCGGGCCTGGTGTGCCAATCGCTGGCGCAGCTGCAAGGCACCATGCAGCAGGTACAAGGCACCGGCGACCGCCAGGCCGCCTGCCAGCACTTCAAGCAACACATGCCATGCCGACGCACCCTGGCGCAGGTCACCCAGCACATCAGTGGCAACCAGCAAGGCAATCAGGAGGAGTACGGCGGCGACTACGCCACGCTCACGCGGGCTCAAGGCTTGACCCTCGCCAGATCACGTACGCCACGCTCAATGTTCCTCGCTGTCCCCATCCTCATCCGCCACTCCTTCGGGTGTGTACTCATCGCGTGACCCTGCCTCGTCCTCGCGCAGGGCCAGTGACGTACCGAACACGGCCAGCGTCCCGTTCGCCGCATCGTACTGGCGCAGCAACAATACGCCCGTGCCAGCGACCAGCAACAGGAACGCCAGCGCTACAAGGCCGCGCGCCGGCACCGCCGCGGTAGCATCGGGAAGCACGCGCTTGTGACCACTGAGCATGCTGAGCGGCAGTGCGTCGCGATGCCTAAGGCCATGGACCAACACGCCAGCGATATGCAGCAGCACTATCGCCAGGAATGTATTCGCGGCCAGTTCGTGGCCTTCCTTGACCCAGCCAGGCGCAACCCCGGTCACTATCGCCACACCACTCACGCCCAGGCCCAGCCCCAGCGTCATCATGCCCAGGGCCGCCCAACTGGATGCGGGATTGTGGCCCACCCAGCTGCGCCCACTGCCAGACAACACACCCTTCAGGTAATCCAGCAATTGCCGGGGATCCAGAGTGAAATCACGGAACCGTGCGTGCCGCGTCCCGGCCACGCCCCACAGCACGCGCAGCAAAACACTCACGGTCAGCATTGCCCCGGCCAGCATGTGCCAGGCAAAACGCGACGACTCATCGTCCACGCTGCTGGCGATGGTGTAGGCCGCGACGAAGCACGCCGCAAAGCACCAGTGGAACACCCGCGTGGGTGCGTCGTAGACACGTATCGCGTTCATGCGCCTTGCCTCTTGAAAGGGAAGGCCAAGGCTGTGCCCCGCGGCTGTTCGCGTCATCGGGCAAATGCCCAATGCCTGCCGAATCAATCACATGCAACGTCAATAATGGGTTCCGAAGTCCAGCCAAACAGTTCCAGCGCCTTGAGGAATTCAGCATCCAAGGGCGCGGCCACGTTGATGCGCTCCCCACTCGATGGGTGGATGAACGCCAATCGCGACGCATGCAGCAACATGCGATGCACGCCGCGCATCCGGAACTGCAGGTTGTGCCTGCCGTCGCCGTGGCTGGTGTCGCCGATCATGTGGTGGAACGCATGTTTCAGGTGCCGGCGGATCTGGCGGAAGCGCCCGGTCTCCAGTTGGCAACGCAACAAGGCATAGCGCGAGGTTTCGAAACCCGCCGAGGGCACCGGCAGTTCACCCGTGGCGAGGCGCACGAAATGGGTGACCGCCGGCTTCTTGTCCGGCTTGCCCGGTCCGCCATCCAGCGGATGGTCGATGCTGAAGCGTTCCTCCGGCCAGCCGCGGCATACGGCCAGATAGTCCTTCTCCACTTCGCCCGTCATCAACACCTTGCCCAGCGCACTGGCGGTGTCGCGGTCGAATGCGAGCAGCAGGCAGCCGCTGGTGGCGCGGTCGAGGCGATGGATCAGGAAGATCGGTTTACCGAATTGCTCGCGCAGGCGATCGGCGGCGAAGTCGGTCTCGCCACGCGCCAGCTTGCTGTCGTGGACCATCAGCCCGGCCGGCTTGTTGATCACCGCAAGCTGCGCGTCGCTGTAGAGCACCTGCAAATGTTCCATTACTCCGCGCGCTCCCGTCATGGCATCGGCAATTGAAATCTGCGACCCTGTGGCAGCGCAAGGAAGCGAAGGTCGCCTACTGCGCGATTGCCGATGGAGACCGCAATGAAGAAACAACGCCTTATTCTCGCACTAGGCCTGGCATTGACGCTGGGCCTGGGCGCAACCTTCCACGCTTCCGCCGACACTGCCCTGCCCAAGGGCGTCACCGCCGGCCCCAGCATCGAAGGCATCAGCGAGTTCACGCTGGCCAATGGCATGCGCGTGCTGCTGTTCCCCGACGCCACCAAACCCACCGTGACCGTGAACCTTGTCTACGGCGTGGGCTCGGTGGATGAGAATTACGGCGAAACCGGCATGGCCCACCTGCTGGAACACCTGCTGTTCAAGGGCACGCCCACCAAGGCCGACATCAGCGGCGAAATGAAGAAGCGCGGCATCGAATTCAATGCCACCACCTCGCTGGACCGCACCAATTATTTCTCCTCGTTCCCGGCCAATGACGACACCCTGGCCTGGGTGCTGGGCATGGAAGGGGACCGCATGGTCAATTCCAATATCGCGAAAAAAGATCTCGACAGCGAAATGACCGTGGTGCGCAACGAGCTGGAAAGCGGCGAGAACAATCCTGGCGCGGTGCTGTTCCAGCGCATCCGCTCCACCGCGTTCCTGTGGCATAACTACGGCAACAGCACGATTGGTGCCCGCAGTGACGTGGAAGGCGTGCCGATCGACAAGCTGCAGGCGTTCTACCACCAGTGGTACCAGCCGGATAACGCCACCCTGGTCATCGCCGGACGCATCGACCCGGCGCAGACCCTGCAACTGGTATCGAAGAAATTCGGCGGCATCAAGGCGCCGACGCGCGCGCTTCCGCACCACTACACCGCCGAACCGGCGCAGGATGGCGAGCGCGAAGTCAGCGTGCGCCGTACCGGCGACCTCAACCTGGTCGCCGCCGCGTACCACACGCCGGCGTTGGCACATGCCGACAGCGCGCCGTTGAGCGTGTTGGCGGACATCCTGGGCCACACGCCCGGCGGACGCCTGCACAAGGCCTTGGTGGAAACCAAGATCGCGGCGGGCGCGGGCGCAGGCGGGGAATCGCTGCGCGAGCCCGGCCTGCTCAGCGTCTACGCCGTGCTGCCGAAGACCGGTGACGCCGCTGCCGCGCAAGCTGAATTGCTCAAGCAGGTGGAGCAGCTGCGCGAACGCCCCATCACCCAGGCCGAAGTGGACGAAGCCAAGCAACGCATCGGCAATGCCTACGACCTGTATTTCACCGACGTCAACGCGGTGGGCATGGGCCTGTCCGAATTCCAGTCGGCCGGTGACTGGCGACTGTTGTTCACCAGCCGCGATGCGATTGAAAAAGTCACCGCGGAGGACGTCAACCGCGTCGCGGCGGCGTACCTGAAATCCAGCAACCGCACGCTGGGGCGCTTCATCCCCACGGATGCACCGGACCGCGTGACGGTTCCTGCCGCGCCGGCAGTGGCCACCCTGGTCGATGGGTATACGGGGCGCGCGGTGGTGGCGGCAGGCGAAAACTTCGACCCGTCGCCGCAGAACATCCAGGCCCGCACCACCACCTTCACCCTCGGCAATGGCTTGAAGGTGTCATTGCTGCCGAAGAAGACGCGCGGCGAAACCGTGGTGGTGAACGCGCAGTTCCGTTTCGGTGACGAGGCCAGCGTATCCAAAGCGCCGGATCCGGCAGCGAGCATCGCCGGTGCCATGCTGATGCGCGGCAGCGAGAAGCTGACTCGCCAGCAGATCGACCAGCGCTTCGAAGCCTTGAAGACCCAGGCCAATGTCAGCGGCAACCTGCAGGGCGCGGGCATTTCCATGCAGACGCGGCGTGCGCAATTGCCGGAAGCGCTGGCGCTGGCGGCGGAAGTGCTGCGCACCCCTGCCTTCCCGGAAAGTGAATTCGAACAATTGCGCCTGCAGGCCATCACCGGCCTGGAAGCCTCGCGCAAGGAACCGGGCAGCGTGGCCGGCATGGCGCTGGCGCAGTATTTCGATCCGTGGCCGGCGGGCCATCCGCTGCATGTCGACGGCATCGACGAGTCGCTGGCCAAGCTGAAGGCACTGAAGCTGGACGACGTGCGCGCCTTCCACCGCGACTTCTACGGCACCGCGAATGGCGAGATCGCCATCGTCGGCGACTTCGATGCGGACGCCGTGAAGAAGCAGTTGGAAGCCTTGTTCGTCGAATGGAAATCTCCGCAGCCATACGCGCCCATCGGCACGAAGTTCACCGACGTCTCGGCGAAGCAGGAACGCTTCGAGACGCCGGATAAACCCAATGCCGTGCTGCTGGCACGCCACAATCTTCCCTTGAAGGTGACGGATCCGGACTATCCTGCGCTGGTCGTGGCCAACCGCATCTTCGGCGGCGGCGCGCTGAAATCACGCTTAGGCGATCGCATTCGCCAGAAGGAAGGCCTGAGCTATGGCGTCAGCAGCGGCATCCGTGCCGACGACAGCCGCGAACGCACCGACGACGCCGGCAGCCTGAGCATCCAGGCCATCGCCGCACCGGAGAACATAAAGAAGGTGGAAGCCGCGGTGCGCGAGGAGCTGGCACGACTGGTCAAGGACGGCATCACCGAGGAAGAACTGCGTGATGGTATATCCGGCACGCTGACCGAACGCCAGCAGGGCCGCGCCGACGACGGCACTGTCGCCAGCATGCTGGCCGACCAGCTGTACTTCGGCCGCGACATGCAGTTCACCGCGGACCTGGACGCGAAGTACCAGGCACTGACGCTTGAGCAGGTGAACGCCGCGATCCGCAAATACCTGAAACCCGATGCGCTGAGCGTGTACGTGGCCGGCGATTTCGCCAAGGCCGCTGCTGCAGGCAAGTAAGTCTACTTTGAGCAACACAACAACGGCCCGACATCGGGCCGTTGTTGTGTCCGGTAGGAGCGCCCCATGGGCGCGAGCTCTTGATCTTGGCGCATAGGGAAAGCCACAGGAGCTCGCGCCCATGGGGCGCTCCTACCAATGCGCCGTTACTTGCGGGGCCAGGCGGCGAGCAGCGCCCACAGGCCGCC
>CALCNV010000028.1 GCA_937897645.1 uncultured Lysobacteraceae bacterium
TCGCCGGGCTTGAAGCCGCCGGCTTCTCGCGCACCACGCCGATCCAGGCCATGACGCTTCCGGTCGCCTTGCCCGGTGGCGATGTCGCCGGCCAGGCCCAGACCGGCACCGGCAAGACCCTCGCCTTCCTGGTCGCGGTGATGAACCGCCTGCTGACGCGGCCCGCCCTGGCCGACCGCAAGCCGGAAGACCCGCGCGCACTGATCCTGGCGCCCACCCGTGAACTGGCCATCCAGATCCACAAGGACGCGGTGAAGTTCGGTGCCGACCTGGGCCTGCGCTTCGCACTGGTCTACGGCGGCGTGGATTACGACAAGCAGCGCGAACTGCTGCAGAAGGGCGTGGACGTGATCATCGCCACCCCGGGCCGCCTGATCGATTACGTCAAGCAGCACAAGGTGGTCAGCCTGCACGCCTGCGAGATCTGCGTGCTGGACGAAGCCGACCGCATGTTCGACCTGGGCTTCATCAAGGACATCCGCTTCCTGCTGCGGCGCATGCCGGAACGCACCACGCGGCAGACCCTGCTGTTTTCGGCCACGCTCAGTCACCGCGTGCTCGAGCTGGCCTACGAACACATGAACGAGCCGGAGAAGCTCGTCGTCGAAACCGAATTCATCACCGCGGCCAAGGTCCGGCAGAAGCTGTACTACCCGGCCGACGAAGAAAAGATCCCGCTGCTGATTGGCCTGCTGTCGCGCAGCGAAGGCGCGCGCACCATGGTGTTCGTCAACACCAAGGCCTTCGTAGAACGCGTGGCGCGTGCGCTGGAACGCGCCGGCTACCGGGTCGGCGTGCTGTCCGGCGACGTGCCGCAGAAAAAGCGCGAGACCTTGCTGAAACGCTTCCAGGCCGGCCAGCTGGAACTGCTGGTCGCCACCGACGTGGCCGCGCGCGGCCTGCATATCGACGGCGTGTCGCATGTGTTCAACTACGACCTGCCGTTTGATGCCGAGGACTATGTGCACCGCATCGGCCGCACCGCGCGCCTGGGCGCCGAGGGCGACGCCATCAGCTTCGCCTGCGAGCGCTACGCGATGTCGTTGCCGGACATCGAGGCCTACATCGAACAGAAGATCCCGTCCGAACCGGTCACCGCCGAACTGCTGACCGCGTTGCCGCGCACCCCGCGCGCCGCGCCTGCACCGGGCACCGAGATCGACGAGGACGAAGACGAAAGCGTCAGCGCGATCTTCAAGGAAGCACGCGAGCAGCGCATCGCCGACGAACAGCGCCGTGGTGGTGGTCGCAGCGGTAGCGGGCCGGGCCGTGGTCCTGCCGGCGGTGGCCGCTCGCAGCATTCTTCGCATTCGGGCGGCGGCAAGCCGCACGCGCCGCGTCCGCCGCGCAAGGACGTGGTCGCGCCGGTCGCCGCCGTGGCCGTGGCGGCCACCGTGGTCGCCGCACAATCCAGCGCAGCCGCCAACAACGGCGCAGTCGATGCCAACGCAGACACGCGTCCGCCGCGCAAGCGTCGTCGTCGTCGCAATGGTCGTCCGCTGGAAGGCGCCGATGCCGTGGCGTCCGCGCCAGCCCAGGCCAACACGCCATCG
This sequence comes from uncultured Lysobacteraceae bacterium, assembly GCA_937897645.1. Lineage (GTDB taxonomy): Bacteria > Pseudomonadota > Gammaproteobacteria > Xanthomonadales > Xanthomonadaceae > Pseudoxanthomonas_A. The sequence continues at coordinate 1,554 of CALCNV010000028.1, forward strand.
CCGGGCAACGCGCCGGCCGCGGTCGCGGACAATTCATCGTTCCTCACCCGCCTGGGCCGCAAGTTGAAGTCGATGGTGTCGGGAAGCTGATTCCATCTAATGCTGGTAGGAGCGCCCCATGGGCGCGAGCTTTTTCGTGTAGGCGAAGATTCCGAGCAAGGCTCGCGCCCATGGGGCGCTCCTACCGGCGGCCTCGCTCCGGCATAATCCCCGCATGAGCGTGCTTCGATTCGAAAACGTCAGCAAGCAGTACCCCGGTGGCCATGAGGCGCTGGCGGACGTGAGTTTCGAAGTGGCACAGGGCGAGATGCTGTTCGTCACCGGTCATTCCGGCGCGGGCAAGAGCACCTTGCTCAAGCTGATCCACCTCAGCGAGCGCCCGAGTCGCGGCGCCGTCGTGTTCGGTGGCAGGAACCTGTTGAAAGTGCGTGGCGGACGCGTGCCGCTGCACCGTCGCGACGTGGGTGCGGTCTACCAGGACCATCGCCTGCTCGCCGACCGCAGCGTGGCCGAGAACGTCGCCCTGCCGCTGATCCTGCGTGGCGATCGCCGCGCCGACATCGGCAAGCGCGTGCGCGAAGTGCTGGCGCGGCTGGGCCTGGGCCATCGCGAAAAAGCCCTGCCGTCGCAGCTCTCCGCCGGCGAGCAACAGCGCGTCGGCATCGCCCGCGCCATCGTGGCCGAGCCAATGCTGCTGGTCGCCGACGAACCCACCGGCAACCTCGATCCCACCTTGGCCGCGGAAATCATGTCGCTGTTCGCGTCCATGCCGGAGCGCGGCACCAGCGTGCTCGTGGTCAGCCACGACCTGGCCCTGATCAAGCGCATGAAGAAGCGCGTGCTGATCCTGGACCACGGCAAGCTGATGGACGACATTTCACCCGCGGACCTGGCCGAATGACCGCGCAACCCCAAGCCAACACGGCGGCCGCCGGCCCGCGTTCGGGGTTCGGCATCTGGCTGGACCAGCACCTCTACAGTTTCGTCGCCAGTCTTGGCCGCGTAGTGCGTCGTCCATGGACCACCCTGCTGACCATCGGCGTGATGGCCGTGGCCCTGGCTTTGCCCTTGGGCCTGGGCCTGGCTTTGGACAACCTGCGGCATTTCGCCGGCAGCGTGGAGCAGTCGCGCGAGATCGACCTGTTCCTCAAGCCCGACATCGGCGTGCCACGTGCGCAGGCCATCGCCACCGAGCTGCGCAGTCGTGGCGACGTGGCCAAGGTCGACGTGCGCACGCCGGAACAAGGCCTGGCCGAATTCCGCGCACGCAGCGGCCTGGGCGATGCGATTGGCGCGCTGGAAGAAAACCCGCTGCCATGCCTGCTGATCGTGACGCCACGCGCGGAGTCCTCGACCCTGGTCGCGGCCCTGGAGCGCTTGCCTGAAGCCGGCCTGGTGCAGCATGACGAAGCTTGGCGCGCGCGCTTGCAGGGGTGGCTCGGTTTCGGCACACGTTTGGCGTGGGTGCTGGCGGCCCTGTTCGGCCTCGGCGCGTTGCTGGTGGTGGGCAACACCGTCCGCCTGGACATCCAGTCACGGCGCGAAGAAATCGGCGTACTGCAATTACTCGGTGCCACCGATGGCTTCATCCGCCGTCCCTTCATCTACCTGGGCGCGTGGTACGGCCTGGTCGCGGGTGCGTTGGCGCTGGGCCTGCTGTTCGCCGCCGACTACGCCTTGCGCGCGCCCTTGCAGGCGCTGGCCGAAAGCTACGGGAGTGGATTCGCGTTGAGTGGCGTGGACCCGCTGCGCGCGGTGGGTTTCCTGCTCGCCGCCACCGTGATCGGCTGGCTGGGTGCCTGGCTGGTCACCGGGCATTTCCTGCGCCAGACCCGACCGACGGAAACCTAGGGTTTGCCAATGGCGGCGTCATCCGGTGTTCGCGTGACATACACTTCTCACATTGTTCCGGGTCCCACGTGCGTGCAAACGCGGCGTAACCCAGTCCGCCGGCATTGACAGGTCCTCCCATGCATTCGCAGGAACTCCGACATCTGATCAGCGACACCCCACGGGTGATGGTGGTCGACGGGTCGAAGATGGTGCGCAAGATGATCGCCGACGTGCTCAAGCGCGAGTTGCCCGGCGTGGAAGTGATCGGCTGCGCCAGCATCGCCGAAGCGCGCACCGCGCTCGCCGCCGGTGCCGTGCACCTGGTCACCACCTCGCTGGCGCTGCCGGATGGCGACGGCATGGAAATCGCGCGCAGCGTGCGCGAGTCGGCCGGCCAGGCCTACGTCCCGGTGATCGTGGTGTCCGGCGATGCGCAGCAACACCTGGTGGAGCGCCGCTTCACCGAATACGTCACCGACTACTTCGATAAAGCACTGGGCCACGAAGCGCTCGCTGCCTTCATCCGCGGCTACGTGCAGCCCGAGCCGGTGGTCGGCGCCACGGTGCTGTACGTGGAAGACAGCCGCGTGGTCGCCGAAACCACCAAGCGCATGCTGGAACGCCATGACCTGAAAGTGGTGCACGTGTTGAAGGCCGAAGACGCCTTCGCCCTGCTCACCGCCGAATCGCTGGGCCATTCCACGCATCGCTTCGACATCGTGCTGACCGACGTGACCTTGAAAGGCGAGTTGAGCGGTCGCGACGTCGTGCAGCGCATCCGCGTCGACTTCGCCTACGGCAAGCGCCGCCTGCCGATCCTGGTGATGACCGGCGACGACAACCGCGACAACCAGTCCGCGCTGCTGCAGGCCGGCGCCAACGACCTGGTGCTGAAACCCATCGAGGAGCGCCTGCTGGTGACCAAGGTGTTGTTCCAATTGCGCGTGTCGACGATGGGCGAGGCGCCAGCGCTGGTGTGATGGCTGCCATGAAGCAATCGCAATGCCTTCAAGCGACCCACGATCGGACGTCATCCCAGCGAACGCTGGGATCCATCTTGATCTTGCTTTTGTCTTTCACTGTTGGGCAAGAGCAACGTCAAAATGGATCCCAGCGTTCGCTGGGATGACGGCACACTAACTCTTGCTGCCCTTGTTGCTGCAGAACCCATGTCAGACGACAACATCAAGCTCGAACCCTCGTGGAAAGCAAAGGTCGGCGAGTGGCTGCAGCGGCCGGAGATGCGCGAACTGTCCGCGTACCTGCGCCAGCGCAAGCAGGCCGGTGCGCGCATTTTTCCGCCGGGTCCGCAGATCTTCGCGGCATTCGACGCCACGCCCTTCGATACGGTGAAAGTGGTGATCCTGGGGCAGGATCCGTACCCCACCTTGCACCATGCGCATGGCTTGTGCTTCTCGGTACTGCCTGGGGTGGAGATACCCAGGTCCTTACAGAACATCTACAAGGAACTCCAGGACGACCTCGGTATCCCGCGTCCGGACCACGGCTGCCTGTTGCCGTGGGCACGGCAGGGCGTGCTGTTGTTGAACTCGGTGCTGACCGTGGAAGAAGGACGCGCCGGCGCGCACCAGGGCAAGGGTTGGGAAGGCTTCACCGACCACGTGATCGAAACGCTGGCGACGCAGCGCGAAGACCTGGTGTTCCTGCTGTGGGGCAGCTACGCGCAGGCCAAGGGCAAGGTCATCGACACCCGCCGCCACCGCGTGCTGCGCGCACCGCACCCGTCACCGCTGTCGGCGCACCGCGGCTTCCTGGGCTGCAAGCATTTCTCCATGGCCAACCAGTATCTGACGCAACGCGGGCACACCCCGATCCAGTGGACCCTGCCACCCAAATCCGAAATATCGTTGTAGGAGCGCCCCATGGGCGCGAGCTCTTGATCTTGGCGTTACGTGTGGAGCTATAAGAGCTCGCGCCCATGGGGCGCTCCTACCGTGTTGGTTATTTCTTTTTGGCGGGCGCGGCCTTGGCTTCTTCTTCGGCCACGGTCTTCAATTCGGCCTGCAGGGCTTCCAGCATCGGGATCATCTTCTGCTGTATCGCCAGCATCAGGTTCTGCATCAGCAGGGGCGTCTTGTCCAGCAACGACTTGCCCGCGGGACTTTCATAGAACTTCGCCATCGCCTTCACCTCTTCGCTGGTGAAGGTCTGCTTGTATACGTCGATATACAGCGGGCGCATCTGTTCCCAGGCCAGTGATTCGCGCACGATCTCATTGGTACGCGACTGGATGCGGTCCACGTCTGCTTTCTGTTCCGCGCTGAGCGGCTTGCCGGCGGTGAGCTGCTCGAACTGCTGGCGCTGCATCGCCTCCATCTGCGGCAGGATGGCGTTGAGCATGCTTTCCGCACGCGAGGCCTTGAGCAGGCGCTCGATGTCCGCATCGGACGGCGGTGCGGCGAAGGCGGTGAGGGTGCACAGCGCCAGGCAGGCGGCCGTGAGCAGTTGCTGGGCCAGGCGAACACGAAGGCGACGGGGTTGTGGCATGCGGAGGTTCCGGTGCAGACGGCGAACCGCAGTGTGCCCAGCGGCAGGTAAATGGCCGGTTAAACCGGCTGCGCTGCACTGCCGGATGCCAGCCGTGCGGCATCCTGACTACAATTGCGGCATGGGGAGCGACGCACTCGACATCACGCCCACGCTGGCGATACCCGACACGGAGCTGATCGAGCGCTTCGTGCGTGCCAGCGGTGCGGGCGGGCAGAACGTGAACAAGGTATCCACGGCGGTGGAATTGCGCTTCGACCTGGCCGGTTCACCGTCCTTGCCGGAACCCGTGCGCGAACGCCTGTTGAAGAAGCGCGATCGCCGCATCACCGCCGAGGGCGTGCTGGTGATCGACGCGCAGCGCTTCCGTACCCAGGACCGCAATCGCCAGGATGCACGCGAACGACTGGCGTCCTTCATCGCCACCGGACTGGTCGCGCCGAAGAAGCGCATCGCCACCAAGCCGTCGCACGGCTCCAAGCTGCGCAGGCTGGACGACAAGCGCGGACGTGCCGAAATCAAACGCGGGCGCTCGACCAAGGGAGTGATGGAGTGAACGAAACCATGCTGCGCGACGGCGACGACGTGATTCCCGCCATCCCGCCGAACATGCCGCAGGTCAAGCCCAACCGCTTCACGCGCTGGTTGGGGCGCACGGCATTGAGGCTGGGTGGCTGGCGCGTGATCGGGCCGATTCCGGATCTTTCCAAGGCCGTCCTGATCGTGGCCCCGCATTCCTCCAACTGGGACGGCTTCTGGGGCATGGCGGCGAAGATCGCGCTGGGCCTGGAGGTACGCGTGCTGGGCAAGGCGCAATTGTTCTGGTGGCCGCTTGGACCCCTGTTGCGGCGACTCGGCGCACTCCCGGTCGATCGCAGTTCGCCACAAGGCACCATCGAGCAGGCCATCGCCATCATTCGCGATTTCGACCGCATCTGGTTCACGCTGACGCCGGAGGGCACGCGCAAGCGCGTGGACAAGTGGAAGACCGGTTTCTGGAAAATGGCGCGCCACGCCGACGTGCCCATCGTCATGGCGTATTTCAATTATCCGGACAAGACCATCGGCATCAACCACGTGTTCCACACCACCGACAACCTGCAGCAGGACATGGCGCAGATACGCGAGTGGTACCGACCGTGGCAGGGGAAGAATCGCGGGACGGTGTGATGGGGCGGGCTCTTGTGGGAGGGGCTTCAGCCCCGACAGATTTTCGCGAAAAGCGTCGGGGCTGAAGCCCCTCCCACAGGTTCCGCATCAATTCGCCGCACGAATGCCTCAATGATCCAACGGGCTCAACACGCCATTCGCGCCGCGTCCCAATACGTGCGTGTAGATCTGCGTGGTGGCGACGTCCTTGTGGCCCATCAGCTCCTGCACGGTGCGGATGTCCTGGCCTGATTCCAGCAGGTGGGTGGCGAACGAGTGGCGCAAGGTGTGGCAGGTCGCGGGTTTGTCGATACCGGCCTTGCTGCGCGCGTTCTTCACCGCGCGCTGCAAAACGCTTTCGTCCACATGGTGGCGGCGCAGCTGCGCGCTGCGTGGATCCCGCGAGTGGCGTGGTGACGGGAACACGTATTGCCACGCAAGTTCAGTGGCCGCGTTGGGATACTTGCGGTGCAGTGCGTGCGGAAGGTAGACCGTCCCGGCGCCGATGGCCAGGTCCTGTGCATGCTGGATGCGCACGCGTTCGATTTGCTCGCGCAGTCGTTCGCGAAGGCGTTGTGGCAGCGGCACCCTGCGGTCCTTGCCGCCCTTGCCGTTGCGCACGCAAATCTCGCGACGGTCGAAGTCCACGTCCTGCACGCGCAGGCGGATGCATTCCATCAAACGCATGCCGGTGCCGTAGAGCAGGGCGCCCATCAGCCACACCTGGCCATCCAGCATCGCCAGCAGGCGCGTGACCTCGCTGCGTGACAACACGACCGGCACACGCTGCGGGCGTTTGGCGCGCACCACCGATTCCATCCACGGCAGGTCGATGCCCAGCACTTCGCGGTACAGGAACAGCAGCGCGGACAAGGCCTGGTTTTGCGTGCTGGCGGCCACGTCGTCGTCGGTGGCCAGTCGCGACAGGAAGGCTTCCACTTCCATCGCGCCCAGCTCGCGCGGGTGGCGCTTGCCGTTGGCCAAGATGAAGCGCCTGGCCCAGTCGCGATACGCGCGTTCCGTGCGAATGCTGTAGTGCTTCACCCGACAGCGCTCGGTCAATTGCTCCAGCAGCCGAGGCGCCCGTGCTTGCTGGTTTCCAGTGCCGGATATCACGGCATCTTCGGGGCGATACGACATACAGCCTCGCAAATGCCGGATTAGTCCGAAGCATCGGCGCCACCGCACTCAATAGAAATCAGGTAACCCACTGATCTCGCGTAGGAATACCCCGATTGACTCCCGCCCGCCACACCCCCCACTATCCCTTATCACCCCTGTTTAGGGGTCTACTTAAAGTTAGCGCTCTATGGCTGCATGGATTCGTACTGGCCTTAGCATTGCCCTAGGCGTTTCAATCTGGGGGGCCGTTTCGTGGGCACTTAAGCAACCTGCCACCACAGTCTCCGTCTCTACAGAGTTCTGGATTGACTTCAGCAAAGTTGTCGGTTCCAACTTGCAATGGATGTTTCTCAACCTTGCTCCGTGGCTCATCGTTGGGATCACGGCCGCTCATCGTCCTGTTATCTCTGGCGCTGCAGCAGCCTTCATTACCAGCCTGATTTATAGCTACGTTCGTTCCGGTTGGGTTCCTTTGGAGTATTACTCAACCTATGTAATTTCTTCCTTGGGGCTGGCGCTCGTCTTTAGCTGTTATGGTGCAGCTGGGGCGGCTTTAGGAGTGGTCCTAGAGCGCGCTAACAATTCATTCAAGCCGAGCCCGCATCAGGGCGGCGCCTAAGTGCACGCCTTCGGCTAGCACTCAGTCGCCGCCCCGCTGCGGGCCGGCTTAATTCAGGCGTTAGGCCTCAAGAGCAAATTCAAATGCGCGCCGTGATTTTCCTACTGGCTCTACTTGCTCTTGTATCGGCGTTACTCTTCGTTCCTGTCCGATTTGCTCTAAACTTTGAGTTATTCGGTAATCCTGTTGTTTCATCCAATGGCAAATGGCTTGGGCCAACTCCTCGCGACTCCAAGGCATGCACCTCCGATGTGGGCAAAGTGAATGTCTGGACTTGCGCCGACACTTCCATATTCAAGAAGCATGAGTACGGCTGTAAGACCTGGCTCCGACAGTTTGGGTACCTTGAGGCCTAACAATTCATTCAAGCCGAACCCGCATCAGGCTCCCTAACTTCGGTTGGTTCTGGGTACTATCGGCTTCGGTGCCAATCCAGTGCGGGTCGGCTTAATTCAGGCGTTAGGCGTCACATGAAGAATTTTTGCGCCCTTCTAACAGCACTGGTTGCGTCTGCCGTAGTCGTGGGCTGCGTACACTCTCCCGATTTTCCACAAGTGGATCGCTCGTTCAATTATCAGCCGACAGATTTTGAGAAGCGAGTTGGCTACCCGCCCTGCAAAACTTCCGTGCCGTTGACTCACAACGAAGCACTTCGAGCAGCTGAGCTAATCGGCGTCTCCAATTTAGATCAAAGTTCGGATTGGTCCGAGATGATCGCTATTTCGGAGAGTGGTGACCAATTGCGATACGTGTGGTGCATACCAAAAGGCCCTGGTGGCGTCGTGTTTTTTGCTCTGTATCGAGGAGTCAATGTGATCAAAGAAGTGCATTTTGTGATGCTTGACTAGGGTGTGCGGGTGACGCCTAACAATTCATTCAAGCCGAGCCCACATCAGGGCGGCGCCTAAGTGCACGCCTTCGGCTATATTCGCACTCAGTCGCCGCCCTGCTGCGGGCCGGCTTAATTCAGGCGTTAGGCGGCAATTGACCAATCTTGTTCGGCAGTTCCTGCTTCGGGTCGGTCGTGTGAAGTATTTACTGTTGGCTTCGGTGGCAATCCGCTTCCAGCGTTCCGGGTAACGCTCCGCATCTTGGTTGCTGACACTGTTCGGCTAGCGGTGACGGCGGGGCACCAGGCATTTTGATAAACCGGCAATTGTCGCCTAACAATTCATTCAAGCCGAACCCGCATCAGGTTCGCTAACTTCGGGTCGTTCTGGGTACTATCGACTTCGGTGCCAACCCAAGGCGGGTCGGCTTAATTCAGGCGTTAGGTGGCCATGCAAACTATGTCGGCAGCTAGGATCTACGCTGATTTCAATGGGCTAGTTCGCGGCGTCAAAGACCCGAACAAAACGGCCGTGGTGCTGGACACATTTGGATCACTTCGAGACCTGGCGAATGCCGGGATATTTTTGAAAGAAGGCTTGCCATTAATCGCCGTCGATTGGTCTGATGACGAAGAAGATCTAGAGGGGCATGGGACAGCCCAATTCGATTCCACCGAGCGATGGTGGATCGTCGAATTTGACGCACAAGGCGTAAGGTACGTCCCTGCTGGAAACAGGGATACGGTGAGTGAGTTCTTGTGCGTGCATTGCAGACAACTAGTCCCTGGACTTACGGCGCAGTTGGTTTTTCAATCTGGTGCAGAGTGCCCTGCCTGTGGCACAAGTGTGTTGGCGCCGCTGGCACAGCCATAGTGGCCACCTAACAATTCATTCAAGCCGAGCCCGCATCGTTACGGCATCAATCGGATAGTTGGCCTGGGCGGGCCGGCTTAATTCAGGCGTTAGGCGGCAGGACAGATTTCATGGCTAACCTAAAATCGTTCCTGTTTTCGTCGCGCTTACGTTTCGTGCTGGTCACTGGTCTATTTTGGTCTGCACCCTTAGCGGCCTTCTTTCTGTTCAACACATACAACAGCGGTCAACTGAGCTTCGACAGTGCATTTCTTATTGTCATTATTTGCGCCGTGGCGGGTACAGCTTGGTCACTGGCGATGTGGTTCACGGTCGTAGTTCCGCTTCTCCGCAAGTATCCTGTTAAAGATCCCAAGAGTCGCAGACCTTGAGGGGTTCTACCCCGATTCTGCGGACACTTTCACTAAGACCCATACTGGGTAAAAGGAGTGTCCATGTCCAAGCGCAAGCGTTACAGCCCTGAGTACAAGCACGAACTCGTCGAGTTGGTCAGCCGCTCGAAGTCCAGTTGCCGGAAGATTGCCTTGGAGGTTGGGGTATCCCCAGCCCTTCTGACCCGGTGGGTGCGGGAGGCAGAGGCCGGCGGGACAAAGGCCTTCCCCGGGGGCGGAACACCAAGAGATGAAGAACTCGCCCGCATCAAGCGTGAACTGGCGCGGGTGACGAAGGAGAGGGATTTTTTAAGAGACGCGGCAGCGTACTTCGCGAAGCAATCACCGAACGGTACGCGGTGATTGAGCGCTGCCGCAACGAGAACCCCGTGGCAATGATGTGCCGGTGCCTTGAGGTTTCGACGAGTGGGTTCTACGCGTGGACCGAGCGCACGCCAGGCCCGCGAGCGCAGGACAATGCGCGCTTGTTGGTGCGCATCCGGGAGATGCATGAGGACAGCAGGGGTGCCTTGGGTGCGCCACGCATGCACGAGGACCTGGGCGACGAGGGCGAGCGCGCCAGCCTCAACCGGGTGGCGCGACTGATGGCGGCCAACGGGTTGCAAGGCTGGCCGCGGCGCAGGAAGCGAGGATTTGGCCAGAAGCCGGGCAGTCGCCCGGTCGGTGTCGAGAACCTGCTTGAACGCGACTTCGATGCCTGCGAACCGGAGACAAAATGGGTCACGGACATCACCGAGATCCTGACAATCGAAGGCAAGTTGTACCTGTGCGTGGTGTTGGATCTCTACAGCAAGCGCGTGATGGGCTGGTCGATGCATCACCGCCAGGATCGACACATGGTCGTGCGCGCGGTGCAGATGGCCGTGTGGCAGCGCGAAGGCGACAACGAAGTGATCCTGCATTCGGATCGCGGCGGGCAGTTCATCAGCGGCACGTACCAGAAATTCCTGGGCAGCAACGCATTGGTCTGCAGCATGAGCGCGGTCGGCCACTGCGGCGACAACGCGGCGTGTGAAGGGTTCTTCGGGGTACTCAAGCGGGAGCGCGTGCACCGCTCTCACTACCGGACCCGAGACGAGGCGCGGGGCGATCTGTTCGATTACCTGGAGCGGTTCCACAACCCGCGAATGCGTCGTAGAGTTGCCCGGCGTGATCG
>CALCNV010000029.1 GCA_937897645.1 uncultured Lysobacteraceae bacterium
CGATCCTTGTGCGCCATCGCTTCCGACAGGCGTGCACGCAGGTCTGGACGGGTCAGGGCCTGGTCGAAGAACAGCACGCGTACGCCGTGCGCGGGCACATCCAGTTCCAATGAATCGCCCGCCTGGATGCGTTCGCCGCTGAAGGCATCGCGCCATGTGCCGGCCTGCAGGTAATCGTTGAGCATCATGCGTTTCTGCACGTCGCCCTTGTTCAGCAGCACCAGCGCGGTCTGGGTGGTGCCCGCGTGCTCGTAAACGCGATAGAACGCCGCTTCATCACCTTTCAGTTGGAGATTGAACTGCAGGCCGCGCTGCAGGGCAGGGGAGTCGCGGCGCAGTCGTGCAATGCGGCTCAGGTCGCGGTGTATCGCGTTTTGCTTGCCAGCGTCGATGCGCTGCTGGCCGTAATAGTTGCGATTTCCGGCATGCTCGGCGCGGCCGCGCATGAAGCCGGTTTCCGAGCCGTAGTAAACGGCTGGAATGCCGCGTGCGGTGAACAGCCAGTTGTGCGCATCGATGAAGCCGGCGTCACTGGCGTTCATGCGCGCCATGTCGTGGTTATCGTAGAACGTCACCAGGTCGTAAGGATTCGCGTACGGGCCATCCTGCAGGTACAGCGCCTTCTCGAGTTCGGCGAAATCACTGCCGGGCTTCTCGAATACCTCGACCAGCTTTCCGCGCAACGGGAAGTCCAGCACGCTGATGTTGCCGTTGCGGGGCAAGGTGTGCCCGGCAATGGTGGCGGCGTCATAGTTGAAGGCTTCGCCAAACATGAAGAAGCCCGGGTGCTTGGCGCGGATGCGGTCGGCGAAGGCTTTCCAGAAACGGTGCGGCATCCAGCCGATGGTATCGACGCGGAACGCGGCGGCACCCTGGTCGATCCACTGCTCGTAGGCGCCCACTAGGTATTCGAGGACTTCGGGATTCTCTTCGTTGAGGTCCGACAATTGCGCCAGTCCGCCCCGCGTGTTGTAGAACGCATGCAGGGGATTGCCCTTGGGATCGAGCTTGTCGGGTGCCAGGTTCTGGTGGTCGGCCAGCAGCGTGCCGTCACGGTCGTAGATCTTGCCGAACTTGGGCTGGTCTTCCGGCATGCTGTAGGACGGCGAGCCGTGGTTGCCCACGATATCCAGCACCACGTCCAGCTGCTTGCCTTTCATGGCGCGGGTGAAGCCTGCGAAGTCCAGGTTCTTGCTGGGCAGGTGTTCGTCCAGTTCGTAGAAATTGACGCCCCAGTAGCCATGGAAGCCTGACTTGCCCTGGTCGGTGAACATGGCGCCCCACTTCACGGGAGTGCCGCCAGTGAAGGCTTCGTCCGGGTTGTCGACGATAGGCGTCACCCATACCGAGGTGAACCCCATGTCGCGGATGTAGTCCGCGTTGTCCACGATGCCCTTGAAGTCGCCGCCCAGGTAGCCGACGTTGTCGCTTTCGCCTTCTGGTGCACCCGGCACGGGCAAGTCGAAGCTGCGGTGCTTGCCGCCCTGGTCGCGATGGTCGTTGGAGGTGTCGCCGTTGACGAAGCGGTCGGTCATCACGAAGTAGATGGCTTCGCTGGCGAAGGGCTCGGTGGTGCCATAGAGGTCGCTGGATTCCGCGGCCTGCA
>CALCNV010000030.1 GCA_937897645.1 uncultured Lysobacteraceae bacterium
TTGAGGGAGCTTGAAGCTATTCAAGGCAGGGGCAATAGCAAGAGCAAAGTCTAGAGCACCCCTCCTCAATCCTCCCCTGCGCTTCGCGCAAGGGAGGAGGCCAACAGCAAGGCAACAGCAAAGCAACAGCAAAAGGCTAAAGGCAACCGCACATGAAAATCCTAGTCACCGGCGGCGGTGGATTCCTTGGGCAGGCGCTGTGTCGCGGCCTGGTAGCGCGTGGCCATCAGGTCGTCAGTTTCAATCGTGGCCACTATCCGGTGCTGGCGGAACTCGGTGTTGGCCAGGTGCAGGGTGACCTGGCGGATGCGCATGCGCTGACGCATGCGGCGGATGGCGTCGAGGCGATCTTCCACAACGCGGCCAAGGCGGGTGCGTGGGGCAGTTATGCGAGCTATCACTCGGCGAACGTAATTGGCACCCAGAACGTGCTCGACGCCTGCCGCACGCACGGCATCCACAAGCTCGTGTACACGTCCACGCCCAGCGTGACCCATCGCGCCACGCATCCGGTCGAAGGCGGCAGCGCGGACGACGTGCCTTATGGTGAAAACTTCCAGGCGCCGTATGCGGAAACCAAGACCATCGCCGAGAAGGCCGTGCTCGCCGCGAACGATGCGAATCTGGCCACCATCGCGCTGCGCCCGCGCCTGATCTGGGGCCCGGGCGACCAGCAGATCCTGCCGCGATTGGTGGAACGCGCCAAAGCTGGACGCCTGCGCATCGTCGGCGATGGCCACAACCGCGTCGATACCACGTACATAGACAACGCCGCGCAGGCGCACTTCGATGCCTTCGATCACCTGGCCGTGGGTGCGGAGTGTGCGGGTCGCGCCTACTTCATTTCCAATGGCGAGCCGTGGGAGATGGGTGCCCTGTTGAATGCCTTGCTCCGCGCTGCCAACGCACCGCCGGTGGACAAGGCGCTCTCGTTCAAGGCCGCATACCGTATCGGCACGGTGTGCGAGGCCTTGTGGCGCGTGTTGCCGCTGAAAGGCGAGCCACCGATGACCCGCTTCCTGGCCGAGCAGCTCAGTACCTCGCACTGGTACGACATGGCTCCGGCCACGCGCGACTTCGGCTACGTGCCACGCGTCAGCATGCAGGAAGGCCTGCGCCGGCTGGCCGAGGAACAGCAGCGCCTGCATGGCACCGGCTAGAATGCGGGCATGAGCCCCACTACCCTCGATGCACTGAAACCCATGGCCGGGCGCGCGCTGGAAGCGGCGCTCAATCGTGCCCTGTCGCTGGATCCAGATACGCGCGCCGCGTTACAACCCTTGGACGGTCGCCGCATCGCCCTGTCGCTGGAAGCGCCTGCGCTTGCACTGCAGGTCAGCGTGGCCGGCGGTCGCCTGCAGGTAGGTCCCGTGGATGCCACCGACGAACCCGATCTTGCCGTGCGCAGCACGCTCGGCGGTTTGCTCGGCCAGCTCCCGTTCCTGCGCAAGGACAATGCCGCCCCCGTGGGTCGGGTGCGCGTGTCTGGCGATGCGGAACTGGCGCGTCGCCTGCAGACTTTGGCAGAGCGCTTCGATCCGGATTGGCAGCAACCGTTCGTGGCCGTGTTCGGCGAAATCATTGGCGTACAGATGGCCAATGCCGCGCGTAGCGCGCTGCGACAACTGCGTAGCGCCGGCGGCAACTTGGCCGAGAACGCGGCTGAATTCGTCACCGAGGAATCGCGTGACGTGGTCGGTCGCTCCGAACTCAATGCGTTCCACGACGATGTCGATGCGCTGCGCGATGACGTCGAACGCCTGCACGCGAAAGTCGAGCGCCTGCGCGGGGGCAAGGCATGAAGGCTGCGTTGCGGGCCAGCAAGATCGGTCGCGTGCTGTTGCGCTATCGACTCGACGATCTGTTCGAGGACACCCCCGCCGAGCGTTGGCTGAAACTCGCGCGCCCGTTCGTGCCGCGCGCGTCCGCAACCATCGCCGCGCAATCGCGCGGCGCGCGCCTGCGCCTTGCGCTGCAGGAACTCGGCCCGATCTTCGTCAAGTTCGGGCAGATCCTCTCGACGCGTCGTGACCTGGTGCCG
>CALCNV010000031.1 GCA_937897645.1 uncultured Lysobacteraceae bacterium
CTTGGACAACCGCAAAGCTCATTTTGTTCCCTTATTTACTGACTTATGAGTAAAGAGGCGGATCCGCAGGCGTACGCTGATCAAGTGCGCGATGGGTATATGCCTGGCACGCAAGAGCAAGCGCCGTCTGTGATCACCGTGAACATGCGCGCCGCCAGCACGGTGGTGCAAGAACTGATCGCGCGGGTCTATCCTTACCGGATCAATCCCATCCGCAATTACGCGCGCATCGAGTTCGACCTGGTCGAAGAGGATCACACTGCCAATAGTGAGGACACCTTCACTTCAAATCCAAATCCCGTATTGAGAATGGGATTGACTGCTCCTTTGTTGGGCCTGCCCTACTTGGAGGACTTGCGATGTGGTTCGTAAAAAGATGTCGTGCAGCTTGGGAGTGGCTGAGCTCCCACTGGGGCTATGACCTTCGCGTGGTCGATCTTGCCGGCGAGGAGATACCTGCAGCAATACCAAGCAAGAAACTCATCTGTATGCTGGATGAGGGTGAGCCTTGGGTTGCTGCCATGGCGTGTCCCTGTGGCTGCGGAGATGTGATTGAGCTTATGCTGCTTGAAGGCGCAAAACCCCGGTGGGATTTGATCGTGGACCGAGGCCTCCCCACACTCACCCCTTCCGTGTGGCGCAACGTAGGTTGCCGTTCGCACTTTTGGGTGAAGCGCGGCCACATCCATTGGGTAAGGGCAGCCCGATGACCAGCCGCCCGTATCTCGAGCTGCAGACTCGCCCCCAGGTCTTTCTCTGGCTTGCACATGGCCTGCGAGTAGCAGCACCTGTGCTGAGGCGTATTGTCAAAAGTGCCCTGTCACATCTACTAGGCGGTGCGACTCGCTTGATTGCCTGGTGGCAGAAGCAGCTGTGGTCCATGCGGCTATATTCCGCTGGCGGCTTGGTTATGCTCGGCTCGTTAGCGTTCGCGCTGATCGGTGTGACGTATCGCGAACTACCTTCAATTTTGTTCGTTGAAGGCAGCCTCCTGTTGGCCGCGGGCATATTACACGAGCTCTATAAGGTGCTGCATTGGGTGGTGGCCACTGCCATTGGCAAGGTACTTGTCGCAGGTGTAGCCGCGATGATGGGCGCCCTTACAGTGGGCATCGCTTCCACAATTGTGAATGACACGACTGGATTTCCCCCCTCCGAATTTCCTTTGACCACGACGTTCTTGGCCCCGCTTACCGCCGGCTACATCGCCCTGCTTTTGATATTTGCCATGTTCTTCGTGTCAATAGCGGTGAGCGTGGGGTTGGGACTATTTTCCGTTTGCAAGGCGTTGTGCGCTAGCGGCATCCAAGTTGAGGGAGCGACCGGGCAAATGTTCGGAAGAATGACCGCCGCCATCACTCTCTTGGTCTTGACCATGCATCTATGGAACGAGCACCACAGCTCTTACGAGTCCGGCTTGGGCGCCACAGCCAGCTGGTTTGCTTACAATTTCGAGATGTATGCGAAAGATCCCTGTGCCCGCAGCAAACAAGAGCGAGTAAGGCAGATCGGGCCTGGTCAAGCATTGATCGGGAGCGATCGCGACGGCCAACGGGCATTTTTTGTACGTCAATGTGCGCCCTCAGTATTTCGCTAGGTGCTCCCGTGTCTGTGCTCCACCACCTTGAGGTAGCCATGACTAACCGCGCCCAGGCCTTCCCGACGCTAAGCAGGCCAGTGGCTACAGAGCCTAGATTGTTCCAAGCACACTCAATAAAGCGCAGTGCCGAACAAAAGGGCGGCTAACCTCGCAAGGCTTCCTCGAGCATTTGCCTGATCACAACATTCTCCAGGCTACTCACGATGGGTGAGCTATTGTCAATGTGATCTCTGTAGTGCAACCCCTGGTTATAGATAACTCCCAACAAAAAGCAGACTTCAGGCACTTCGATACCGATGGACTGAGCATATTGAAGCTTCTTTGTCGTGCCATTTGCGTCCAAAAACGCTTGTGCCTTCAAGGGGTCTGCAATCTTTCCGTAAACGCTCTTCTCAATTGCTACGCGCGCATAGCAGCTCACTGCGAAAGGATCATAGCTATCTTCCCGCTTTTGATACTTTCTCCACTCCCCAACGGTGAATGCGTGAAACTTCCGCGAGTCTCCCCATGCCTCTAGAAGCCCGAGGGCCTGAAAGGCTGGACCGATGTCGATGTGTTCGGGATGATGGTGCAGGTAACAGCGACTAATATCGTCCTTCACCGCTATCTCTTCGCGCTTTAGGATCAGGCGGCGCATATGATCCCGAACAACCGCCTTGCTTTTGGCTAGAAAATAGACTTTCTGGTCAGCAAATGTGTAGTTGCGGAACGCCTGAGGGTTTAGGTGAGTAAAGATCAAAGGATAGATTCGAATACCTCGGCTTTTCACCTCTTTGATAAGATTTGAAATGTAATATTGCGCTGCCACCAAATTGGCGTCGTCTAGGTAATCGAAGATCTCGTCGACGATCAGCAGAACGTCGCGCCTGCCTATCCGCTGCCTGACGCGTTGAACCTGTGCAGCAAACGACAGCGAATCCCGCTGGCCATTGGAGACCATGCCGGGATTGGGGAAGTCCACCACCAGCCGTCCTCCCTTCTCTGAGGGTTTAACGCTTTTCCAAGTGGTATCGAATGCGGTGATCAGCTGTGTAAAGGCTGCTTTGTCTCCAAGATAAGTTGCATATTCACAAGCAGCCTTGAACCGGGCAGCATCCTGATGGGCCAGCTCGCAGATTTGCCAAGCGCCTAGCAAAAGCTCGATGCGAGGCCTGACCACAGGCCTGGCCAATGCGAGCAGATCAGCCAGAGACTTCACACATTCCACCGCTTCCAACTCGCCAGACACCTCCGCATTAGCTCGCGCCAGCACATCCGCCGCCGTGCCAGGCCAGCTATTGATCCGCAGCTTGATGCCCGCCAGAGCAGCCGACGCTTTGGCGCCAGTGAATTTTGCTATCGTGACTCTGCTGGTTAGGAGCTGGGAGGCGAGGGTCGCGCATTGCAGGTCGAGCTCGATGCTAGAGAGGCACTTTCCGTTGGCACCGAACTCGCGTCGCACCGCAGGGGCGCTGTATCCGAAGGTTGCCTTCGTCGGAATTTTGTTGACCAGCACAATTTCATCCAGCTTCATCCGCGCCGTACCGGTGCTGAATTTACCCATATTCTTGATTACGGCCTTAGGGCGTAGCTTGCTATTGATGACATGTACATCTAGCTGCGCACTGAGTGTGTTGGACACCTCATCGGCGTGATAGTCCGCGGCAACACCATCTTGGCCGAGTATTTGAACCGTCAGTTTAGGCTTGTTGGCTGGGTTGCCTAAATGCGCATGCTCTTCATCCAGCTTCAAGCGATTAGCATTGAGGCTGAGGAAGGCTGTAGTAATCGATGTCTTACCAAATCCATTGGGAGCCACCAGAAGCGAGGGCTTATTGGGAAATATCTTATCGATGATCTCAATATTCTTGGCGCCTTTTACATTCTCAACCTTGATCTTGGTAATCGCCACCGCTTCTATCCTTGCTGATCATCGTTTGATGCGTATCAGCCAGTGTATCTAAGGAAGATCCTTAATGATCTGGGACAGGTGATCCTGTGCCACTTGCAAGATGTCGGGCGCACACAATTTGCAGACATTCTTGCGCTGACCAGGCACCTTCTCATAGGCAAAATGGCTCTCCCCAGCCCCGATCTCATGGTCTTTCTTGACATCACACTTGCGCTTGCGCGCAGCGACCTCAACTCTGAAGTCGCCGATAATATTGCGAACCTTTGCCATATGACTCTCCAGTACCAGTTGCACACCAACGTCTTGGCCACGCCTCCAACGACAGCAGCGCAGCGGCCCCAGACCATTGTCCGGTCTCAACTGCAACTTGGGAAAGGTAAATAATTCACACAAGCTGGTTATGCGTCTGACAAAGCCGGACACCCAACTGCTGAAGCCCTTGTGGTGCTTGCCTTTGGCCATCGCCGACGGCACCGGGCAGTAACTCGCAAGGCGCACATGTGTGAATTATTTACGTATCTACGCCTACGGTACTTACCACGCCTCCCACCTTGACAGCGCTCATTCCCCTGCTATCACAAGGCCACATCGTTGGGGAATGAAATGAAGATCGAGAAGTTCTGGAACCAAGCTTTCTTGGCAGCCCTGACACGACTGCCTGCCGCTGAAGCAAAAGAAGAAGCGGATCTAGCCACAGAGCTGTGTATAGAGAAATGGCACACACTGAGATATGCGTGGAGCCGTCCAAGCGTCATTAAGTGGAAAGATCAGGAGATTTCCGACGTGATCTTGTCAGAGGCGCCGCCCATAGTCACCGAACACGCCGAGATCGCCTCCCAGGAGAGCTGCTAGATTTTTTGTTCGGCTCTAATGTGATGCCTCCATATAATTCTGGATGGTCGCGTGAGATCACGCACTTCCAATCAGATCGAATGAGTTGACGCGTCATCTTGACTGGTTCTTGCCCCCTGAGATCTATTAGATCGATTCGACAGGATTGCACCCCGCTCGTGTCGCTGGTGGTATGAGCATCAAAACCCTCCTCGAGGAATTTTTCTGGGACCTCTTCGCTCTCGAGCTTATAAAAAACTTTGTTGGTTCCATCTTCAAACCAATGCGACACTGCAGCGGCATCGTCGCCAGCAAACAACATTCGAACATCACCGATGACCAGCCATACTTGGAAGCACCCCTTTGGCTGAGGCTCGACAGGCACATTGCACTCATCGAGTGCCGTCACCCTGATGATGACAACTCCACTGGCGGCGGCAACTACCTGAGAGACAGAATGCTCTTGGCCACTGTTGTTCAATTTCACTTGTCCCTAAATTCTGCATTTGTTAAATGCACTAGCAACCGTTATTGGCTCGCCGACTAAAGCCCTTGCGAATCTTCTTATGGATGAAAACTCCCCGGATCCGCCAGCGCTTCCGCAAACTGTCCCCGCTCATACTTCACCAACACCACAGGCGGCTTAAATTTGGCCAGCGTCCGCACCCGCTTGGGGAGCGTGGCGGTCTGTGCAATGTGGATGTAGTGCTTTTCCAGGGTGGGCGCCTGTCCCTGGACCGCGTGCCCCGTCAGCAGGGCAATGTCAGCCGAGGGCACATTTTTTTCCGCCAAGTGGGTGGAGAGCGTGTGGCGGAAAGAATGGAAGGCCGTGCCCTTCTCGATCCCGAAGGTTTTGGTATAGGCGCCGAACTGCTTTGAGAGTTGCGTGCCGTAGCCCTTGCCGTTGGGCGTGCCATCATCCTTCGTGCCCACGGGCAGATGTGGGAACAGCCGTGGATGACCGGTTGCTTTCATGTCCTCGACGAAGTCCAGAAAGCCCGCGTCCAGGAGGGGTTTGGCCAAGGGCAGGAAGCGAATGCTCGACTGGTTCTTGATCTTTTGGCCGCGCGATTTTTTCCATAGAAACACGCCCCACACCCCTGCAATTTGTCGCACATCGTCCAGGTGGATCTGGGCGACTTCGTTGACGCGCGCCCCGGAATACAGACCGATCATGGGGGCCCACCAGCGGTGCGGAAATTCCCGGGCCCACTCGGTAAAGGTGGCCGGCTCAAACATCGCGACCAGCTCTTCGTTGGTGAAGGGCCTGCCGGTTTCCAGATCAGTGGACGTATCGATATCGGCTTTCAAGCCATTGAGCGGGTTCTTGTTCAACTGATCCACGCCCACCAGTCCATTCAGGAAGGACCCGAGTTTTTGCTTGTGCTTGTTCAGGGTGTGCGGTGAGGGCTCGGGCACCTGGTTGGCCTTGCCCCATTCGAGGATGTCCCGCTCCGACATGCCCCGGAACTGCGGTTTGACGCCGGCATGGGCGGGCCACCAGCGCACCTCGTCTAGGAATTTGCGCACATGGTCGACCTTGATCTGCCTGACCGTGATATCACCTGTGGTCGCCAGGAACAGGCGCAGGGAGTGGCGACTTTCAGAGATGGTGTCGTCGGATAGCTTCCTGCGGGTCATGTCACCTAGGTGGCTCGTGATCGCTTCTGAGAGCAGCGGGGAGTCCTCAACCGGCGCGCTAGGCGCAGGCGGCGCCGGAATAACTGCCGGGGGCTGGATTGCCACCGTGCTTGCCTGTTCAGCTATGAGGGCCCGCGCGAATTTCAGGAATTCCTCACCATCGGCCGGGCCGTCGACCTGGATCTCCCCTAAATCGACATTCCCAATCCGGACACCTTTTGCGACCCAGTTCGGGAGGCCGTGCGCCTGATTCCCGTCGTTGCCAGACTCCGGCCTCCTCGCCTTCCGCCGAGCCTCTTCCTGCAGCTTTTTGACATCGACCATGCAGGTGCCCCTCCTGAGCGCGTCGAACGCCTTGGAGAGTGACACAGCCAGCACCGCAGCGACTAGACGTGCATCGTCCCCCTGGTAGCCCCGCAGCGACCGGACAAGGAACCGGGAGCCCACATGGGCACGCAGGTCAGAGGGCACCCGGAAGCGGACATACAGGCCACTTGGGCGGGTCAGAAAAAGGGGTTTTGGCATGGAAACGATACCTCAAACGATACCTGGGAGGGATCGCTTTAGGTTTCGTGCTGCCTTTAATATGTCCTTATTTTTCAGTAAGTTGCGACTGAAAGCAGGATTGCTGGAGCGGGTGAAGGGAATCGAACCCTCGTCAGTAGCTTGGGAAGCTACAGCTCTACCATTGAGCTACACCCGCGATACGCGTGCCGGGAGTCTATTCCGCGCACAAGCCCACACGCAAACGGGGCGCCTTGCGGCGCCCCGTTTGCGTAGCAACAACGTGCGCAAGGTTGGCGGGTCAGAAAGTGCCGCTCAAGGTAACGAAGCCGGTGACATCCCTGGCACTCTTCTGGCCGATGGTGGTGCTGAGGCCAACGTCGGCATCCAGCCCGAACACCTGGCTGCGGGCGCCCAGCAGCAGGGTGCTGTAGCTGTCGTCCAGGTCGAGGCCGGGAACCGCATAAGGCGCCACGCCCGGCAGTGACTGCACGCTGGCGAACACTTCCTCTGCCGACTCCTCGAATTCCCGGTCATAGGTCAGGCGGGCATACGGACGCAGGTGTTCGCTCACCGCATAGCTGACCTGCCAGCCGGCGCTGCCGATCAGCGAATCGAAGTCCTGGTCGGCGTAGGCGAGCGCGCTGGAGCTTGGGTTGCTTTCCGAGTAACCATCGACGCTGATCTGCTGCGACAGCAGGCTCAGCACCGGGCCGTGGCGGAACGCGCCTTCGCCGAATTCATAGCCGCCGCTGATGCCGACGCTGAGGTTGCTGCCATCGGGCGAGCCACTGTGCGTGCGCGTAGTGCCGCCAAGGTGCACCTCGCGGTCCACGTCGAACGAGAGCCAGCTGTAGCTCAGCTGTGCGCTGACCCAGGCCTGCTCGCCATACCAGCCGAAGAAACCGCCCAAGGTGGCGTCGGACTGCTTGAAGCTGCCGCTGTTGCGGCCGAAGTCCTTGGTGCCGCTGCCGTAGCCACCGAAACCGCCGAACACCATGTCGCCACGCGCCCAATCCACGCCGAACATACCGGCCGGGGTGATGCCATCGTAGAGCTCGCCATCATCGTAACGCTGCGAATCCGCACGCAACCCGCCCCACCAGCGCATGCCGTCAGCCTCGGGCTTGCCGTCCACGTGCGTAGCCACTTGTTCCGCGCGTGCGCGGCCGACCACCGCCGTCGACTGCGGCAGCAATGCGATCTGGCGCGGCGCTTCGAGCACGGAGATGACGTATTCCGAAAGGATCAGGTGCGCGCGCGTGGTCGGATGTACGCCGTCGGCGAACAGATAGGTATTGGGCGCATCCGGGGTCACCCAGGTGCTCGGGTTGCAGGTCAGCGAGTTGGCCGTGATCTGCGGCTGGCAGGCGGTGCCGGTGACGTTGGTGAAACCGTAGGCGGCCGGGGCGGCGATGATCTCGCGGATGAAGCTGAAGGTATCGATCGGGATCACGCGCAAGCCACTGCCGGTCAAGCCGGAGAACAGCGCGTTGTTGTAGGCGACCGTGAGCGCCGTGCCGCCGGCTTGCGCGGCGGCACCCTGTGCACGGAATGCAGGGGTGGCACCCAGGTCAGGGATGGTGGGCACCAGGATGTAGCGCGCACCCGCGGACTGCAGTTGGCCCACGATGCCCACCTGCGCGGTCACGGCCGCCGTGATGGTAGCGGTGGCAGGCGCCCCTCCGTTGGTGATGGTGAACAGATCATTGGCCCCGCCCCACACCGTGTACAGCGCACCGCTGTCGGCGCGGCCACCATTCGCGGCGAGGTAGTTGCTGGTCTGGGTGGCGAGTGACGGGATGGGACCCAGCGCACCCGTCGTATTGGTGCCGACGCGGGCACCGCCGGCAGCGTAATTGGTGCCCGTCTGGCCGTTGCCGTTGGCACCTGCGGTAGTGCCGTAATACTCGGCCAGGTTCTGTGACCAGACCAGCCCCGGATTGGTGGTGAACTGGCCCGTGACCAGTCGCACGCTCGGAGGAAGCAGGGGACGGAAGAAGCCGGCATCCGTGAGGCTGTCGCCAAAAAAGACGGTCTGCGTATAGGTGGACTGCGCGAAGGCAGGCATGGCCGCAAGGGCGAGCGCCAAGGCCAAGGCAGAGCGGACAGGACGTGCGGACGGCTTCATTCAATATCTCCGGGAGCAGTTGGGTAACAGCGGCTGGACGCAACCGTAGCAACGTACGGCGGCGTATCGCGGCGCATGGTTTCACCAACCACGCCACTGCTCACGCTGCGCTGCGTCATTGCGCGGTGGTTACGGCACACTAGGCGCATGCATATCCAACTCAACGGCCAGCCCCGGCAGCTCGCCAGCACCAGCACCCTCGCCACCCTGCTCCGCGACGAAGGCCTCGCCGAACGCCGCGTTGCTATCGAATTGAATGGGGAAATCATCCCGCGCGGCCAGCACGCCACGCAGCAGTTGCACGAAGGGGATCGCGTGGAGATCGTGCACGCGCTGGGCGGGGGGTGAAGCGGGTTCCTGGTTGTTGGTTGTTGGCAAGAGTACGGGCAGGTCAGCGGCCGATACTTTGCTTCCGACACATGTGCAAGGCCAGCCGTGACCCGCAACAACCAGGAACTTACAACCAACAACCAATAACCTGTCCGCCCCTACATCAGCGATAATCCAGCGATGACTGCATCCATCGCCCACGACCCACTCATCATCGCAGGCAAGGCCTACCGTTCGCGCCTGCTCACCGGCACCGGCAAGTTCAAGGACTTCGACGAAACCCGCCGCGCCACCGAAGCCGCCAGCGCCGAAATCGTCACCGTCGCCATCCGCCGCACCAACCTGGGCCAGTCGCCCAACGAGCCCAACCTGCTCGACGTGCTGCCGCCCGAGCGCTACACCCTGCTGCCCAACACCGCCGGCTGCTACACCGCAGAAGACGCCGTGCGCACCTGCCGCCTGGCGCGCGAACTGCTGGACGGCCACACGCTGGTGAAGCTGGAAGTGCTGGGCGACCAGCGCACCTTGTTCCCTGATGTCGTCGCGACGCTCAAAGCCGCCGAACAACTGGTCGCGGATGGCTTCCAGGTGATGGTCTACACCAGCGACGACCCGATCCTGGCCAAGCGCCTGGAAGAAATCGGCTGCGTGGCGGTGATGCCGCTGGCCGCGCCGATCGGCTCCGGCCTGGGCATCCAGAACAAGTACAACCTGCTGGAAATAATCGAGAACGCCAAGGTGCCGATCATCGTCGATGCCGGTGTGGGCACGGCGTCGGATGCGGCCATCGCGATGGAACTGGGCTGCGACGGCGTGCTGATGAACACCGCCATCGCCGGCGCACGTGATCCCATCCTCATGGCCAGCGCCATGAAGAAGGCGATTGAAGCGGGACGCGAGGCCTTCCTCGCCGGACGCATCCCGCGCAAGCGTTTCGCCAGCGCTTCGTCGCCCATCGACGGGTTGATCGGCTGACGATGACCGGCACCGCGCCCAATCCACCCAAACCGTATACGGTCACCACCGGCCACCGCGCCGTACGCAGCTTCGTGCTGCGCCAGGGACGTTTCACGCCTGCACAGCAACGTGCGTTCGATGAATTGTGGCCGCGATTCGGACTGGACTACAGCGGCGTGCCACGTGACTTCGACGCGATCTACGGTCATTCCGCGCCACGCGTACTGGAAATCGGTTTCGGCAATGGCGACGCGCTGCGTTTTGCCGCTGCGCAGGATCCTGATCGCGACTACATCGGCATCGAAGTGCACGCGCCCGGCGTGGGCCGATTGCTCAACGCATTGGATTCCGATGCGGCATCCCATGTGCGCCTGTACCACCACGATGCAGTGGAAGTACTGCGCAACGAAATCGCGGATGCATCATTGGATGAGGTCAGGATTTATTTTCCCGACCCGTGGCACAAGAAACGCCACAACAAACGCCGGCTGATCCAGCCCGAGTTCGCTGCATTGCTCGTTTCCAGGTTGCGCGTGGGCGGGCGGCTGCATGCGGCCACCGACTGGCAGGACTATGCCGAGCAGATGTGGGACGTGCTGGACGCAACGCCAGGTTTGACGAATCGCGCCGGCCCGCGCGGCCATGTGCCGCGACCGGAGTGGCGACCACAGACCCATTTCGAGACCCGCGGCCAGAAGCTTGGGCACGGCGTGTGGGATCTTGTGTACGACCGCCGCTGACATGGCCACTACAGGAGACATCGGCGCGTAATGGATACCGCCCTGACGCTGACCACCGACATGAAACTGGTCCTTGGGCTGGTGGGTTTCACCATGGCGATGTTCGTGTTCCCGCGCATCCGCGCCGACCTGGTCGCGCTGGTGGTGCTGGTGGTGCTGGGCCTGACCGGATTGGTGGCGCCGGAGGAAATCTTCGGCGGTTTTTCCGGCAACGCGGTGATGAGCATCATCGCCACCATGATCCTGGGTGCAGGGCTGGATCGCACCGGCGCACTCAACCGGCTGGCTTCGTGGTTGCTGCGGCGTGGCCACGGCGTGGAGCAGCGCCTGCTGTTGATGACCACCGCGATTGCCGCGCTCAATTCCAGCTTCATGCAGAACCCGTCGGTGATGGCGCTGTACCTGCCCGTCGCCTCGCGGCTTTCCTCGCGCACCGGCCTGTCCCTGCAGCGCCTGCTGCTGCCGATCGCCGCGGCCATCGTGATGGGTGGCGCGTTGACCATGGTCGGCAACTCGCCGTTGATCCTGCTCAACGACCTGCTGGTATCGGCCAACAACAACCTGC
Organism: uncultured Lysobacteraceae bacterium; assembly: GCA_937897645.1. Taxonomy (GTDB): domain Bacteria; phylum Pseudomonadota; class Gammaproteobacteria; order Xanthomonadales; family Xanthomonadaceae; genus Pseudoxanthomonas_A. The sequence continues at coordinate 11,191 of CALCNV010000031.1, forward strand.
CCTCGGGCATGGCCACGCTGGAACCGTTGCGCATGTTCGCGCCCTTGCCCATCGGCGTCGCGTTGATCATCGCATCGCTGCTGTATTTCAATTTCTACGGCGACAAGAAGCTGCAGGAAGAGAACGAAACCAGCGTGGCGCCGGCGCGCACCGAAAGTTATTTCGCCAACACCTACGGCATCGAAGGCGACGTCTTCGAGATGGTGGTCACCGCCGAAAGCCCGATGGTGGGCATGTCGCTGGGTGATGCCGAAGCCCTGCATGGCGCGCCGCTGATGCTGGCGTTGCAGACCGGCAACGACACGCGCCTGTCGCCTTCCGCCGACATGCGCATCTGGGTGGACAGCGTGCTGGGCGTGATGGGATCGCGCCAGGACGTGCAGGACTTCGCGCAGAACCAGTTCCTGCGCCTGTCCTCGCGCCTGCGCCATTTCGGCGACCTGTTCAATCCCAGCCGCGCGGGCATTTCCGAAGCGGTTATACCGCCGACTTCGAAGTACATCGGCAAGACCGCCGCCGACCTGCGCCTGCGCAAGCAATCCGGCATCAGCCTGCTGGCGATCAACCGCGACAAGAAAGTATTGCGCGACGACGTGCGCAAGGTAGCGCTGCGGGCCGGCGACATGCTGGTGTTCCACAGCATCTGGCAGGACCTGGCGGTGGCCGCGGAAAGCCGTGATTTCGTGGTGGTCACCGATTATCCGAAGGGCGAGCAGCGCCCGCACAAGTTCAAGATCGCGATGAGCATCTTCGCCATCACCATCCTGATCGCATTGACCTCGAAGTTGCCGGTCTCGCTGACCCTGATGACCGGCGTGGCCGGCATGCTGCTGACCGGCGTGCTGCGCATGGACGAAGCCTATGCCGCGATCAACTGGAAAACCGTGTTCCTGATGGCCGGCCTGATCCCGCTGGGCTGGGCCATGGACAGCAGTGGCGCGGCGGCGTGGATCGCAGGGCATACAGTGGAGCGATTGCCGGATGGCATTCCCGTCTGGGCGCTGGAAATCGCGATTGCGCTGTTGACCACGGCGTTCTCGCTGGTGATCAGCCATGTCGGCGCGACGATCGTCATGGTGCCGATTGCGATCAGCCTGGCGCTGGCCGCCGGCGGCAACCCGACGGCATTCGCATTGATCGTGGCGCTGTCGGCGTCCAACAACCTGATGACCGCCTCCAACCCCATCATCTCGATGGTCACGGGTCCTGCCAACTACACCAGCAAGCAACTGTGGCGCATCGGCGGCCCGATGTCGTTGATCTACACGATCACCGTGGTGGCCGTGGTCAACCTGATGTACTGGTGGATGGCGCGTGGCGGCTGATACCTTGGCCTCGCCTGCGCCGCTTGCGTTGCGCCCGATATCCGGATCATTCGCGGTGTGCCGTCTTGCCGCTGGCTCAGCGATTCCCCCGTGGTTCAAGCCGGATGCATTTGCCTCGGTGTCATGGAGCGCGGACGAGGTGTCGATCACCTGCCTGGCTTCGCACGTCCCTGACGGCGTGCACTGTGAGCGTGACTGGCGCTGCCTGATGCTGCAAGGGCCGTTTGCATTCGAGCTGACCGGCATCCTGCTGCAGGTGTTGCAGCCGCTGGCCACGGCGGGAATCGGCATCTTCGCGGTATCGACGTTCGATACCGACTACGTGTTGGTCAAGGACCACGCGTTCGAAGCAGCCAAGCATGCGCTGATTGAAAGCGGCTTGCGCGTCATCGAAGACACGCCGCCGTAGCAAACCTCGTCACTCCCGGCTTGGTCGGACGCCCTCCACGTAGTGCCGAGCTTGCTCGGCTGCCCCTGCTTCATTTCATCGCGAGAAAATCAAAAGCAGCCGGGCAAGCTCGGCTCTACAAAGAGCGTCACGCGCTCAGCACCACCTGCCCATCGCACACTTCCACCGCGACGGCACGCAGCGCATCGCCACGGCACGGCCCGGCCACGCAGTCGCCGCGAAGCAGTTCGAACGACGCGCCATGCGCCGCACACACCAGATGCCCTTCCCTGCTCTTCAGGAACTTCCCCGGCGCCCAATCCAGTCGCCGGCCGGCATGCGGACACACGTTCAGCCATGCGCGCACCTGCTGGCCATCGCGGTGCAGGATCAGCGATTCAGCATCGCCGTCCACCACGGCCTCGATCTCGGCGAAACCACCGTCCTCGATTGAATCAAACGCGATCACCGGCACTCCAGTTCAGTGGGCCCCTGCTCGACGAGGCAATTTAACGAACTTCTCACACTGTAATACTGCGGTCATCCGATACTCTGCGTACCGGCCTTGCCGCATTCTGTCACGACCCATCGCCATGTTCGCCCACCGCTTCCACTTCGACACCTCACGCATGCGCTCGGCGTTCGCGCCGCGCAAACCGCGCAACCCGTTGCTGCGGCTCACCTTCGGCCTCGTTGGCCTGGGCCTGCTTTGCCTATTGATCTTCTTCAGCGTGTTCGTCGGTGCCGCCATGCTGGCCGCGGGCCTGGCTTGGAAACTGCTTGGCCAGCGCGGCAAGCCTGTCGCCGTGCGCGATCCCAGCGTGGTGGAAGGCGAATTCCACGTCGTGCGCAAGCCGGCGCTGCCGCTCTCCAACTGAAGCCGGTTCGCCTCCGGACGATGCGCGCGGCATCGCACACTTGATCCGCCGCGCTTAAACTGTTCGCCCAACCCCCGCGGCGCGAACCCGATGACCGACCTCATTCCAACCCCACTGCAAGCGCGCGTACCCATGCGCGGCGGCGGCACCTTTCCCGTGCGTCGCATCTACTGCGTGGGCCGCAATTTCGCCGACCATGCCAGGGAAATGGGTGCGGTGGCCCCCGTGTCGAAAGCAGAGCGCGGACAGCCGGTGTTTTTCCTCAAGCCTGCGGATGCCGTCGTCATTGATGGCGTAGACGTGCCTTATCCACCAGGCACCCACGACCTGCACCATGAAGTGGAACTCGTAGTCGCCCTCGGTCAGGACGCACCTGCAGGCGTACTGTCGCTGGAGCAGGCGAACGCGCTGGTATTCGCCTACGGGGTAGGCCTGGACCTGACCCGGCGCGACCTGCAGGGCGCGGCCAAGGCCAAGGGACTGCCGTGGGATACCGGCAAGGGCTTCGACCATTCCGCGCCGATCAGCGAGCTGGTGCCCGCAAGCGACGTCACCGCATTGGACACGCGCAGCTTGAGCCTGCAGGTGAACGGTGAAACACGCCAGCACGGCGAACTGCAGGACCTGATCTGGGATGTGCCCGACATCCTGCACGAGTTGTCGAAACTGTTTGCGCTGAAGGCCGGCGACCTGGTGTTCATGGGTACGCCTGCGGGCGTGGGGCCACTGGTAGCCGGTGATGCGTTCGTGGCCACGCTGGATGGCATCGTGGAACTGCATGGACGCATCGTCGCCAACGACTGACTCGGCGCGTTATAGTCCTTGCCACCAGCGCCATCGTGCGTCGACCGCCTCAATCAGATCAAGGAAAATACGATGGGCATGATCAGCGAATTCAAGGAATTCATCTCGCGCGGCAACGTGGTCGACCTGGCGGTCGGCGTGGTCATCGGCGCCGCGTTCGGTCGGATCGTCACCGCCATGGTCGATGGCATCGTGATGCCGGTGATCGGGCTGGCCATGGGTGGCGTTAAATTCAGCGACCTGTCGGTGATCCTGCACCCCGCGCAACTGGATGCAGCGGGCAAGGAAATCGCACCCGCCCTGCTGTTGAAGTACGGCGCATTCCTGCAATCACTGATCGATTTCCTGGTGGTCGCATTCGTGATCTTCATGTTCCTCAAGGCCTACAACCGCATGCGCGCGCCCGCCGTGGTCGCGGATGCCGCGCCCGCCGAGGAAGTGCTGTTGCTGCGCGAGATCCGCGACTCGCTCAACAAGTGAGCCACTGAACGAGCAAACCAAACTTTTGTCACGGTGACACGAAGCCGCCGGCTGCTAAGCTCGCGGCTTCCCTGTTTCTGAAACCACTCCATGCGCCTGGTGCCCCTGCTGCTTGCCCTGACCCTGTCCACTTCGCTGCATGCCGCCGAGCGCGAGACCCGCATTCCGGATCGCGCACTCGCCACCGCCGCCACCCTGCGCGAACAGGCCCTGGCCGACAACACCGGTTGGAAGGTCGTTGAATCGTTGACCACCGAGGTCGGCCCGCGCCTCGCCGGCAGCGAAGCCGATGCGCGTGCCGTGGCCTGGGCACAGGCGAAGTTCAAGGCCCTGGGTTACGACAAGGTGTGGATTGAACCGGTGACCTTTCCCAAGTGGGAGCGTCGCAGTGAAAGCGCCGCGATCCTGGGATCGCATGCGCAGGCGTTGACGATCACTGCGCTTGGCGGCAGCCCGGGCGGAAAGGTGGAAGCCGAAGTCGTGCGTTTCGCCGACCTGGCCGCGCTTGAAGCCGCGCCCGACGGCTCGCTCGCCGGCAAGATCGCGTTCGTCGATTACCAGATGCAATCCGCGCGCGATGGCAGCGACTATCGCAACGGCAGCGCGATCCGCGGCAAGGGTCCCTCGGCCGCGATCCGCAAGGGCGCCAGCGGTTTCCTGATGCGCTCGGCCGGCACCGACAACCATCGCGTGGCACACACCGGCATCACCCGTTTCGATGCCGGGCTCACGCCAATCCCCAGCGCTTCGTTGACCGTTCCCGATGCCGACCAGCTTGCGCGCGTACTGGCCCTGGGCCCGACGCGCGTGCGCATGGCGCTGGATGCAGGCTGGAATGGCGAAGCGACTTCGTACAACGTCGTCGGTGAAATCACCGGGCGCGAGAAGCCCGACGAAGTGGTGTTGATCGGCGGGCACCTGGATTCATGGGACCTGGGCACGGGTGCGATCGACGATGGCGCCGGCATCGGCATCACCATGGCGGCGGGTCATTTGATCGGCACGTTGAAGCAAGCCCCCAAGCGCACGATCCGCGTGGTCGCTTTCGCCAACGAAGAGCAGGGCCTGTACGGCGGCAAGGCCTATGCCGCGAAACATGCCGAAAGCGCGGCGAAGCACCAGCTGAGTGCGGAAAGTGATTTCGGCGCAGGACGCATCTATGCGTTCAACACCAGCGCACCGGAACATGCACTGGCCGCCACGCGGCAGATCGCGGATGCGCTTGCACCGCTTGGAATCGAATACACGCCGGGCAAAGGCGGCCCGGGACCGGACATCGGCCCGATCGCAGAAAAGGGCGCGGCATGGGCGTGGCTGGCGCAGGACGGCAGCGATTATTTCGACCTGCACCACAATGCCGACGACACGCTGGACAAGATCGACCCGAAGGCGCTGGCGCAGAACGTGGCGGCGTATACCGTGTTCGCGTACCTGGCGGCGGAAGCGGAGGGGGAGTTTGGGAGCGTGGTGAAAGCGGCTGCGCCGGCAGCGGCAGAGTCCAAGTAGTTTCTCAACACTCGCACGTCATCCCAGCGAACGCTGGGACCCATCTTGATGTTGCTCTTCGTTCGCATCCAAGACGAATCAAGATCAAGATCAAAATGGATCCCAGCGTTCGCTGGGATGACGATGACTTTTATTCTGGATTCGTAGCGTGCGCCATGCGCACGACCATGCGTTGCGTGATCGTGCGCATGGCGCACGCAACCTCGACGCTTCAACCGCGATCGCGTTGCCACTCGGCCAGGAACACCGCGGTCGCGGCGGCGACGTTGAGGCTTTCCACCGCGCCACTGCCGGGAATGGACAGGCGCAGGTCGCAGGTCGCGGCGAGTTCCGGGTCCATGCCCTCGCCTTCCGCGCCCATCACGTAGACCAGGCGCTGCGGCAAGGGCGTGGCGAACAGGTCTTCGCCACCGCGCACGATGGTCGCGCCCAGTTGGAAACCTGCCGCACGCAACTGCGCCAGTGCGTCCGCACGTTCGCCCATGCGCACCAGCGGCACCTGTTCTGCACCGCCTTCGGCCACGCGTGCAGCGGCGCCGGAGACGGCGAGCGTGGAGTCGTGCGACTGCAGGATGGCCGCGACGCCGAAATGCGCGGACGAGCGCAGGATGGCGCCGAAGTTGTGCGGATTGCCTACGCCATCCAACCACAGCGCGAGCACGGGTCCTGCTGGCAGCGTGGCGAGCCACTCGGTCAACGACCGTGGCTCCACGCGCAGGACGTCAGCGACGACGCCCTCGTGGTGCGAACTGGCGGCAAGTTTGCCGAGGTCGGCTTCTTCAACGATGCGATAGCCGATCCGGTTCTGCACGCACCACGCCAGCAACGGCTGCAATTGCGGGATGCGCGAATCGAGCAGGTAGAGCTTGCGGATGGCCTCGGGACGCTGCGCGAACACAGCGCGCACTGCGTTCAAGCCGTAATAACGCAGCTCCTGCCTGTTGCTATTTTCATGCCTTGGCGGCGGACGATCCTCGCGGACCGGGTTTGCTTCGCGCCTGGCAGCATGCTCGTGCTGGCGCCGATCCGAGTTCTCGCGCTGGCGCGCGGCGTCGGGACGGATGGAGGCCTTGTCCCACGGCGAAGGTGGCTTACTGGTCATCGAGGTTCCTGCGGACTTTGGCGAATACGCGCAGATCATGCAGCACCCCGCGCTTGAATACAGCTGCGCGTTGCACGCCCTCTTCCAGGAACCCGTTCTTGCGCAGCACCTGGGCCGAGCCGATGTTGAATCCCAGCACCGTGGCGTAGAGCCGGTACAGCTGCAATTCCTGCATCACCCAGGGCGCAAACACCGATACCGCACGGGTCATGCTGCCCTTGCCCCAATGGGCGCGGCCCAGCCAGTAGCCGAACTCGGCCGAATGCACGCGCTCGCCTGTGCCAGGGCGCGCGCCGATGCCCCCGCAGGCTTCGCCGTCGATTTCGATGGCGAACACGGGACCGGACAGGTCGATGACCTGCCCGGCAAGGAAGGCCTCGCCATCTTCGCGCGTGTACGGAGAGGGAAAGCGGTCACTCACGCCCCGCGAGACCTGCGGGTCGTCGGCATGCCGCACCAGGCTGTCCAGGTCCGCGGCACGCCATGGCCGCAGCACGAAGCCCTCGCCCTGCAGTCGCGTGTCAGCCATGGCCGCCCACGGCCGGCGTTTCGTCTTCCAGTTTCTGCAATTCGTGTGCGACGGCTTCCGGCGAACGCGTGTACGGCGCCAACAGCGCGTAGAACGCAGGCACCACGAACAGCGACAACAACGTGGAGAACGCTACGCCAAACACCACGACCACGCCGATGGTGGCGCGGCTGGCCGAACCCGGGCCGCCGGCCAGCACCAGCGGCAGCGCGCCCATGATGGTGGCCACCGAGGTCATCAGGATCGGACGCAGGCGCACCGCCGAGGATTCGGCGATGGCCTGCTGGATGCTGCGGCCGTCGTCACGCAACTGGTTGGCGAACTCGACGATGAGGATGCCGTTCTTCGCCGCCAGTCCGATCAGCATGACGATGCCGATCTGGCTGAAAAGGTTCAGCGTGCCGCCGGTGAGCCACAAACCGAGCAAGGCGCCAAGCACGGCGAGCGGCACGGTGAGCATGATCACGAACGGATGGATGAAGCTCTCGAACTGCGCCGCCAGCACCAGGTACACGATCAACAGCGCCAGCGCGAACGTCACCAGTACCGCGCCACCGGCCTGCTGGTATTCGCGTGACTCGCCCTTCCAGTCGATCTGCGCGTGCTCCGGCAATTCTTCGGCAATCGTGTTGCGCGTCCATTCGATGGCTTCGCCCATGCTGTAGCCGGGCGCAAGGCCTGCGCTGATGGTGATCGCACGCAGGCGATTGAAGCGATTGAAGCTGCCCGGCTCCGCGATTTCACTCAGGGTCACCAGGTTGGACAATGGCACCAGTTGTTCGCCACTGCCGCGCACATAGGTGTTGGCCAGGTCTTCCGGCGAGGTGCGGTTTTCGCGGCCGGCCTGCAGCATCACGTCATATTCTTCGCCCTGGTCGACGAAGGTGGTGACCTGGCGCGAACCCATCATGGTTTCCAGCGTGCGTCCGATTTCCTGGACCGACACGCCCAGGTCGGCGGCACGCTCGCGGTTGATGTTGACGCGCATCTGCGGGCGGGTTTCCTTGTAATCGGAATCCGGATCCTGGATGCCCGGGTTGCCTTCCATGCGCACCAGCATGCGGTCGCGCCACTGCGCCAGTTCCGCGTAGTCCGGCCCACCCAGCACCAGTTGGTAACGCTGGCCACGACCACCGATCAGGCCACCCGGCACGTTGGCGCGCGCCTGCACGCCGGGCAGTGCACTCAGCTTGCCACGCAGTTCGTTGACCACTTCAGCGGTGCTGACGTTGCGCTTGTCCCAGTCCTGCAGGAACACCGTCACATTGCCCGTGTGCATTTCCTCGCTGGCACCAAAGCCACCGGGCACGCGCGAATTGGCGCGGTCGATAGGTTTGTCGGCGCCGATTTCTCCGGCCATGATCTTCTCGACCTGTTGCACCTGGCCGACGGTGTAATCGAAACCGGCACCTTCCGGGCCCTGGATGGAGATGTTGAAGCGTCCGCGATCCTCGGCCGGAGCAAGTTCCTTGGGCACGCGCAGGTATAGCACTACTGCTAGCACTGCACAGACCACCATTGTCACCACTACCATCACCAGAATGCGCTTGCTAGACAACGCGACCAATCCTTGGATGCGCTTGCCATAGCCATTACTCAATTTATCCAGTTGTCGATTGCGCCACGCATTGAAGCCTGTTTCCGCGCCATGCGCGCGCACCAGCTTGGACGACATCATCGGCGTCAGTGTCAGCGCGACGAACGCGGAAATCGCCACCGCGCTGGCCAGCGCGACGGACAGTTCGCGGAACAGACGGCCGCTGTTGCCCTCCATGAAACCCACGGGCAGGAACACAGCGACGAGCACCGCGGTCGTCGCGATCACCGCGAACGCCACCTGCTCGGTGCCGCGTTTCGCGGCGACCAGTGGTGGTTCACCGAGATCGGCGCGGCGCTGGATGTTTTCCAGCACCACGATGGCGTCATCCACCACCAGACCAATGCACAGCACCAGCGCCAGCAAGGTCAACAGGTTGATGGAGAACCCGAACGCATACAGCGCGATGAACGATGCGATCAGGCACACCGGTACCGTCACCGCCGGAATCAACGCCGCGCGCAGGCTGCCCAGGAACAACCAGATGACGATGAAGACCAGCGCCAGGGCTTCCAGCAAGGTCGCATAGACGCGTTCCACCGAGGCCTCGATGAAAACGGTGCTGTCGAAGGCCACGAAGATCTCGGTGCCGGCCGGCAGGGTCGGTCGGATGCGGTCGGCCTCGGCGCGCGCGGCGCGCGCGACATCCAGTGCGTTCGCGGTGGACGTGCGCACGATGCCCAGGCCCACGTTGGGCACCGAATTGCTGCGCAGGTAGGAACGGCGCTCCTCAGGCCCCAGCTCCACCTTGGCCACGTCGCCCAGACGCACCACGTAGCCGTCCGTGCCCTTGCCGAGCGGGATCTGCGCGAACTGTTCCGCGGTCTGGTAGCCGCGCTCGACGCGCAGGGTGAAATCGCGGGTGCCGGACTCGATGCGGCCGGCGGGCAATTCGATGTTCTGGGTGCGCAAGGCGGTTTCGATGTCGCTGGCGGTGATGCCGCGTGCCGCCATCGCATCGCGGTCCAGCCAGATGCGCATGGCATAGCGCTGGCCGCCACCGAGTTGCACGCGGGCCACGCCATCCAGCGACGACAGGCGATCCAGCACGTAGCGGTCGGCGTAGTCGGTGAGCGCCATGGTGTCCATCTTGGTGGAGCGCATGTTCAGCCAGACGATCACGTCGGCGTCGGCTTCCACTTTTTCCACTTCCGGCGGATCGGCTTCTTCCGGCATGCGGTCCATGACCCGGCTGACCGCATCGCGCACGTCGTTGGCGGCGGCTTCGATGTCACGGCTGAGGTTGAATTCGATGGTGACGCGCGAGCGGCCGTTGACGCTGCTGGACTGGATGGTATTGATGCCCTCGATGCCCGACAGCGCGTCTTCCAGGATCTGGGTGATGCGGGTTTCGACCACGGCGGCGGAGGCGCCCGGATAGGTCACGTCCACCGACACGATGGGCGGATCGATGTTGGGCAGCTCGCGCAGGGTCAGGCGCATGAACGACATCGCGCCCAGCACCACCAGCAACAGGCTGACCACCACGGCCATGACCGGACGCTTGATCGAAAGATCGGAGAGCTTCATGCGCTCAGCCCTGCTTTGCCGGCGCGCCCGTGGTGGCTTGTGCCGGCGTATCGGCGACCTTCACCCCCGGACGCAGCTTGCCGGTGCCTTCCACGACGATGCGTTCGCCACTGGCCAGCCCTTCCACGATTTCCACCTTGCCGTCACGGCGCACGCCGGCGACAACCTTGGCCTGCTCCACGCTGCCATCCGCCGTGACGCGGTAGACGAAGGACTCACGCCCCACCTGCACGACGGCAAGCTCCGGGATGACCAACGCCTGTCGCTCCGGGCGGAACAGGCGCAGGTCCAGCAGCATGCCCGGGCGCAACACGCGATCCGGATTGGGGAAATCGGCGCGCACGGTGACCGCACGCGTGTTCGGATCCAGGCGTGCGTCCACGGTGGAGACGTTGCCGGTGAATTCGCGACCGGGATACGCCACGGTGCGGCCGATGACCTGGTTGCCGGCCTGCACTGACGCGAGTGCCGATTCCGGCACCTGGAAATCGGCATACACGCGCGACACATCGTCCAGCGTGGCGATGACCGTGCTGGGCGTGATCAGTGCACCGGGGCTGACCTGGCGCAGGCCGAGCACGCCGGCGAACGGCGCACGCACGTTGCGGTCGCCGATGTCCGCACGCATCTGCTGTACACGCGCCAGTGCTGCATCGCGAATGGCCTTCTGCGTGTCGATGGAAGCACGCGCGACCAGTTGCTGGTCGGCAAGCGCAGCCTGGCGCTTGTACAACTGGTCGGCTTCGGCATACAGCGCTTGGGCAGAAACCAGGGCAGCCTGTTGCGAATCACCGCGCAGGGTGACGAGCGGCGTACCCGCAGATACGACATCCCCACTCTCGAAGTGCACGTCCTGCACCACTTCGCTGACCTTGGAGGTCAACGCCACCGATTCACGCGCCTTCACGCTGCCGATGGCCTGCAGGCTGTCGCTCCATGCACTGGGCTGCACCAGCAAGGTCGTCACCGGGATCGGCTTGGCTGCCGCGCCTGCACCTGGACCTGCACCTGGACCGGATGCATTCGCCGATTGCTTGCCGCAAGCGGCAAGCAGGGTAATCATCAACACCACGAACGTGGCGCGTGCGCGCGTTTGCATCAGCATGGGGTTTCCGTAATCCTGGTTACCTGCCGAGTTTACCGGGCCAGGATGGAAGCCGGCGTGACAAGTGCGGTTTGCAGGGCATGACTAACGACCCTTGTGCCACCCTGACACTTGCAGCGCCGAGCTTGCTCGGCTGCCCTGCGTCTGTAGAGCCGAGCTTGCGCGGCTGCTTTTCTTACCGAGGATCAAGAGCAGCCGGGCAAGCTCGGCGCTACAGGGCATGGACTCGACTCGCGGGGCCTCAGCCCAGGCCCAGTTTTTCCAGCACCAGGGCGGCGAGCTTCTCGGGACTGCTACTGCCCGCATCCAGGTGCACTTCGGCGTGCTCCGGGATTTCATAGGGAGAATCAATGCCGGTGAAGTTGGGGATCTGCCCGGCACGCGCCTTGCGGTACAGGCCCTTCACATCGCGCTCCTCGGCCAGCGCCAGCGGCACGTCGACGAAGATCTCGATGAACTCGCCGTCCTCGAAACGCGCACGCGCCATTTGGCGTTCGGCACGGAACGGGGAAATGAAGCTGACCAGCACGATCAACCCGGCGTCCGTCATCAGCTTCGCCACTTCGGCGACGCGGCGGATGTTTTCGACGCGGTCCTCGTCGGTGAAGCCGAGGTCGCGATTCAAGCCATGGCGCACGTTGTCGCCGTCCAGCAGGAAGGTGTGGTAACCCAGGGCGTGCAGGCGCTTGTCGACGAGGTTGGCGATGGTGGACTTGCCCGCACCGGACAGGCCGGTGAACCACAGCACGCGCGGCGGCTGGCCCTTGATGCGCGCGCGCGCGGCCTTGTCCACTTCCAGGTGCTGCCAATGCACGTTGCCGGCGCGGCGCAGGGCGAAATCCAGCGTACCGGCCGCGACGGTGCCATTGCTGTGCCGATCGATCAGGATGAAGCCGCCCAGCGTGCGGTTGTCCGCGTAGGGCATGAAAGCGATGGGTTCGTCGAGGCTGAGGTTGACGTAGGCGACCTCATTCAATTCCAGTCGTTTCGCGGCCAGGAATTCCTGCGTATTGACGTCGATGCGGTGCTTGATTTCGCTGACCGTGGCCGACACTGTGCGCGTACCGATCTTCAGCCAGTACGGCCGGCCCGGCAGCAGGGCTGCATCGTCCATCCACAGCACATGCGCGGCGAACTGGTCGGCGACCTGCGGCGGATCGTCCGCCGCCGCGATCACGTCGCCACGGCTGATGTCGATTTCGTCCGCCAAGGTCAGCGTCACCGCCTGCCCCGCGTGTGCGGCAATGGTTTCCTGGTCACCCACGAACACCTGCGCCACGCGCGAACGACGGCCTGAAGGCAGCACCACCACGTCATCACCGACGCGTGCGCCACCCGCGGCAATCGTACCGGCGAAGCCGCGGAAATTCTGGTGCGGACGACTGACGTACTGCACCGGCAGGCGCAGGCCACCGCTGGTGTCCTGAGTGGAAAGCTGCACGGTTTCAAGGTGTTCGAGCAGGCTCGGACCGCGGTACCACGGCATCGCATCGGAATGCGTGGACAGGTTGTCACCGTTCAACGCGGACAGCGGGATGAAGGTGACCTGTTCGATCCCCAGTTGCTCCGCCAGCATCTGGTAGCCCGCGACGATGCCGTCGAAGACGTCCTGCGCGTAGCCGACCAGGTCCATCTTGTTCACCGCCAGCACCACATGGCGGATGCCCAGCAGGGACACGATGTAACTGTGGCGGCGCGTCTGCGTCAGCAGACCCTTGCGCGCATCCACCAGCACCACCGCGAGATCGGCCGTCGATGCGCCGGTCGCCATGTTGCGGGTGTACTGCTCGTGCCCGGGGCAGTCGGCGACGATGAACTTGCGGCGCTCAGTGTCGAAGTAGCGATAGGCCACGTCGATGGTGATGCCTTGCTCGCGCTCGGCGGCCAGGCCGTCGAGCAGCAACGCATAGTCGATGTCGCCACCGCGCGTGCCGTGGCGCTTGCTGTCGGCGCTGAGCGCGGCGAGCTGGTCGTCGAACAGGCGTTTGCTGTCGTACAGCAGCCGCCCGATCAAGGTGCTCTTGCCGTCATCCACGCTGCCACAGGTGATGAAGCGCAGCAACGGCTTGTCTTCGTGCTGCTTGAGGTAGGTGGCGATGTCAGACACCGGATTCCCCCCTTTGCAAAAGGGGGGCCAGGGGGGATTTGCCCTTGATCTTGATCTTCGTGTTTTGCAGGAATTGCGCGAAGAGCAAATCCCCCTCGGTCCCCCTTTTGCAAAGGGGGGGGCGGAAGCCGGCATGCGCTTGGATAAGGGTCATCAGAAATACCCCTCCAGCTTCTTCTTCTCCATCGACGCCGTCGGATCCTGGTCGATCACCCGGCCCTGGCGCTCGGAACTGGTCGTCACCAGCATCTCGGCGATGATCGCTTCCAGCGTGTCGGCTTCCGACTCGATGGCGCCGGTGAGCGGATAGCAGCCCAGCGTGCGGAAGCGCACCTTCTTCAACTGTGGCGTTTCGCCGTCATGCAGCGGCAGGCGTTCGTCGTCCACCAGGATCAAGGCGCCATCGCGCTCGACCACCGGGCGTTCGGCGGCGAAATACAAAGGCACCACCGGGATGTTCTCGCGGTAGATGTAGAGCCAGATATCCAGCTCGGTCCAGTTGGACAGCGGGAAAGCGCGCACGCTTTCACCCTTGTCGATGCGCGCGTTGTACAGGCTCCACAACTCCGGGCGCTGCTGCTTGGGGTCCCAGCGGTGCTTGTCGTTACGGAACGAAAACACCCGCTCCTTGGCCCGTGATTTTTCCTCGTCGCGGCGCGCGCCGCCGATGGCGGCATCGAACCCGTACTGGTCCAGCGCCTGCTTCAGGCCCTGGGTCTTCATGATGTCGGTGTGCACGGTGGCGCCGTGGCTGATCGGCCCGATGCCCTGGGCGATGCCGTCCGGATTGATATGCACGCGCAGCTCGGTGCCGGTTTCAGCCACGCGGCGGTCGCGGAAGGCGATCATCTCGCGGAACTTCCAACGCGTGTCCACGTGCAGCAGCGGGATTGGCGAAGGGGCCGGGGCGAACGCCTTCAACAGCAGGTGCAGCAGCACCGAGCTGTCCTTGCCCACCGAGTAGAGCAGCACCGGGTTGCGGAATTCGGCCGCCACTTCCCTGAGGATGTGCAGGCTTTCGGCCTCCAGGCGATCGAGGTGGGACAGGGAGGCGCGCGTGGGAATGTGGCTTGTCACGGTAGAAACGGAACTCATCAAGGATTTCGCAGGCGCAGGGAAGTCGGGATCCGGTGCTGCAGGTTAGCAGCTGGCCCCGGAGGTTCGGCACGCTCCACGCCGGGCGGGGCGTGGATTATTCGGGCCAAGGGGACTGCGGCTGAAATAAGCGCAGGCGATAAGCCCATAACCAGACGTCCTTTCCGCATGGAAGTACGCCTGCCTAACCTCGACCGTCCCGAACCCTCGCCCACGAGCCTTGGCATGACCGCTGCAACCCCCTCGCTGGCTCCCAGCCCCTTGCCCGACGAGCGCAAGGCCTTGCTGGCGCGCGTGGTGGAAGGCCTGGACAGCCCCAGCCTGTGGTGGCTGTCCGGTTATGCCGCGGGCCTGGCCCAGGGCAGCCCGGTCCCGCATCTCGCTGTACTCCCCGGCGGCGCAGCCCTATCGAGCCAACGCCTGACGATTGTCTATGGCAGCCAGACCGGCAATGCCCGTCGCGTGGCCGAAGCCGCGGCCAGCGAGGCCGAGGCCGCCGGCCTCAACGTGCGCCTGCTGCGCGCCGACGCCTACCCGCAGCGCGAACTGGCCAGCGAACGCCTGCTGTACGTGGTCATCAGCACCCAGGGCGAAGGCGACCCGCCGGATGACGCGATTGGCCTGTTCGAGTTCATCGCCGGCAAGCGCGCGCCCAAGCTGCCCGAACTGAAGTACGCCGTGCTCGGCCTGGGCGATTCCAGCTACGCCGATTTCTGCGGCATCAGCCGCAAGCTGGACGCACGCCTGGCCGAACTGGGCGCCAGCCGCCTGTTCGCCAGTGGCGAAGCCGACCTGGACATCGACAGCGTCGCCCTGCCCTGGCGCGAACAGGCGCTGGGCCATGCGAAGACCCTGCTGAAGACCACGACCATACCCTCCGCGACCGTCACCGCGTTGCGTCCGCATGCGGCGTCGGCGTATTCGCATGACAAGCCCTTCGCCGCCGAACTGCTGCTCAACCAGCGCATCAGTGGGCGCGAATTCAAGGGCGTAGGCTTCCTGAAGCATGGCGGCGTCGGCAAGGACGTACGCCATATCGAACTGTCGTTGCAGGGTTCGGGCCTGCATTACGAACCGGGCGACGCGCTGGGCGTGCGCCATCGCAATCCGGCCTTGCTGGTCGATGGCGTGTTGCAGGCACTGGCACTGGACGGCGACGCCGTTGTTTTGGAAAAGGACGAGTCCCTGCCGCTGCGCGAATGGCTGGCGACACGCAAGGAACTGACCAAGCTCAGCCGCCCGTTCCTGGCCAGCCATGCGGCGCAGTCGCGTTCGGAAGAACTCAACGACCTGCTCGCCCCCACGCGCAACGCCGATTTCGCCGCCCTGCTCGGCACGCACCAGTTGGCCGACGTGTTGCGTCGCTGGCCGGCGCAGTGGGAACCGCAGGAACTGGTGTCCGCGCTGCGTCCGCTCACGCCGCGCCTGTATTCCATCGCCTCCAGCCGCAAGCGGGTGGGCGAGGAAGTACATCTCACCGTCGACGTGCTGGACTACGAAGCCTTCGGCCATGCGCATGTTGGCTCGGCGAGTGGATTCCTTTCCGCGCTGGAAGAAGGCGACCACGCACCGGTCTACATCGAAGCCAACGAACGCTTCCGCGTGCCCGCCGACGCCAGCCGCGATCTCATCATGGTCGGCCCCGGCACCGGCGTGGCCCCGTTCCGCGGCTTCGTGCAGGAACGCGCGGAAACCGGCGCGTCCGGCCGCAACTGGCTGCTGTTCGGCGCACGCCACTTCAATACCGATTTCCTCTACCAGAGCGAATGGCAGGACGCGTTGCGTACCGGCGAACTGCACCGTTTGGACGTAGCGTTCTCCCGCGACCAGGCACAGAAAATATACGTGCAGCAGCGCCTGCGCGAACGTGGCCGCGACGTCTACGACTGGCTGCAAAGTGGCGCGCACTTCTACGTCTGCGGCGCCATCGGCATGGGCAAGGACGTACACGCCACGTTGTTGCAGATCATCGCCGAACACGCCGGCGTGGATGCCGAAGGCGCCGCCGAATACCTCAGCAAACTGCAAGCGGAGGGCCGCTACAGCCGCGATGTGTATTGATCCGGATGCGAACGTAGGAGCGACGTAAGTCGCGACTTGACGCTCTGATTGAAACCCTTCGCGACTCACGTCGCTCCTACAGACAACACCATGACCACCCATTCCGTCGAAGACATCAAATCCGAAAGCAAGCGCCTGCGTGGCAGCCTGCTGGACAGCCTGGCCGATCCGGTGACCGGCGCGCTGCGCGAGTCGGACCAGACCCTGATCAAGTACCACGGCAGCTACCAGCAGGACGACCGCGACATCCGCGATGAACGCCGCCGGCAGAAACTGGAACCGGCCTACCAGTTCATGATCCGCACGCGCACCCCCGGTGGCGTGGTCACGCCGCAACAGTGGCTGCAGCTGGACACCATCGCCACCCTGCACGCCAACCATTCGCTGCGCATCACCACACGTCAGGCTTTCCAGTTCCACGGCGTGATCAAGCGCGAACTGAAGGCGACCATGCAAGCGATCAACGCCGCGCTGATCGACACGCTGGCCGCCTGCGGCGACGTCAACCGCAACGTGATGGTCGCAGCCAATCCGCATGAATCACGCGTGCATGCCGAAGTGCAGGACTGGGCGGCGAAGCTGTCGAAGCACTTCCTGCCCAACTCACGCGCCTACTACGAGATCTGGCTGGACGAGGAACTGGTTGCCGGCAGCGGCGAGGAAGAGGAACCCATCTACGGCAACACCTACCTGCCGCGCAAGTTCAAGGTAGCCTTCGCCGTGCCGCCCACCAACGACGTGGACGTGTTCGCCAACGACCTGGGCTTCATCGCGATCATCGAAGACGGCGCGCTGGCCGGATTCAACGTCACTATCGGCGGCGGCATGGGCGCGACCCATGGCGACGCCGAGACCTGGCCGCGCGTGGCCAACCTCATCGGCTTCATTACCCCTGGCCAGTTGATCGCCGTCGCCACCGCCGTGGTCACCACCCAGCGTGACCTGGGCAACCGCGCCGTGCGCAAGCGTGCGCGTTTCAAGTACACCATCGACGATCATGGACTCGAAAAGATCGTCGCTGAGATTGAAAGACGCGCTGGAATCACGCTCTCGCCAGCACGTGCGTTCGTGTTCGACCACAACGGGGACCGCCTGGGCTGGGTGCAAGGCCAAGACGGGCGCTGGCACCTGACCTTGAACCTGTCCGCCGGCCGCATCGCCGACCGTCCCGGCGCGCCGCACCTGACCGGGCTTCGCGAAATCGCGAAGATCCACACGGGCGAGTTCCGCATGACCGGCAACCAGAACCTCGTGATCGCCAATGTCGACGAGCACGCGCGCGCCACGATTGATGCACTCGTGCATGCGCATGCACTGGATGCAGGACTTCGCAACGGCACCGCGCTGGCACGCGCCGCCTTCGCCTGCGTGGCCCTGCCCACCTGCGGATTGGCCATGGCTGAAGCCGAACGCTACCTGCCCGAGTTCAGCGAAAAGATCGAGCCCTTGCTTGAAAGGCATGGCCTGAAGGAAGCACCCATCCTGCTGCGTATTTCCGGCTGCCCGAATGGCTGCTCGCGTCCGTACCTGGGCGAGATCGCCCTGGTCGGCAAGGCGCCCGGCCGCTACAACCTGATGCTGGGCGCGGACCATCGCGGCCAGCGCCTCAACACGCTGTACCGCGAAAACATCGCGGAGCACGACATCCTCGACACGCTGGACCCGCTGTTCGCCCGCTACGCCGGTGAACGCAACCGCGGCGAAGGCTTCGGCGATTTCCTGCATCGCAGCGGCGTGGTCGCCCTGCCCGATTACCCCACACACCGCCAGATCCCGCTGGAACTGCACGCATGAACGCACTCAATTTCAACATCGCCGCCAACGAACCCGAATCGCTGGAAGAACTCAATGCCACGCTGGAAACCAGCACCGCGCAACAACGCGTGGAATGGGCGCTGGCTAATGGCCCCGCCAACGCCGCGCTGTCCTCCAGCTTCGGCGCGCAGGCCGCGGTCATGCTGCACATGCTGACGCAGCAGCAGGCGGGCATCCCGGTGATCCTGATCGACACGGGCTACCTGTTCCCGGAGACCTACCGCTTCGCCGACGAACTGCAGGAACGCCTGAAATTGAACCTGCAGGTGTTCCGCCCGCTGGTCAGCCGCGCGTGGATGGAAGCGCGCCATGGGCGTTTGTGGGAACAGGGCGTGGTCGGCATCGACCAGTACAACGGCCTGCGCAAAGTGGAACCCATGAAGCGCGCCTTGAAAGAACTGGGCACAGGCACCTGGTTCACCGGCCTGCGCCGCAGCCAGTCCAACAGCCGCAGCCACACACCCGTGTTGCAACGGCGCGACGGCCGCCTGAAGGTCAACCCGATCGTCGACTGGACCGACCGCGACATCTGGGTGTACCTGAAGCAGCACAACCTGCCCTACCACCCGCTGTGGGACGAAGGCTATGTGTCCATCGGCGACTTCCACACGACTTCACGCTGGGAGCCCGGCATGAGCGCGGAAGACACCCGCAACTTCGGCCTCAAGCGCGAGTGCGGCATCCACGTAGAGGTGTGATCCCCACCTGTAGGAGCGGGCCCTGTCCGCTCCTACACAGGTAACGCGGCTGGAATATGATGCGGGTGTCCTCCTTTCCGGATTCCTTGCATGCGTCCAGCAATCCCCGGCTCCCCGATCCGTCATGCGTTTGTCGTGATGCTGGCTACCCTGTTGTTGGGCGGATGCGCGTCGATGGGCACGTTGTCCGCGTGGATGCGGGGCGAAGTGATCCTGACCCAGGACGACCTGCAGCGCCGCCTCGAGCGCCGCTTCCCGCGCGATTTCAAGCTGCTGGACGACAGCGTCACGCTGACCCTCAGCCAGCCCCAGGCCACCCTGCCGCGCGATCCTGACCAGTTGGTGCTGGTCTTCGACATGCAGTTCAAGACGCCAGCGCTGCGCACGCAACCACAGGGCCAGTTCGCCCTGGCCAGCAGCCTGCGCTACGACCCGGCGACCTATTCGCTGTACCTGCACGAGCCCACCCTCACCGCGCTGAGCCTGCCGCTGGTTTCCAAACTGCAAGGTGAGCGACTGAAAGCCGCCGGCAATGAACTGCTGGCCGACTATGCAAGGAGCCAGCCGATCTACCAGCTGACCGAACGCCAGAAGCAGCAGATCCCCCGCGGCCGCAGCATCGACAGCGTGGATATAGAGAACGGGCGCGTGGTCATTCGCCTGAGTCGGTGATCGCTACTGGACGCGGCAGCTACCAGTAAGCCCACTTGCCGTCATCCCAGCGTTCGCTGGGATGACGACGAGTTGTGTACCTCCAAACCTTCGCGGCAGTCTAGCTACCTGCTTCTGGCTTCCAACCTCAACTCGTAATCGTCTGCGTCAACGACTCCCACGTCGGCGGCAGCGGCCAGTCGGCGGCCTGGTTGCCGTCGAGCACGCGGCGCAGGTCGCGTTTGTCGACTTGTGGTGCCAGTACATGCACCAGGTCGAGTGCGTAATCACGCAGCACGCGTTCGCGCGGCAGCACGGCCCACGCGATGCATTCGTTGATTACCGCCGGCGCGGCCCACGCGCGCAGGTCGGTGTCGGCGGCGGTGACCGCCATTTCCGCCAGCAGGCCCACTCCCATGCCGGCGCGCACGTAGGTCTTGATGAGGTCGGCATCCAGGGCGGTCAGCGCGATGGTCGGCTGCAGGCCGACGCTGGCGAAGGCGCGCTGTAGCGAGGATTCGGCGCGCGTGGACGACTCGTAACTGATCAGTGGCTGCATCGCCAGCTCGCTCATGCCCGGGATGGCGTCACTGCGATCCAGCGCATGCCCACGCGGCACCAGCACCAGGCGACGCCAGCGGTACAACGGCACCGCGATACCGGCCTGCGGTGCGTCGCCGGCCGTGCTGATGATGGCGATGTCGGCATCGCCCTGGCTGAGCAGGTCCAGCGCGGCGCTTTCGCCCGCCTGCTGCAGGTGCACGCTGACCTGCGGGTAGGCGCGCTTGATCTGGCTGATGGCCGGCGGCAGCACGAAGCGCGCCTGCGTATGCGTGGTAGCCAGGATCAGCTGGCCCTGGCTCTCGCGACGCTGGTTGGCCGAATAGGTGCGGATGTTGTTGGCTTCGGCCAGCACCGCGCGTGCGCGCTGGATGACTTCGCCGCCGGCCGGAGTGATGGCCTCCAGGCTGCGGCCCTTGCGTACGAACAACAGGAAGCCCAGCTCGTCCTCCAGCAGCTTGAGCTGCTTGGACAGCCCCGGCTGGGTGGCATGCACGCGCGCCGCCGCCAGGGTGATGTTGAGGTCGGCATCGGCGATGGCGACCAGGTAGCGGAGTTGGGTCAACGTCATTGCAGCGGGTCTCGAAACCAACGGGCCGGATCGGCGGCCACGGTTGAATGTAGTGGATTTCCCCGCCCCATCTTATAACCACAAGGCATATGCAAAAGGCCGCATGTCATTTCCTGCTGCATATAACCGGGGGTTAGGGTCAGCAGCCGACTCCAGCCATCGCTATCCCTGTGAACGCCCCGCTCTTCCCGATCTTCGCTGACCTGAGCAATCGCCCCGTGCTGGTGGTGGGCGGCGGCGCGGTGGCCGAGCGCAAGGTGCAGGCGCTGCTGGAAGCCGGCGCACTGCCGGTGGTGGGCTCACTCGATCTCGTTGAAGGGCTGCATGCGCTGCATGCCGCCGGCCGCATCCGCTGGCAGGTGGGCGAATTCCGCGAGCAATGGCTGGACGAGGCATGGCTGGTGATCGCCGCCACCGATGACGTGGCCGTCAATCGCCACGTGTTCGAAGCCGCCAGCGCGCGTCGCATCCTTGCCAACGTCGTTGACGATGCCGAACTCTGCAGTTTCCACGTGCCGGCGCTGGTGCAGCGCGGTCCGCTGCAGATCGCGATTTCCAGCGGCGGCGGTGCGCCCATGCTGGCGCGGCACATCCGCCGGCAACTGGAAACCCTGCTGGATGAATCACTGGGCACGCTGGCGGAACTGCTGACCCGCCAACGCGACGCCATCCGCGCGCGCTTCCCGGACCTGGGCCTGCGCCGTCGCTTCTTCGAGACACTGCTGGCCGGTCCCTTGCCACGATTGCTACGCCAACGACTCCCTGTCGAGGATGCTGACGCTTACCTGCTGACCGCGTTGCGCGACGAAATCACTTCAACACCCACGGGCTCGGTCGTGCTGGTAGGCGCCGGCCCCGGCGACCCCGGCCTGGTCACCTTGAATGCGCTGCGCGCCATGAACGAGGCCGACGTGATCCTGCACGACCGCCTGGTCAGCGCCGAAGTGCTGCGCCTGTCGCGTCGCGATGCCACGCGCATCGAGGTCGGAAAATCAGCCGGCCGCCACAGCATGACGCAGGACGAAATCCACGTGTTGATGCTGGAGCACGCACGACAAGGCAAACGCGTGGTGCGCCTGAAGGGCGGCGACCCGTTCGTGTTCGGGCGTGGCGGCGAGGAACTGGAATTCCTGCGCGCGCACGGCATTCCGTTCGAAGTCATCCCCGGCATTACCGCGGCCGTGGCCTGCGCGGCGTATGCCGGCATTCCACTGACCCATCGCGACCATGCGCAGTCGCTGCGCCTGGTCACGGCGCATTGCAAGGATTCGCTGGACACGCTGGACTGGGCATCGCTGGCGCACGGGAAGCAGACGCTGGCCGTGTACATGGGCGTGGGCGGGCTGGAAAAGGTTCGTGAACACTTGCTGCTGGCCGGTGTAAGCCCCCGTCTTCCGTTCGCACTCGTGGAGAACGGATCGCGTCCTCAGCAGCGCGTGGTGACCGGCACCTTGTCGTCCTTGCCGGAAACCGCACGCCACCACCACGTGCAGTCACCTGCCCTCCTGATCCTGGGCGAAGTGACGGCGCTGGCGAGTGAACTGCACTGGTTCGGCGCGGCACCGCTGGTTGCGCCCTTGCCTTCGCAACATTTCGACAACCTTTGCGCGCCTACACTCCCGCAGGCCGCTTGACCCGCTTCCCGGAGAACCACATGGCCATCTACGACAACATCCTGGACACCATCGGCCGCACGCCCGTGGTCAAGCTGCACCGCCTCGCGCCCGCGCATGTCTCGCTGTACGTGAAGGTCGAATCGTTCAATCCCGGTGGTTCGGTGAAAGACCGCCTGGCGCTGGCCATCGTGCTGGACGCCGAAGCCAAGGGCCTGCTGAAACCGGGCGACACCATCATCGAAGCCACGTCCGGCAACACTGGCGTGGCCCTGGCGATGGTGGCGGCCGCGCGCGGCTACAAGTTCGTCGCGACCATGGTGGAAACCTTCTCCATCGAACGCCGCAAACTGATGCGCGCGTATGGCGCGAAAGTCATCCTGACCCCGGCGGCGGAGCGTGGCAGCGGCATGGTGCGTCGCGCGGAAGAACTCGCCACCAAGCACGGCTGGTTCCTGGCGCGGCAATTCGCCAATCCAGCCAATCCCGACTACCACCGCCAGACCACGGCCGCGGAAATCCTCCGCGATTTCGCCGGCGCGCCGCTGGATTATTTCGTCACCGGCTGGGGCACGGGCGGCACGCTGACCGGCGTGGGCGAAGTGCTGAAGGTCGCGCGACCCGAAGTGAAGATCATCGCCTCCGAACCGGCCGGCGCATCGCTGCTGTCCGGCAAGGAATGGGCACCGCACAAGATCCAGGGCTGGACGCCTGACTTCATTCCCGACGTATTGAACCGCCAGGTCGCCGACCAGCTGCTCACCGTGACCGATGTGGACGCGATTGCCACGGCGCGCCGCTTGGCTGCGGAAGAAGGCATCTTCGTCGGCATCTCCGCCGGCGCCACCGTCGCCACGGCGCTGGAAGTCGCAGCCACTGCGCCAGAAGGCTCGGTGATCCTGGCGATGCTGCCGGATACCGGCGAGCGTTATTTCTCCACGCCACTGTTCGAAGGCGTCAACGAAGGATCGGATGACGAGTGGCTGGCGTCGCTCAGCGACGCGGCGTTGCCATGATCCAGACACGCGGGGACTGACCCCCCGCGCTGTAGGAGCTGCGCAAGCTGCGACCCGATACGTCTGCACACGCAAATGATCACGTGCGCGGATAATTTTCGGTCGCAGCTTGCGCAGCTCCTACAGCCTCAGCGACCCAGCACCCACCACAACGCAATCGCGGTGACCACGACGACAATCGCGAACACCAGGCCCATGCCACGCGCACCGGGATCGCGACTCACCGTGGATGACGTTCGATTGATCGAACCTTGATTCTGCGAACCCGGCTTGTTGAAGCTGCCATCACGATGCGCATCCACCACCTGCTTGGCGTCTTTCAATCCAATGTTGTATTCCGTTCGCACGGCATTGATCGCCGCCGTCACGTTGCCATGCGCCAGCGCGTCGATGGCCGCCGCGGGAATCTTCAGTCCATGCTGTGATGCGATCTCGTTCGCCTTGTCGCCCAGCGCGTGCACACGCATCAACACCGGCATGCTGCGGTAGCGGTCGACCAGTTGCTTGGCTTCCTTCAGGCCTAGACCCTGCTGTTCACGCACCAGCTTGATGGCTTCGATCAGCTGGCCGCTGGTCACGGCAGCGATGACTTCGGCCGAAGGCAATTGCGGCGGCGATCCGGTGATTGACGAAAGCGCCGCCTGGGTGACATGACCCTTGCCACCGTGCTCGTGCGCGTCGATGGCCTCCATCGCCGCGCGCAGGTCCACGCCATGGTTGGCCTCGCGTACCTGCTTGATCGCTTCGATGCGGTCGCCACGCGCCAATGCCGCACGTGCTTCGGCGGGAACATGGATTTTGCGGGACATGGGCGCATCTTGTGCTGGAGGGTGCAAGCACCATAGCGCATCGCCGGGCGATCAGGCTTCGTAGAGTTCCAGTGGCAGGCCGTCCGGATCGGCGAAGAACGTGAAACGCTTTCCGGTGTACTCGTCGATGCGGATCGCTTCGACCTGCACGTGGTGGTCGAGCAGGTGACGCACGGCCTGCTGGATATCAGGCACGCGCAAGGCGAGATGGCGCAGGCCGCAGGCTTCCGGGCGCGACACGCGCGCGGGCGGCGAGGGAAACGAGAACAACTCGATCTGCATTCCATCGGACAGGCGCAGATCCAGCTTCCATGAGTCCCGTGCTGCGCGATAGGCCTCGGCGATGACCTGCAGACCCAATACTTCGGTATAGAACCGCTTGGAGCGTACGTAATCGGACGCAATGATGGCGACGTGGTGCAGGCCGGTGATATTCATCGAAGCACCCATGCTGCAGGAATCAATGCCCAGCCGCAGCGGCGTCCGCCGCAGAACCACCACCCGCCTTGCCTCCGCGCATCAGCATCACCAGCGGCATCGCGGCGACGGTCAGCCACATCATCAGCCAGAAATCGTTGAGGTAGCCGATGGCCGCCGACTGGCGCAGCACTTCGTTGTTGAGCAGCGCCGCGCCGGTGGCCGTGGCCGGATTCCACAGGGACGGGATCAGGCCGCTTTCCGCACCGAATGCAGGGATGCGTGCAGCGATTTCCGCATGGTTGATCTGCGCCGAGCGCGACAGCATGGTCATCACCACGGAGATGCCGACCGACGAACCGATGTTGCGAACCAGGCTGAAAAGACCGGCGGCTTCGGTGCGCTGGTGCGGCTCCAGCGTGGCGTAGGCCACGGTGGAAATGGGCACGAACACCAGGCCCAGGCCCATGCCCTGGATCACGCCCAGCCAGATGATCGCGGACATCGACGCCATCGGGCCGAACTGGCTCATGCCGTGCAACGACACCACCATCAACGCCATGCCGACCATGATCGGCCAGCGCGCATCGATGCGGCCCAGCAAACGCCCCACCACCATCATGCTGAACATGGTGCCCAATCCACGTGGTGCCAACACCATGCCGATGGTAAGGGTTGGATAGTTCATCAGGCTGCTGAGGTACGGCGGCAACAATGCCAGCGTGGCGAACAACACGATGCCGACCACGAAGATCAGCGCGCAGCCAACGGCGAAGTTGGCGTTCTTCAACAAGCCCAGGTCGAGCAGCGCGCGATCGCGCCGCTGCCACCACCACAGCCCATAGAAGTACAGCGCCAGCAGCGCGAGTGCGGCGTAGATCTGTATTTCCAGGCTGCTGAACCAGTCTTCGCCCTGGCCGCGGTCCAGGAACAATTGCAGGCTGCCAATGCCCAGCGCGAGCAAGGCGAATCCGAAGCCATCCAGCGAACGTTCGTGCGTGGCTTCTTTCTTCACACTGGCCACGATGCCCATCAAGGCGAGGATGCCGATCGGCAGGTTGATCAGGAACACCCAGTGCCAGCTGAAATTCTGGGTCAGGTAACCACCCAGCGGCGGACCGAGGATAGGCCCGACCATGATGCCCATGCCCCACATGGCCATGGCCTGGCCGTGTTTCTCTTTCGGAAACGCATCCAGCAGCAGCGATTGCGAGATCGGCACCAGCGACGCGCCGAACATGCCCTGCAGGATGCGATAGAACACCATCTCGCCAATCCCGGTGGCGATGCCGCACAGCAAGGAAGCGACGGTGAAGCCGCCGACCGCGATGATCAGCAGGCGGCGACGTCCCATGCGACCGGCGAGCCAGCCAGTGACCGGCGTCAGGATCGCGGCAGCGACGATGTAGCTGGTCAGCACCCAGGAGATTTGATCCTGCGTGGCCGACAGCGAGCCCTGCATGTCCGGCAGCGCCACGTTGGCGATGGTGGTATCCAGCGCCTGCATCAGCGTGGCCAGCATCACCGAAGCCACCAGCAGCGGACGCTTGGCGTCGGCCTGGTCGATTTGTTTGAGCGCGTCGGTCATTGGCTTTTATCTTTTCCTTCTCCCTTCGGGAGAAGGTGGCGCGCAGCGCCGGATGAGGGAAGGAGAATGACTTGCTTAGATAGCTTTATCGCGACATGGACGTCCGCTCCCTCATCCGCCCTCCGGGCACCTTCTCCCAAGGGGAGAAGGAAAAACATCAGCCCGCCGCCGCCGTCTTCACGTGCGCTGGCTCGCGCAAATCCACGTTCACTTCCGCGCTCATGCCGGAACGCAGGATCGGTGCATCTTTGTCGTCGGTGCCGTCGATCTCGAGACGCACCGGAATGCGCTGCACGATCTTCACCCAGTTGCCGGTGGCGTTCTGGGCCGGCAACACGCTGAATTCGCCACCCGATGCCGGGCTGATCGAGGCCACGTGCGCCTTCCACTTCACGCCCGGATAGGTGTCCACGGTGAGCGTGGCGGGCTGGCCGATTTTCATCCTGGTGAGCTCGGTTTCCTTGAAGTTGGCTTCCACCCAGATCGGCGAGGTAGCCACCAGCGGCATCGCGGCCTGGCCGACGTTGATGTATTCGCCCACTTGCAGGTCGTGCATGCCGACGATGCCATCCACCGGCGCGCGCACTTCGGCATGCGCGAGATCCAGCCTGGCCTTGGCCAGCATGGCCTGGGCGGCGCGGTATTCGGGCAACTGCTCGGTGGGGGTGCCTACGCTGCCGCTCAATGCCGCGCTGGCCTGGGTCTGCGCCGCGATGGCTGCGCCCAGGTCGGTCTGCGCTTCGGCCGCATCGTGGCGTGCGTCGTCCACGGATTTGCGTGCCACCAGTTGCTGGCGGGAAAGATCTTCCATGCGCGCCAAGTCGCGGCGCGCCCACGCAAGCTTTTCGCGCGCGGCGGAGATCGACGTGTCCGCGCCTTCCACCTGTGCGCGGCTGGCGCGCGCGCTGTTGGCCATGCGCGCGACGATGGCTTCGTTCTGCGCGACCGCGATTGCCAAGGGATCGGCGTCGATCTTGAACAGCAGGTCGCCCTTCTTCACCGCCTGGTTCTGGGTGACGGCGACTTCCACCACCCGCCCGCCGACCTGCGGCGAAATCAGGATCCGGTCCGCCTTGATGTAGGCATTGTCGGTACCGACCGCGCGGTTGGACGCATACCACTCCCAGCCGAAGAAGCCGGCCACGGCCAGCGGCGCGGCGATCCACAGCCACACCGGGATGCGACGCTTGGGTTTGTTTTCGGCGACCGGTGTGTCGGCAGCGGGATTGATCTTGCTGGTCATGGTTCAACCTTTGCGCAGGGAAGACTCGCCGCGGCTGGCGCGGTCGAGTTGGGAGAGGTTTTCGCGGATCTGGGCCAGCACCTTCAGTGTGGTCTGCAACTCCTGCGGATCGACGCCAACCACGCAGTCTTCACGCAGGGACACCGCCACGCCCTCGATGGCGTCCATGACCTGGGTGGATTGCGGGGCAAGGTGCAGGCGCCAGCAGCGGCGGTCGTTGGGGTCGGGGCGGCGCTCGACGAAACCCGCCTTGCTCAGGCGATCAATGACGCGACCGACGGCGATGGGCTCCATGTCCAGCACGTCGGCGAGCGCGGCCTGGGTCAGGCCCTCGGCGTCATGGATGCGCTTGAGGGCGCGCCACTGCACGCGGGTCAGGTCGAGGTGGGCGGCACGGCGGTCAAAGACCCGGCCGAACAGGCGGCTCAGGTCGGCGATCAGGTAGCCGACGCCACCTTGGTATGCGGGAATGCTCATGACTGCGCATGATATAGATGCTTAAGCAGTTATGTCTAGGGCAATGGGCCTGCCGGCAGCAATTATTCAGGCCGGAACAGGTCCAGGGACTAGCCAGCGTGTTGAGGTTTGCTTCCTGTAGCGCCGAGCTTGCTCGGCTGCCCTTGATTTCCATACAAAAAAAGCATCCGGGCAAGCTCGGACCTACAAGAGCTGGATGCAGCGGCTGCGAGACAGCCACACATACAAAAACGCCGGCACTAGGCCGGCGTTTCCAGACTCAGCAGGGGCCTGTGGAACTCAGCCTTCCCACTTGCCCAGTGCGGCCAGGCCGTTGTCCTTGGCACGGGCATGGACAATCGACTGGGCCTTGGCGAAGTTACCCACCAGGTCCTTGGACCAGAACTCCAATGCGGCCGACTGCATGGCGCGGCCGTAGGAGAACGACAGTGGCCACGGCAGGTTGCCCAGACGGTTCATGGCGTCGAGGTGGGCGGTGGCGTCTTCATCCGCCTGGCCACCCGACAGGAACACCACGCCCGGCAGGATCGCCGGCACGGTGCTCTTCAGGCACATCACGGTGGCTTCGGCCACTTCCTCGATGCTCGCCTGCTCTTCGCAATCCTTGCCGGCGATGACCATCGACGCCTTCAGGATGGTGCCTTCCAGCATCACGTTCTGCTCGTACAGGGCGCCGAACAGCGCACGCAGGGTGGCTTCGGTGACTTCGTAGCAGGTCTCGATGTCGTGGTCGCCGTCCATCAGCACTTCCGGCTCCACCATCGGCACCAGGCCGGCTTCCTGGCACAGCGCGGCGTAGCGGGCCAGCGCATGCGCGTTGGCTTCGATGCAGGTGCCGGACGGAATGTCGTCACCGATGTTGATCACCGCGCGCCACTTGGCGAAGCGGGCGCCGAGTGCGTAGTACTCCTTCAGGCGATCGCGCAGGCCGTCGAGGCCTTCGGTGACCACTTCGCCCGGGCAGCCGGCCAGCGCGTGCGTGCCTTTGTCGACCTTGATGCCGGGGATGATGCCGTTGGCGGCCATGACCTTGGCGAACGGCACGCCGTCCTTGGTCGACTGGCGCAGGGTTTCGTCGTACAGGATGGCGCCGGAAATGTGGTCGCCCAGTTTCGGCGTGGTCAGCAGCATCTCGCGGTAGGCGCGGCGGTTTTCCTCGGTGTTCTCGATGCCCACGCCGGCAAAGCGCTTGGCGATGGTGGCGGTGGATTCGTCGATCGCGATGATGCCCTTGCCCGCGGCGACCATGGCCTGGGCGGTTTCGGCAAGCTGTTCAATGCTCATTGAGGATCCTGTGCGGCGCGGGAAAGGGCCCGGATTATAGCCCGGACGCCGCAACGCCCTTCATCACCGGCTGCATGCAACCGGTTCCAGCACCTTGCCTTGGCAGGAGCGGGCCATGCCCGCGAGCTTTTCCACGGGCATACCGTAAAGGCTCGCGCCCATGGGGCGCTCCTACGATCGGGGTACTTACAGCTCGCCGAGGCCTTCGGCCTTGCCGTCGCTGCTGATCTGCAACAGGCGCAGGGTGTTGGTGGCGCCGTGCTGTTCCATGTGGTCGCCGCTGGTGAAGACGACGCGGTCGCCCGTGGTCAGCAGGTCGCGGTCACGCAGCATGCGCATCGCGTCGCGGGCGGCTTCGCGCGGGGCCAGGCCGCGGCTGTCGAAGGCGATGGGGAAGACGTCGCGGATCATCGCCATCTTGCGGCGCGCGCCGTCGTGGCGCGAGAACGCATAGATCGGTGCACTGGAACGGAAGCGCGACAGGAAGCGTGCGGTGCCGCCGGATTCGGTCATGGCCACGATGGCACGCACGCCGATGTGTTCGGACAAAAACATGGTGGCCATGGCGATGGCCTGGTCGGCACGTTCCAGGTTGCGCGGGGCTTTCTCGAAATCGGTGTCCATCTGGAACTGCTTCTCCGCACCCAGGCAGATGCGCGCCATCGCCTCGACGGCCTTGATCGGGTAGGCACCGGCCGCGGTTTCCGCCGACAGCATCACTGCATCGGTGCCGTCGATGACGGAGTTGGCCACGTCCAGTACTTCCGCGCGCGTGGGGATGGGGCTTTCGACCATGGACTGCAGCATCTGCGTGGCGGTGATGACGACCTTGTTGCGCGCCAGTGATTCGCGAATGATCTTCTTCTGCAGGCCGGGCAATTCGGCATCGCCGATTTCCACGCCCAGGTCGCCGCGCGCGACCATGACCACGTCGCTGGCATCGATGATTTCGGCGAGGTTCTCGATGGCCTCGGTGCGCTCGATCTTGGACACCAGCGCGGCATCGCAACCGTGTTCACGGGCGATGCGGCGGGCTTCGTTCATGTCTTCGGCGTTGCGGCAGAACGACACGGCGATGAAATCCACGCCGATGTTTTCCGCCACGTAGGCAATCAGTTCCTTGTCGCGCTCGGTCAGCGCGCCCAGCGACAGGCCGCCGCCCTGCTTGTTCAAACCCTTGCGGTCGGACAGCACGCCGTCGTTCAACACGGTGTTGATGATGCGCTCGCCTTCCACCGCCACCACCTGCAACTGCATCAGGCCATCGTCGAGCAGCAGCACGTCACCGGGCTCCACGTCGCCGGGCAGGCCCAGGTAGCTGACGCCCACTTGCGTGGCATCGCCGGGAGGTGCGTCGGTGCGGGCGACCAGGTCGAAGCGGTCACCCATCTTCAATTTCACCTTGCCCTCGGCGAATTTCTCGACACGGATCTTGGGGCCGGGCAGGTCGGCGAGGATGCCGACTTCAGCGCCTACGCGTTGCGCCGCGGCGCGCACGGCGGCCGCACGCTTGGCCTGCCCGGAGGGATCACCGTGGGAGAAATTGAGACGGACGACATTCACGCCGGCGCGGAACAGATCGTCCAGCACGCCGGGCGGGTCGGTGGCAGGCCCCAGGGTGGCAAGGATCTTGGTGCGGCGCTGGCGTTCGGTCATGTCTAGGCTCCCCTCATAGGAGGCGGGAAATTACCACATCCACGAGACCAGTACGATGCCATTCGATGGTTCGATACGCTGAACAGGGCATTGTCCCGAGTCAATCTGTGCTTTATGTCTTGTTATTGGTATCTAAATGGTATTCAACTATTGATGACGATCCAGCGTGGGAGCCGCGTCCCGCCGCGAGTTTTTGATCTCGCCAATCAGGATCAAGAGCTCGCGGCGGGACGCCGCTCCCACGGTTTTGTCTTGGCCGATACTCAGCCGCCGCGGGCCTGCAATGCATTCACCGCAGGCAGCTCCTTGCCTTCCAGGAATTCCAGGAACGCGCCGCCGCCCGTGGAGATGTAGCTGATGTCGTCGGCGATATCGTATTTGTCGACGGCAGCCAGGGTGTCGCCGCCGCCCGCGATGGAGAACGCGGCAGACGCGGCAATCGCGCGCGCCAGGGTTTCGGTGCCTTTGCCGAAGGCGTCGAACTCGAACACGCCGACCGGTCCGTTCCACACCACCGTGCCCGCCGCTTTGATCATCGCTGCGTAACGCGCCGCCGTCTCTGGGCCGATGTCCAGGATCATGTCGTCCGCACCCACGCCGGTCACGGGCTTCACCGTGGCGACGGCATCGGCCTTGAATTCGGCCGCGACCACCACGTCGGTGGGCACCGGGATATCGGCTCCGCGCGCCTTGGCATCGGCGATGATCTGGCGGGCGGTATCCAGCAGGTCCAGTTCCACCAGCGACTTGCCCACGCCGTGGCCTTGCGCGGCGATGAAGGTGTTGGCGATGCCGCCACCGACGATGAGCTGGTCGACCTTGCCGACCAGGTTGGAGAGCAGTTCAAGTTTGGTCGAGACCTTGCTGCCGGCGACGATGGCGAGGACCGGATGCGCGGGCTTGTCGAGTGCCTTGGCAAGCGCATCCAGTTCACCCATCAGCAACGGACCACCGGCCGCCTGTTTGGCGAACCGGATGACGCCATGCGTGGAAGCCTGCGCGCGATGCGCGGTGCCGAACGCATCCATCACGAACACGTCGCAGAGCGCGGCGTATTGCTTGGAAAGTGCTTCATCGTCCTTGCCCTCGCCGACGTTCATGCGGCAGTTTTCCAGCAGCACGATCTGGCCCGGCGCGACGTCGACGCCGCCGACCCAGTCCTTCACCAGCGGCACGTCCGCGCCGAGGAGTTCCGACAAGCGTGCAGCTACAGGCGCGAGTGAATCTTCCTGTGTCCACACGCCTTCCTTGGGACGACCCAAGTGCGAGGTCACCATGACCGCCGCGCCTTTCTCCAATGCCAACTTGAGCGTAGGCAACGATGCAGTGATGCGCTGCTCGGACGTGATGCGCCCGCCGTCGATCGGCACGTTGAGATCCTGGCGGATCAGCACGCGCTTGCCAGCAAGGTCGAGGTCGGTCATGCGAAGAATGGACATGGCGGGTTCCGTGGGGTGTCGGGCGGATATTGTCGGAGGTTGGATGGGAAGCGGCAATTGATTGCGGAATCGGAAATCGAGATCGCGGCTGTTGGCTGTTGCCCTTAGCCTCCTCCCTTGCGAAGCAGGGGAGGATCGAGGAGGGGTGTTTTTGATCTTGATCTTGATCTTGATCTTGATCCTATCCAACAACCAAGAACCAACAACCAGCACCCAGTCCCACCACCCCCACCTACAACGGCGGCATAGTCTCGATGTCGTCGGCCACCAGCTCCATCGCCATCACCAGCGCGTCCTCGCGGCCATCATGCGACGGGTAATAGCGCGGGCGACGCCCGATTTCGTTGAATCCTTCGTCGTGGTACAGCGCGATGGCAGGCGGATTGGACGGACGGACTTCCAGGAAGATGCGCGCCGCGCCGCGATCACGCGCCAGCGCGACCAATGCGCGCAGCAGGTAGCGACCGTGGCCGCGACCCTGCCGTTCCGGTGCCACGCAGACATTGAGGATGTGCGCTTCGTCCGCGGCCAGGCTGATCACGCCGTAGCCGATCACCAGGCCGTGTTCGTGCAACACCCAGGCGGGATACGCCGCCAGCAGGCAATCGCGGAAGATGCCGCGCGTCCACGGGAACGGATACGCGCGCTGTTCAATGGCAAGGATGGCGTCCAGGTCGGACTCGCGCATCGCGCGCAATCCCGGCGGAGTATTTTCCGCGTCAACCTGGACTGCGCTCACGGCACCTGCCGTTTGCGCAGCGCGCGCAGCTGCGGCCACAGTGCGCGCTTGGCCGCGGCATTGCCACGCAGCGTGGAGGACGCAGGCCACTGCGCGATGACGGCGGCGGCGTCCGCCGCATTGGGGTTGCAACCAGACGCGCGGATGAGCGCGAAATGCAGTTTGTCGGGCAGGCGTGAACTTGCACGGCGCGTCGGGGCGGCCACGGCAACAGGTTCTGCAGCAGCAACCGGATCAGGACGACGAGGACGTGCCGGTGCAGGATCGGGAACAACCGCAGGCAGGGGTTTGCGGACGGAGGGAGTTTCAACTGCAGCCGGAGCCAACGCGGCCCCTTGCACGTAGACCGTATGGCCGAGTGCCTTCAGCCACTGCTGCTGCTCCGCGGACCACATCGCGCTCACGCCGCGTCCGGCGTCTTGCGCCAGCGCTTCCACAGCCAGTACGCAGGGCCGGACGACGCATACACCACGCCGATGGCGAGCAAGGCACGCGGCAGGTCCATGGCCAGCACGGCGATGACCACCGGCACCAGGAACAGCACGTAGAACGGAACGCGATCCGACTTGGTACCGCCCTCACCGCTGCCCTTGAAGCTCCAGAAGCGGATGCGGCTGACCATCAGCAAAGCCGCCACCAGGGTCACGCCCAGCGCGACGTAACGCAGCTCTTCGCCACTCCAGCCCAGGTCGCCATCGGCGAACGCCCACACGAACGACATCATCAAGCCCGCCGCCGCCGGACTGGCCAGGCCAACGAACCAGCGCTTGTCCGTACTGCCCACCTGCGTGTTGAACCGCGCCAGCCGCAGCGCCGCGCAGGCCGCATACAGGAACGCCACCGCCCAGCCCACGCGCCCCATCACGCTGCCATCGAACTTCAGGTACGACAGCGCCCAGTGGTACATCACCAGTGAAGGTGCCATGCCGAAACTGACCAGGTCGGCCAGCGAGTCGTACTGCACGCCGAAATCGGTGCTGGTGCCGGTCATGCGCGCCACGCGGCCATCGATGCCATCCATCACCGCGGCGATGAATACCGCCACCGCCGCATGCACGAACTGGCCGTTGGCCGCGGCGATGATCGCGTAGAAACCCGCGAACAGGCCCGCCGTGGTGAACAGGTTGGGCAGCAGGTAGATGGTGCGGGAACGCGGCGGGTGCTTGTTTTCGTCCATGCGTCGCAGTTTAGCCCAACCGTGCGACTTGCCAGCCCGGCCCGGCAATGCTGCAATCACGACCTCCCCCGATCCACACTACCGGAGGCCGCCATGCGTGCCCTGTCCACCCGAACCCTCCTGCTTCGCTGCTGCACGCTGGTCGTGCTGATAGGCGCCTGCTCCACCGCCTTCGCGGCGGGCAAGGTCTACCAGTGGAAAGACGCCAAGGGCGTCACCCACTTCTCGGACAGCCCGCCACCGGCAGGCCAGAAGGCGCAGGACCGGCGCATCGACAACCGGGGCGAGCCGATACCGGAATCCGCCGCCGGCAAAGCGGCCGTCGAGAACCCCATGTGCACCACCGCCAAGCGCAATCTGACTGCACTCGCCAGCAGTTCCCCCGTGGTGCAGGACACCGATGGGGACGGCAAGCCCGACAAGACACTGGGTGAGGACGACCGGTCCAGCCAGCGCGGACTGGCCGAAGCCGCGGTCAAGGCCTACTGCACGCCGGTGGCCAGCGCCGGCGGTTGAGCCATGCGCGCCGTCTGGGCCATCGTCGCCGGCGTCTCACTGGGCGCCGGGGTCGCGTGGTGGCTGGCACGCGAAGCGCCTGAAAAACAGGTCGAGAAACAGCAGCGCGCCGAACAGGCCGCCGCCGCCCAGGCGCGCGACGCACGCCCTTCGCTGTACCGCTGGCGCGACGACGCCGGAGTCCTGCAGATCACGGACAAGCCACCCAAAGGGCGTCCCTTCGAGCGGATCGACCGCGATCCAAAGCGTGGCATCCAGGTAAAAGGCGAGCCAAGCGGTCAATAAGCAAAAAAGGCGTCTTGGACACGGATAAGAGCGGATAAAGGCTGAGGAAAGCCGCGGAGGTTGGGGCTTGGAAAGCCACCATTTCACGCTCAAATCCGCTTTGATCCACGCCAAGGCTTCTTTACCAGCCCGCTCTCGCGACAGCATCCCTAGAACATCACGCGGCCAACACTGGCAAAATGGGGATTCTCTTTCCCCAAAGTCCCCTGCCCGATGCGCCTGTCGCAATTCCACCTACGCACCACCAAGGAAACTCCCGCCGACGCCGAGATCATCAGCCACCAGCTGATGCTGCGCGCCGGCATGGTCCGCAAGCTCGCCTCCGGCCTCTACACCTGGTCACCGCTTGGGCTGCGCGTACTGCGCAAGGTGGAAGCCGTGGTGCGCGAGGAAATGAACCGCGCCGGCGCCATCGAACTGCTGATGCCGACCATCCAGCCGCGCGAACTGTGGGAAGAGACCGGGCGCTGGCAGAAATTCGGTCCCCAGCTGCTGAAGATCAAGGACCGCAAGGAGGCCGAGTTCTGCTACAGCCCGACGGCCGAGGAAGCCATCACCGACTTCGCGCGCCAGGAACTGGCCAGCTACAAGCAGCTGCCGGTGAATTTCTACCAGATCCAGACCAAGTTCCGCGACGAGATCCGTCCGCGCTTCGGCGTGATGCGCGCGCGCGAATTCCTGATGAAGGACGCGTACTCGTTCCACCTGACCGACGAAGGCCTGGTCGCCGAATACAACAACATGCACGCCGCCTACACGCGCATCTTCACCCGCCTTGGGCTGGATTTCCGCGCCGTGCTTGCGGATTCCGGCGCCATCGGTGGCGATGCGTCACAGGAATTCCACGTACTCGCCGATTCGGGCGAAGACGCCATCGCGTTCTCCACGGGTTCCGAGTACGCCGCCAACCTGGAAACCGCGCAGGCGGCCTTGCCCGCCGCGCGGGCCGATGCGAGTGAGTCCATGCGCAAGGTGGAAACGCCGACGCAGAAGACCTGCGAAGAAGTGGCGGCACTGCTCGGCATTGACCTGGCACGCACCGCCAAATCCATCGCGGTGATGACCGAAGCGGGCTTCGTGCTGGCCCTGGTGCGCGGCGACCACGCGGTCAACGAGGTCAAGCTGGGCAAGGTGACTGGACTGTCTGATTACCGCATGGCGACCGAAGCGGAAATCCTCGAGCACCTGGGCAGCGAACCCGGCTTCCTGGGCCCGATGAACGCGAAAAAGCCGGTCCGCATCGTTGCTGATCGCGAAGTAGCGGCCATGGCCGACTTCGTGGTCGGCGCGAACGAAGCTGGCTTCCACATCGCGGGCGTGAACTGGGGCCGCGACCTGCCGGAGCCGGAGACCATCGCGGACATCCGCAACGTCGTGGCCGGCGACCGCGCGCAGGATGGCGGCGAATTGAAGATCGTGCGCGGCATCGAGGTCGGCCACGTCTTCCAGTTGGGCCGCAAGTACGCCGAAGCCATGGGCGCCACCGTGCTGGATGAAAACGGCAAGGCTACCGTCATGAGCATGGGCTGCTACGGCATCGGCGTATCGCGCATCGTGGCCGCGGCCATCGAACAGAACCATGACGCCGCCGGCATCATCTGGCCCGCCCCGATGGCGCCGTGGACGGTGGCGATCTGCACGATCAATCCCAAGAACGATGCCGCCGTCAGCGCAGCCGCGCAGGCGTTGTTCGACGAGCTGCAAGCCGCCGGCGTCGACGCCGTCATGGATGACCGCGGCCTGCGCCCGGGGCAGATGTTCGCCGACATCGAACTGATCGGCATCCCGCACCGCGTGGTGATCTCGGAGCGCGGGCTGGCGGCGGGCACGTTCGAGTACCGCGCACGTCGAGCGAGCGAAGCAGAGAATCTTGGGCGTGAAGAGTTGTTGGCGAAGTTGATTGGTTAGAAAGCGCGG
Source organism: uncultured Lysobacteraceae bacterium (assembly GCA_937897645.1). Lineage (GTDB taxonomy): Bacteria > Pseudomonadota > Gammaproteobacteria > Xanthomonadales > Xanthomonadaceae > Pseudoxanthomonas_A. Next base: position 48,170 of record CALCNV010000031.1, read on the forward strand.
TCAGCAATAATGAGCCAAGTGAACGCCGGCTCCGCCGGCGTTCTTGCTTTATGGATTTCTCTTTGGCCCTTCATGCCCGCCACCCCCCGTGAGGTGCGGCAATCGGGACGGGCAAACCCCGCAGGGGCGGCGCACATGGATGTGCGCCGTTTCCGGAGGCGCAGAGCCTGCCCCGTACTTGATACGGGGGCGGCTTTCTTTTGGTTACTTTGACCAGCCCTTCGGGCTGTTGAAGAGCGCTTCTTTGCCGTTCAAAGAAAAGTGACTCGCGCAAAGCGCGAAACGCTTTTTAACAGCGCAACTGGTCAACGCTCCTGGTATAGGAACTGGGAAACGCAAGAGTGGCAAAACCGAGCGACAGCAAGATCAAGATGGATCCCAGCGTTCGCTGGGATGACGATGCGGGTGATTCGAAGATTCCTAACGATGATTCCCGTCAGAGATTCTTCCGCGCCGGCATCAGCAGATTGCCGAACAGCAACCCCGCCACCAGCGCCATCACGATATTGGTCACGGTCAGCAGCGCTGAATTGCCCACCACCATGTCCTGCTGCTGCACCATGCTCATCAGGCCGCGCAGGCTGGCGCTGCCTGGCACCAGCATGATGATGCCCGGGACGCGCACGATCGCGCCGGGCCTGTTGGCCCAGCGCGCGAACGCATTGCCCGCCGCGGTGAGCGTAAGCGCCGACAGGAAGATGCCCGCCGGGCTTCCCCATGCATCGCCGGCGAAGCGCGATATCAGGTAGCCGCAGATCGCCGCACCCATCACCCACGGATAGTCGCGCCGGTGCGCCTTGAACAACACCGCGAACGCATAGGCGGCCAGCACCAGCGCGCCCCATTCCACCCAGTCCGGCTGCGGCCGCAACGCACGCACCCCGGGCACGAAGCCCAGCAACTCCGCCAAGGTCAGCGCAATCATGCTGCCCACCGTCAGCTTGAGGATGGTGGTGATGGCGCCGGCGAAACGTGCCGTGCCCGAGACGAGGTGCTGGCTGGTCAACTCGTTGACCGCGTTGGTCAAGGTCATGCCGGGCAGCAGCACCACCAGCGAGGCGATGATCACCGTATTGAGGTTGAGCGGCTGGATGAACTGCGACACCAGCACCGCCACGAAGCCCGCCAGCAGCGCCGCGAGCGCATCGCTGGCTTCTTTCAGCTGCGGACGTTTGTCCGTCAACTGCGCCAGCACGCCGATCAACAGGCCGATCAGGGTGGCGGTGGCGATATCGATCCAGGGCAGGCGCCACAACCCGGCCACGGCACCCGATGCCAGGCCGAAGGCAAACAACTGGGTGGCGCGCCAGCGCAGGCTGGGCTTGCGATCCAACGCGCGCAGGGCGGTGTGGCCCTGGGCAATGCTGATGGCACCGCCGGCCACGGCTTCGGCAAGACGGTCGGCTTCCACCAGTTTGTAGAGGTCGTTCTCGCCGGGTGCCAGGCGGATCACCCGGGTGGTGTCGCTGGCGCCCAAGGGCTTGGACGGATCACTGAAGCTGAGGATCAGCCCGGTCGGGTTGGACCACGGCTCGCATTCCAGCCCCAGCTTCGTGGACAGCGAAATCACCGCGCCTTCCAGTCGCTGGGCGGTGGTGCCATAGGTATGCAGGCGACCGGCAATCTCGCAGACGAAAGCGATGCGCTGGGCGTAGGTGGCGGTGAAAGGCGAGGTCTGCGACATGGCGGTAGTTTAGAGGTTTGCCCTGCTCATCAAGCAAAGGGCACCGATGGCCCTGGCATGGCTGCGCGACGCGACCCCGGGAAGCCGCTGCACGCTGCTAACCTCACACTGGATACACTGCCTGCTCGCCGGACGAGCACCATGCCCCAAACCGACCCACGCCCCCATTTTGAAACCGATGCCGCCGACCCTTCACGGGTAACGCTGGCCGGGCAATGGACGCTGGCCACCGCGCTCGAGGTAGCGGAATGCCTGCGCGAAGTCCCCGATACCACCACCACGATCGATGCCACCGGCATCTCGCGCATCGATTCCGCCGGCGTGCTGCAGCTGCTTCGCCATGCGGGCCGCCGCGGCATCGCGCCGGACCAGCTGCACTTCCGCGAAGAGCACCAATCGCTGGTGTCCACCATCGAAGACGTCGCCGACGACCGGCCCCGGAAAAAACGCGACTACGGCTTCATCGCCGCACTCGCACGCCTGGGCCACAAAGTCCACGACAACGGCAAGGAGATCGTGGCCCTGGTCAGCTTCACCGGCGAGAACCTGGTGAAGATGCTGCGCACGATCAAGGAACCCAGGCGCCTGCGCGTCACCGCCACGGTTTTCCACATGGAACAGGTGGGCCTGGACGCGGTGCCACTGGTGATCCTGCTGTCCTACCTGGTTGGCGCGGTCATCGCCTTCCTCGGCTCCACCATCCTGCGCGATTTCGGCGCGGAGATTTACGTGGTGGAACTGGTCAGCATTTCCTTCCTGCGCGAGTTCGCGGTGCTGCTGACCGCCATCGTGCTGGCGGGACGCACGGCCAGCGCCTACACCGCGCAGATCGGCGCCATGAAGAGTCGCGAGGAAATCGACGCGATCCGCACGCTTGGGCTGGACCCGATCGACCTGCTGGTGATCCCGCGCCTGCTGGCGCTGCTGGTCACCCTGCCGCTGCTGACCTTCATCGCCATGATGGCTGGGCTTGCCGGCGGCGTGACCGTGGGCGCCTTCGACCTGGGCATACCACCGCAGATGTACATCGCACGCATGCACGAAACCATCGACATAAAACACTTCCTGGTGGGCATGTCCAAGGCACCGGTCTTCGCCCTGGTCATCGGCCTGATCGGCTGCCTGGAAGGACTGCAGGTGGAAGGCACCGCGCAATCGGTGGGCGAACGCACCACATCCAGCGTGGTGCAGGCGATTTCGCTGGTCATCATCCTCGACGCATTGGCGGCGTTGTGGTTCATGAACATGGGTTGGTAGGAGCGTTTCGGTTGCGGGTTGTTGGTTGTTGGTTCTTGGTTCTTGGTAGTTTTTTTGCTGTCGAATTTTTTCGTTCTCCCTGCATCCAAAAGATGAGCCTCCGCCCCGGTCATTGATCCAACAACCAACAACCAAGAACCCACAACCCAATGCCCTCCCAACCTGACACCACTCCCATCATCTCCGTGCGCGGACTGAGCAACCGCTTCGGTGAACAGGTCGTGCACGAGGACCTGGACCTGGACGTGCGGCGCGGCGAGATCATCGGCGTGGTGGGCGGTTCGGGCACCGGCAAGTCGGTGCTGATGCGTTCCATCCTGGGACTGCGCGTTCCCGATGCCGGCCAGATCGAGGTGCTGGGCACCGATGCGCGCTCCACGCGTGCCGAAGACCGCCAGCACATCGAACGCAACACCGGCGTGCTGTTCCAGGACGGCGCACTGTTCTCCTCGTTGAGCGTGGGCGAAAACGTGCTGGTTCCGCTGAACGAACACCATCCCGAACTACCGGACAGCTGGCGCTACGAGTTGGCGCTGCTGAAAGTGAAACTCGCCGGCCTGCCCGCCGATGCCATCAACAAGCTGCCCTCGCAACTTTCCGGCGGCATGCGCAAGCGCGCGGGCCTGGCGCGTGCGCTGGCGCTGGATCCGCCACTGCTGTTCCTGGACGAACCCACGGCTGGCCTCGACCCGATCGGCGCGGCCGCGTTCGACAACCTGATCCGTACCCTGCAGCAAGCGTTGGGGCTGACCGTGTTCCTCATCACCCACGACCTGGACACCCTGTACGCTATCTGCGACCGGGTGGCGGTGCTGGCCGACCGCAAGGTGGTGATCAACGCACCCTTGGCTGAAGTCGAACAGCTGGACCACCCCTGGGTGCAGGAATACTTCCACGGCCCACGCGCGCGTGCCGCGCGCGACGGCCGCGATGCCCATCTGAACCAAGTCGTGCAAAAGGCGTCCTGACTCATGGAAACCAAAGCGAACTACGTCCTCATCGGCGCCTTCACCATCGTCATCGCCTCGGCGCTGCTGCTGTTCGGTCTGTGGGCGGCGAAATATTCGTCGGAGCGCACCTGGCAGGAATACACCATCGTGTTCCGTGAAGCCGTGACCGGCCTGTCGGTAGGCAGCCCGGTGCAGTACAACGGCATCGCCGTGGGTTCCATCACCAAGCTCTCGCTGGCACCCAACGACCCGCGCCAGGTCATCGCGCGCATCCGCGTGGAAGCCAGCACGCCCATCAAGACCGATACCCGCGCCAAGCTGGCCATCACCAGCCTGACCGGCCCGGCCATCATCCAGCTCAGCGGTGGCACGCCGCAGGCGCCGGCGCTGACGTCCGTGGATACCCGCGAGGCTCCGGTGATCCAGACCGCGCCATCCGCGTTGCAGAACATCGCCGACACCGCCAACCGCATCGTCGAACGCCTCGACCAGCTGTTCAACGACAAGAACGTGGCCAGCATCACCACCACGCTGGCCAACCTGGAAACCATCAGCAATTCCATGGCCAGCCGCGACGAAGGACTGGAGTCACTGATCGTCAGCGCGCGCGACGCGGCGCGCAGCCTGGACGCGACCATGGTCACCACCAATGGCACCATCAAGCGCATCGACCAGGACCTGGTACAGCAATTGCCGCCCATCCTGGAGAAGCTGGAAAGTACGCTGGCGCGGCTGGATTCCGCCGCCGGCAACGCCGACGCGATCCTGGGCGAGAACCGCGCCGCCATCAACAGTTTCGCAACCGACGGACTGGGCCAGCTCGGTCCCACGCTGACTGAACTGCGCGGCCTGATCCGCGACCTGCGCCAGGTCAGCGACCGGCTGGAAGGCAATCCCGCGCGCTACCTGCTGGGCCGCGACGCACCCAAGGAGTACGAACCGAAATGAAGACTTTCCTGCGCAGGTGTTCCGCATGGGCATTGCCCCTGTCGGTGCTGTTGTCGCTGGCCGGCTGCTCCGTGCTGGGCAGCCAGCAGCGTGATCCGGTCACGATCTACTCGCCGTTGGTGCAGGTGCCCACCGATCCGTCGTGGCCCTCGGTCGGCTGGCAACTCGCGGTGGTGAAACCCACCGCGGCGCGCGTGGTCGACAGCGCGCGCATCTCGGTGCGCCCTGTCCCGGGTGAAGTGCAGGTATACAAGGGCGTGGGCTGGTCACAACCTTCGACCGACCTGGTCGAAGCCACCATCCTTCGCGCCCTGGAAGACTCGGGCAAGATCGCTTCGGTCGCGCGTCCCGGCACCGGCATCCGCGCCGACTACCGCCTGGTCATGGACCTGCGTCGTTTCGACGCCGACTACGCCGGCACCGCATTGCCTTCCGCCATCATTGAACTCAACGCAAAGCTGATGCACACCACCGACCAGCGCGTGGTCGCCTCGCATACCTTCCTGAAAGCGGAGCCGGCGGGTTCCACTGATATCCCCAGCGTGGTGGCGGCATTCGAGCGCGCGCTGGAAACCATGGGCGGCGAAGTGGTCGGCTGGACGCTGGCGACCGGCGAAGCGGACGCCAAGCGCAGGCGCTGAGGAAAGCTGCGAGCAACACCATCAAGCAGGGACTGGCCACTGAAATCTTGTTCGTGGTCAGGCTGGAATGACGCTCGTGGTCAACTCAATATCCGCTTGGTGCTGGGCCTGATATCCCGTTGGCGGTAATGTTGGAATGCCTTTTAGGGTGAGCCGAAATCCCGTTCGTGGTGAGCCCGAAATCCCGTTCGTGGTGAGCCTGTCGAACCACGCTTTTCGTGGAAACCAGAAGCTGGCCTGATCTGTGGGTCTATCCCAAGAGCGTGGTTCGACAGGCTCACCACGAACGGAGTTCATTAACAAGCTCACCACGAACGGAGTTCATTAACGAGCTCATCGCGAACGAAGTCAGTCATTCAGACCTTCACGAGCTCGCCGCATCCACGATCCTGCGAAACGTCAAGTTGATGCGTTCACCCGTCGACCTGGCCGTGCGCGGCAAGGCATGTTTGTAGTTCCGCTGCGTATCGCCCCGCATCACCAACAGGCTGCCGTGTGTCAGGTCGAGCGCCAGCCTTCCTAGCGTCGCGTCGTTGCGATGCTTCAATACGAAGCGACGCGTCGCACCCAGGCTCAATGAAGCGATGACAGGACACGGCCCCAACACGGCTTCGTTGTCGCTGTGCCAACCCATGTAGTCGCGCCCATCGCGATAGCGGTTGGCCAAGGCACTGTTGAACGCAATGCCCAGTTCATCTGCCAGCCGCACACGCACCGCTTCCAACACGGGCGACGGCCACGGGCGCGGTTCGAAGCGAGTGCCTGAATACGTGTAGGCCGTGCCCGCATCGCCCATCCAGCAACTCAGGCGCGGGGAATCGACCATGCGCCCGAACATGCGGATGCGGTGGGTTTCCCACGCCACCCGTTCCTGCAGCAGCGTGAACAAGCCATCGGCCTGCCCTGCTTCCAGCCAGTCCGGTGCAAACCAGAGTTCCGCACCCGGCAGCAGAAGCTCGTTACCATTCGCGGTGAGAGGATGCAGTACGGTCATGCCACCATGCTGGCGGATTTGCCCCATCCACCGCAAACACCGAAAATACCCGCAGCCACGCGCCAGCCACGGAGTACACGATGACCGATGTCGGACCCGCCCCTGTAGAACGGGATGTCATGGAATACGACGTGGTCACCGTCGGCGCCGGCCCTGCCGGCCTTTCCTTCGCGATCCGCCTGAAGCAACTCAATCCCGACATCTCGGTCTGCGTGATCGAGAAGTCCAGCACGATCGGTGCGCAGATCCTGTCCGGCGCGGTGATCGAACCCGGCCCGCTGGATGCCTTGCTGCCCGGCTGGCGTGATGCCCCGCCGCCCATCTGCGTAGCGGCGAAGGACGACGAGTTCTGGCTGCTCAACAAGACCGGCGGCTACAAATCCCCCCTCGTGCCTCCGGGCATGCGCAACCACGGCAATTTCATCGTGTCGCTCGGCGCGATGTGCGCCTGGCTGGCCCCACAAGCGGAAGCACTGGGCGTGGAGATATACCCGGGCTTCGCCGCCGCCGAGACATTGCATGATGACAACGGGAAAGTCATCGGCGTGCGCATCGGCGACATGGGCGTGGCCAAGGACGGTTCGCACAAGCCCGGCTTCACCGCCGGCATCGACATCCACGCCAAGGTCACCGTGCTGGCCGAAGGCGCGCGTGGCCACCTGACCAAGCGCCTGGTCAAGCAGTTCGCGCTGGACAAAGACAGCGACCCGCAGGCGTATTCGATCGGCATCAAGGAACTGTGGCAGTTGCCGGAGGGCCGCGTGTCGTCGGGGAAGATCGTGCATACCTTGGGCTGGCCCGCCGACAACCAGACGTACGGCGGCAGCTTCGTGTATCACCTGGACAACAACCAGGTGGCATTGGGTTATGTCAGCGGCCTGGATTACAAAGACCCGGAGTACAAGCCGTGGGAAGCCTTCCAGCAGTGGAAGAACCACCCGCAGATGACGGCACTGCTGGAAGGCGGCACCATTCTTTCCGCAGGCGCGCGCGCCCTCGTCACCGGTGGCTGGCAGTCATTGCCGAAAGTCGAAATGCCGGGCGCGCTGCTGATTGGCGACACCGCCGGCCTGCTCAACGTGCCCAAGATCAAGGGCACGCACCAGGCCATCCGCAGCGGCATGCTGGCGGCGGAACATCTCGCGCAAAGCCTTCAGGCGGGAGCGCTGGATCCCACTGGATTCGACACGAAGCTGCGTGCTTCGGATGCGATGAAGGAACTGAAGCAGGTCCGCAACATCAAGCCCGGCTTCAAGAAAGGCCTGTTGTTCGGCCTGATGAACGCCGGCTGGGAAACCGTGACCGGCGGGCTGTCACCGTGGACGTTGAAGGTGAAGCCCGACTGGTCCTCGTTGCACAAAGTGGCCGAGCACGAAGAGCCGAAGCGCGACTACGTACAACGCACCCTCGCCCCGCGCGATCGCCTCCAAGCTGTCTACTACGCCGCTACCGAGCATGACGAAGACCAACCCGTGCACCTGAAAGTCGCAGATACCTCGATCTGCATCACCACCTGCGCCGAGGAATACGACAACCCCTGCACCCGCTTCTGCCCGGCAAACGTGTACGAAATAGTGAACGACGAGGCCGGCAAGCGCCTGCAGATCAACGCCGCCAACTGCGTGCACTGCAAGACCTGCGACATCAAGGACCCCTACGAAATCATCACCTGGGTGACGCCGGAAGGCGGTTCTGGTCCGAATTACCAGAATCTGTGATTTTTCTTGCTTGCGGCAACGGATTATTCCCTTCGGTTGCGCCCTTGATTGGCCTGAAGGCAGCTGGCATCAAATTCAAGCGCGCTTGAAAGATACGCCCGTTTTCTGCTTCAACTCTTCGTCGCCCACGCCCGCCGCCGCCTCCACCAGCACCAGCCCATCCGGGGTCACGTTGAAAACCGCCAAGTCGGTGATGATCCGGTTGACCACGCCGACACCGGTCAGGGGCAGGTCGCATTGCGGCAGGATCTTGTGGCTGCCGTCCTTCGCCACGTGCTCCATCAGCACGACGATGCGCTTCACGCCAGCGACCAGGTCCATCGCACCGCCCATGCCCTTGACCATCTTGCCGGGGACCATCCAGTTGGCCAGGTCGCCTTTGTCGGTCACCTGCATGGCGCCCAGCACGGCCAGGTCGATGTGGCCGCCGCGGATCATGGCGAAGGAGTCGTGGCTACCGAAATAGCTGGCTCCCAGGCGCGCCGTCACCGTCTGCTTGCCGGCATTGATCAGGTCCGGATCCACCGCGTCCTCGGTGGGGAACGGGCCAATGCCCAGCAGCCCGTTTTCGGATTGCAGCCACACGTCCATGCCGTCCGGAATATGGTTGGCGACCAGGGTCGGCAGGCCGATGCCCAGGTTCACGTACGCACCGTCGGTCAGTTCGCGGGCGGCGCGCTGCGCCATTTCATCGCGGGTCCAGGCCATCAGCGTGCTCCTCCGGTGTTCGTGCCCGCACTGACCGTGCGGTTCTCGATGCGTTTTTCAGGATGTGCGTTCAGCACGATGCGGTCCACGTAGATGCCGGGCAGGTGGATATGGTCCGGGTCCATCACGCCTACCTCCACCACTTCCTCCACCTCGGCCACGCAGACCTTGCCCGCCATCGCGGCGGCCGGGTTGAAGTTGCGCGCCGTCTTGCGGAACACCAGGTTGCCCGCGGTGTCGGCCTTCCATGCCTTGACCAGGGACACGTCGGGCTTGAGCGCGGTTTCCAGCACATAGTGGTGCCCGTCATCAAACTGGCGGGTCTCCTTGCCCTCGGCGACGATGGTGCCGTAGCCGGTGCGGGTGAAGAACGCCGGGATGCCCGCCCCGCCCGCGCGCAGGCGTTCGGCCAGGGTGCCCTGCGGGTTGAATTCCAGTTCCAGCTCGCCGGACAGGTATTGGCGCTCGAACTCCTTGTTCTCGCCCACGTAGGACGAAATCATCTTGCGGATCTGGCGCGTGACCAGTAGTTGGCCCAGGCCGAAGCCATCCACGCCGGCGTTATTGGAAATCGCGGTCAGCCCGGTCACGCCACTGTCGCGCAGGGCCAGGATGAGGGATTCCGGGATGCCGCACAGGCCGAAACCACCCACCGCCACGGTCTGGCCGTCGGCCACGACACCTTTCAGGGCCAGGTCCGCAGTGGAATAAAGCTTGCTCCTGGCTCCGTTGCGCGGGGGCGCGGAGGCGACTGCTTCAGCCATGACTGGTGTGTCCGTGTGGGGGCGATGGACTTCATTTTACGCACCGTCCCGCGGCCGGGACAGGTACTTTCGGACAATGGAAGCGGCGCATGTCCCTGGCGCTATAGACTGGAGCGATGAAGACACTTGCGCTGATCACCGCCATTGCAGCCACCGGTCATGACGATGACCTTGCCCCCCTGCTGCAGGCCTGTGCAGAGGCGGGAATCCGGGCGCGCGCCGTCGCCTGGGACGATGCCACCGTCAGCTGGAACCGTTACGACGCCGCGCTGTTGCGTTCCCCGTGGGACTACACCGAGCGCCTGCCCGAATTCCTGGCGTGGTGCGAACGCGTCGCCGTCACGACCGAACTGCTCAATCCACTGCACGTGATTCGCTGGAACACCGACAAGCACTACCTGGGCGACCTGGCCGCGATGGACGTGCCCGTGGTGCCGACCCGGTTCGTGGAAGTGGATGCGGAACCGCTGGAATCCCTGCAGGCCTTCCTCGCGGCCCATTCCGCCGAAGAATTGGTTGTGAAACCGGCGGTGAGCGCCGGCGCCCGCGACACCCAGCGCTATGCGCGTTCGCAGGAATTCGCCGCCAGCAACCACGTCGCCCGGCTGTTGGAAGAAGGCCGCAGCGTCATGCTGCAACCCTATCTGCGGGCGGTCGACAGCCGTGGTGAGACCGCACTGATCTACTTCGACGGCCAGTTCAGCCACGCCATCCGCAAAGGCGCATTGCTGCAGGCGGACACGCCCGCCACGCCCATTCCCTACGCCAATGGCCAGATCAGCGCATGTGATGCCGACCCGCAGGAGCGCGCACTCGCCGAGCAGACCCTGCAGGCCGTGCAACGCCTGCTACAACTGGACGAACCACTGGCCTATGCCCGCGTCGACCTGATCCTCGACGACGACGGCACTCCACGCCTGCTGGAACTGGAGCTTACCGAACCCTCCCTGTTCTTCGCCCACGCTCCCGGCAGCGCCGTGCGCCTTGCGGGCCACCTCGCCGCCCGCCTGGGCGCCGATACCGTACGCACTCGCACGGCCAGCGCCTGACCGGTAAAATCACCGGCCTGCCCCGGCCCAGTGCCGCACCCCCTTCGTTGAACAAGGAAATCCCCCGCCCATGAAAATCCTCGTCGCCTACAAGCGCGTGGTGGACTACAACGTCCGCGTGCAGGTCAAGCCGGACGGTTCCGGCGTGGTCACCGATGGCGTCAAGCTGTCGGCCAACCCATTCGACGAAATCGCGCTGGAAGAAGCCTTGCGCCTGCGCGACAAGGGCGTCGCCACCGAGGTCGTGGTGGCCACGATTGCGCCCGCCGACGCCCAGGCCCACCTTCGCAACGGCTTGGCCATGGGCGCCAACCGCGCCATCCACGTGGTCAGCGACCAGCCCATCCAGCCGCTCACTGCCGCCCGTACCCTGCTCAAGCTGGTGGAAAAGGAACAGCCGGACCTGGTGATCCTGGGCAAGCAGGCCATCGACGACGACGCCACCCAGACCGGGCAGATGCTGGCGACGCTGTGGGGCCGCCCGCAGGCGACCTTCGCCTCCAAGCTTGAGATCGCCGACGGCAAGGCCACCGTGACCCGCGAAGTGGACGCCGGCCTGGAAACGCTGGAAGTCGACCTGCCCGCCGTGGTCACCACCGACCTGCGCCTCAACGAGCCACGCTTCATCAAGCTGCCGGACATCATGAAGGCCAAGAGCAAGCCGATGGAAAGCATCGCCTTCGCCGACCTGGGCGTGGACGGCGGCGACGGACTCACCACTACCCATTACGCGCCGCCCGCCAAGCGCGGCAAGGGCGTGATGGTCAAGGACGCGGCCGAACTGGTCGCTGCACTCAAGCAGAAGGGGTTGCTGTAATGAGCAAGGTTCTCGTCATCGCCGAACACCTGGACGGCAAGCTCAACGCCGCCACCGCCAAGACCGTCAGTGCCGCCCTGGCGCTGAAGCCCGACAGCATCGACATCGTGGTGCTGTCCGCCGACCCCGCCGCCGTCGCGGCCGAGGCGGCGCAGATCGCTGGCGTCGCCAAAGTCCTGACCGTCGCCAATGCCGCCAATGCGCATGCGATCGGCCAGGTCCTGGCCCCGCAGATCGCCAAGCTTGCCGCTGGCTACACCCACGTGTTTGGTCCGTCCACCACCTTCGGGAAGGACCTGATGCCCTGCGTCGCCGCCCTGCTCGGCACCGCCCAGGTCTCGGACGTGATGTCGGTGGAAGGCAGCCATACCTTCAAGCGCCCCATCTATGCCGGCAACGCCATCATCACCGTCGAAGCCCCGGCCGGCCACACCGTGGTCGCCACCGTGCGCAGCGCCTCATGGCCTGAAGCCGCCAAGGGCGGCAATGCCGCGATCGAAGCCGTGTCGATCGAAGCCACCCTGCCCACCCACACCCGCTTCATCAGCCTGGCCGCTGGCAAATCCGACCGCCCTGACCTGCAAAGCGCCAAGCGCGTTGTCTCCGGCGGCCGCGGCGTAGGCTCCGAGGAAAACTTCAAGATCATCTACGCCTTCGCCGACAAACTCGGCGCCGGCGTAGGCGCCTCGCGCGCCGCCGTCGACGCCGGCTACTGTCCCAACGAAATGCAGGTAGGCCAGACCGGAAAGATCATCGCCCCGGAACTGTATGTGGCCATCGGCATCTCGGGGGCGATCCAGCACCTGACCGGCATCAAGGACGCCGGCACCATCGTGGCCATCAACAAAGATGCGGAAGCACCGATCTTTGAGATTGCGGATATCGGGCTGGTGGGGGATTTGTTCAAGTTGCTGCCGGAGCTACAAGACGCACTCTGAACACAATAACGAGGCAAAAAAATCGCGGCTTTGATAGCCGCGATTTTTTTTAAATCATCAACAAAATCAAGCTAATCAGGGATCGGATATTCGCCAACCTGCACTCAGGCCCCCCATGCCGAGAGTATCGAATCCACCGGTCGCGTTGCCTTGCCAAAGAACGAGATTTCGATCAGAAGACCGGCTCCAGAGTACATCAGTTCTACCATCACCGTTGAAATCGCCCCTTGCCACCACTTCGTGCCCAACGGGTGCAGCCAATGCAGCAGAAGCACTAGTGATGTTGGCGCCATTCATGAGCCAATATCCGGCCAAGCCACCACTCGTGCCGTAACGGAGTAAAAGATCACTGCGGCCATCAGCGTTGAAATCACCAGCCCCGTTAATTGTCCAACCTATGCTCAGCCCACCAATACCGATCGTGTCAAATCCACCAGTCGCATTTCCTTGCCAAAGCACCAAGTTGCGATCCGACGCACGACTCCAGAGGATGTCCATCCTCCCATCTCCATTGAAGTCGCCGTTCGCAACAATTTCATGTCCCGCCGGCGCTGGCAACGCACTTGATGCAGTCGTGATTGCTCCGCCATTCATCAGCCAGTAGCCTACAAGTCCGCCTGAAGTTCCATAGCGCAGTACCAAGTCGCTGCGACCATCGGCGTTGATGTCACCAGCGGCGGCAATTACCCAGCCAGTACTCAGTCCACCTACGCCGACGGTATCGAAACCACCGGTGACGTTACCCTGCCACATCACTAAGTTCCGATCCGAAGCCCGGTACCACAGAATATCAAGCCTGCCGTCACCATTGAAGTCACCCCTAGCGGCGACGTCATGATTGGTCGGGGCTGCCAGCGCGGATGAAGCGCTGACAATGGATGCACCGTTCATGATCCAGTACCCACCGAAGCCACCGGGCGTGCCATAGCGCAGGAACAGGTCACTGCGTCCGTCGGCATTGATGTCGCTGACGGCGCCATTCGCGAACGGCACCACTGTGGCCCTGAATGTGGCTACTACGGGAATCGTCTGGTTTAGACTGCGCGCGTTGTCGGTCTGGTTCGCGACGCCGCAAGCCAGCGTGTTGCTAGGTCCGCATTTGAGTACAAGTGGATTGGAGAAGGTGCGGTAGAAATTCTGGTTGTCATCGCCGTAGGCCATGATGGTGTAGAAATTACCATTCGCCGAATCGGTCTTCATGCCGAACGAGTAGGCATAGCGACCGTACTGCAGCGCACCGCCGGTACCCGTCGAATTGTCACGATCATGGGCCGAGCCCATCAGGTGGCCCAATTCGTGCACCAATGTTTCAGATGCGCAGAAATAGCTCTTACCGTCGGTACCTGTGTCGTTACCGTCGCTGACCACGGCATAGCCATAGTCATCGTCACTGGCGGGCACAATGGCAGTTTGGCCCGCTCCATTCAACCAGGCAATGCCACAACCTGCGTTTTCAGGTGTCTGGAATTTGCGTACAAGGACCGCCAAGTCTGCACCGAATTGGTCACGCGCAGTTCTGAGCGGGACGAGTGAAGCAGGAATCGTGACAGCCGAGGTGCCATTATTGCCGGTCAGCTGACCCAATGCGGTTTGATTGTCGGTGTTGTCTGCGTAGTCAACCTGCACCGCATTCACGATGCGAAGGCTACCCGTGATCAGGCTGTTCAAATATGCCTGATTTCCCACCTCGACCAAGAACACCAGACGGGTAACGGCAGCAGACTGGCCACCCTGCGCAGCGGCGAAACCCGGGGTGTAGCCGATGACTACATCGATAGTATTAGCCGGGCTTGCAGATGCTGCGGCTGCAATGGCCGCCTGCTGCGGCTTGGCCGCGGCGGACGTCAGTGATGCGCGCAAGGCCATTGCCGGGGGCACCATAATGTCTCGGTGGCCCTTGTTCGCGGACACCACCTTGGTGGGATCTGTGACCACGGCAAACAGTGCGCCGTTACGGGTCTGCAGGCTGAGCGCTGGCTTACCGTTAGCCTGTGGGATCGACCCGTATACCGCACTCTCACCGAAGGTCAGGATCGCTTCCTGCTTCTGGTCTCCGCCGACCATCCGGCCCACCCAAGTCCAGTTGCCATCCGGATTTTCCTGGTGGCGCTCATAGCGCAATTTGACCTGCGAACCATCGGGAGACGGCACGATGAGCTCACCCCCAACCAGAGCCTTTAGTGCATGGTCCTCGCTGATCGCGACCGGGAACCACGTGTAGGCTCCTTCCTGCTTTGCAGCCTGACCCTTGTTCTTGTAGCTCACCAATACCCCACGGTCGGGCGCATTGGCGATGGATTGGGCCGGATTTCGTGCTTTTTGAGCAGATGTGGCCTGCTTACCGCTTTGGTTCGGCGCAGCGACCGGGGTGAGCGACCCAAACTTTGAGCCCGGGCCTTCGGCTGTGCAGCCAGCCAAGCAAACCAATAGGACGCAAGCGCCAATCCGAAAATTCATGTTCATCTTCAACCCGACGGAATAACCCCTGATATATCACTATAACGCACGCAGAATTGCAGCAATAGTGAGACAGGTCGCTATTTGTCAGAATGTTAGGGCCAGATACAGCATGGTCTACGTGGCTTCACGTACAACCCAGCTCAAACAACCCTGTCCTGCAGGGGTCGAGGCAGCCGATCGTGGAGCTATGGGCTGGCGGCTGAAGGGTGCTGCGGGCTCAACCGGTCACTGCTGCACGGGGCCAGGCAAGAGCAATCTGCTGGCCGCGTGGACCGACAGCAAGGCGGCGATCATTGCCAGAGCGAACATGGGTAGTAGGTAGGGCGTAATCATGGCTGGGAACGACGAAATGTCCACAAGCACCAGAATGACCGCGCGCGACAGTACCAGCCCCCAACAGGTGCATGCCAGTACAAAAGTGAACCCATAGTCTTTGCGGCGAATCGAAAGCAAACCGGCAATGCCAAAAGCAGCGAGTCCACCGACCAGCAATACCGGCATGAGAATCGCGTAGATACGGTAGAGCAGTGCATTCACCCGCCCGGCGAGCACGACCCGGCTGTCGTCCTGCAGCGTGCGCCGAGCTTCGACCGTACTGCCTTTGTCGAACAGCATCAGGCCGGTTCCAATCACAACGCTGGTGGACGTCAGGCCCTGAGTGTCCGTCAACTTGAGCTGGCCCGAAGCACCTGCTGCATTGGTAAAGTGAAAGGTGCATCCTTCGCCGCACTGGCCATTGAAGCGAAAGCGCTGCCGGGCTGCTTCGGCGTCGTGGAAATGATCCACCAGATCGGGACTATCCGTACGCTGAAGCGTGAATTCCAGATCCGGATTGGAATGGTCTGAAACCTTGAGTTCAAACCAATCATTGCCCGACTTGGCGTTGTAGTACCAGCCGGTAACATCGACTCGCGTGGTCAACGCATCCTGCTTGGTGTAATGCGACGGGTGGTTGAGGAATTCCAGCGCGCTGGCGAAGCGTTCTCCGGTTCCTTCCTCCGCATGCTGGGTGAATCCCGGATACACACCCGGATGCAACATGGTCTTCTGCAATTGTCGAAGCGATACGGGAATCCATGCTATCTGCGCGTCGGTCATCGGCGGCAATAACGGTATGTGATCACGTTCGCAGATCAGGCGACCGTCGGCGCAAGCCGCTTCGATTTCCTTGGCCACAATGCCAAAGAATTCGGACGCAGTGGCTGGCGAGCGGTAGTGCCCACGCTTTTCTGCAGCATCACGCAAGGCCCACATGAAGAAACCGTTGCCGATATCTCCGCATGCGGTGGGACGGAACATGCATCCACCCGCTTCCCATGCGGAATGGCCATTCGGCGGATCCAGGAAAGGCCTGAGACTGGCAAATGCGGGACTGACGCCATAGAGCTGCATACGTGTGGCGCGTGGGACTGCAACGAATGGCACCGGCTTTGCTTGCTGGACGCCCTCCATGGACGAGATGGCGGCCTGGAAGTTCTTCTCCTTGAAATCCACACCCACGAACTTGCCGTAGGTTAGGAAATTCACGGTCATGAAAAGCAGCAACACCGCGATGAAGGTAACGCCTGCCATCAATGTCGGCTGCCACCATGTCCTGCCGGCCGTATCGCCACGGCTATAGAAAATAGCGAAGCACACAAGTACTGCAAGCCCAGGGACGAGCCAGATACCTTCGTCGCGCGTTATCCAGAACCAGCCCAGCAATAGCCCAGTGACTGCGCCCCACCACAGCTGGCGCCTGCGCTCCACCACGAACAGGCAATACGAAAACAAGGCTACCAGCAGGATCGACTGGCTCATGTAGATGTTGTCGCGCAATATGCGTGCCGGCTCCAGCACCTTGGGGTGCCACAACAGCAGCATGAAAATCGCCAACGGCAACCAGAAGGATCCTGTCTTCCTGGCTATAACCCAAGCAAGGGCCGCGAGTGAGAAAGCGTAGAACGCTGCCTGTGTAAACGTGACCGGCAACCCCGTCCAATGACTGGCAGCTAGGAACAGGGGATAGCCCGGTGCCTTGGCCAAGGTAAGCGCGTCGAACGGACCAAGCCAGCGGCCGTCTGCCAGGGTTTCCCCCAGCCGCATGAACAATTGGTCGTCGTACGATTGCCACACCATGATCGTCAGCGGGATATGCATCGCAACGAAAAGATAGGCGATGGTTGCAATTGCAAATATCACCAATAGCCAGCGCCCATGGCGATCCGGTTTATTCGTGTTGCTGGCTTGCGTGCTGTTCATGCCGCCCATCCGTTTAAGGAAGCCGGCCTCGCTATCCGTACTGCAGCAGGCGCGGCGGGGTTCATCCGGCCCGCTACTTTGCAGTAAGGATGGAAACGAAGTGATTTTTCGGCAGGATGATCCAACCGAAGAATCCATCATGTATGCGTACCGGACAGGTCAACTGGATCTCGTCCATTCCTGCCGCCGCGACTATTTCCTGCCAGGCGACGGGATCGAAATAACGATCCGGTACGTTGACGCCATACGCATAATTGCCATACCAGTCGGCAAGCCTAAGCAGTTGGCGAGAAATAAAGCCATATTCAAAGTGATCCTTGATCACTACGAACCTTGAAACTCTTCCAAGCTCGCGCAAAACACCCGGCGCCTGCGAGATGCCAATATGGTGTAGTACGTCAACACAGATCGTCACGTCAAAATCCAATGCGGCGAAAGGCAAGTTTGCGGCATCTTCTATCTGCGTATAACGACTGAACTTCTCGTCTCCTCCCGATGGCGCAGCATAGGTATCGACTCCGCGCACGCTTTCCACCACGCCGCTCTCCTGCAAAAGCGACGAAATCGCCATGTTGCCACAGCCGAAATCGAGCAGCGCAGGAGGCTTAGCTATACGGGGCTGCAAGTATTGCACTGCGGTCTGCAGAGCCGCGTAGACGCCGCCAAAACGATCGCCGCCGAACCACGCGCGCCCCTTGCCAAGCACGCGAGCTAGTACTGGCCTCAAGCCACCGTCGGGAATTACATCACGTACTGCGTTTGGGTCATCGATGCGCGTGCCCACCTGGATTTTTTCTTCACTCATTTGTTCGGTATCCAACGTTTGTGCCTGTCTGGAACGGAGGCGTAGGCATGCAACTGCGTGATTCAGTGATTGTCACGAAAAATAAACTTGTTTTGAACGAAGAACGAGACTACGACGCTCATGAATCCCGCCAACGCGAAGTTGACGGCTTGTGGGACCTGCATACGATCAAAGGCATAGGTGGCGCTGCCAATCACGGAAGCGTTAAGGACCTGCAGCAACAAGTAGCGCGGCAATGCCTTGTGTGAAGGGGTCTGGCTACGAAACGTCAGGTTCTTTTGCATGTAATACGTCGGGAACACAGATGCCAGCATCGCCACCAGCGCTGCAGGTACCGCAGCCATGCCCACCAAGTAGTGCAGCGCGTTGGAAAGCACGTAGTAAATGGCGAAGCCAGTGGCTCCGGAAAGCAGGAAGTAAAACGCCTGCTTGGCTGATTTTGGCGACATGTCACTCGCCATCCGCGCGGTGCCTGATGAACTCCGAGAACGTAGCCGAGAAAAAGGCGGTGAAGAACATCTGGCTCGCCACCAGTAGGGCCGCTAGCGAGACCACGAAGGGACGCAGGAACTCGTTATAACTCAGGTCTGCATATCCGGTTGCGGCCCATTTCCATACGCACCATGACGCGCCGGCGACTCCACTCAGCAGCAATACCAGTGCGAGTAGCAACAGCGCTTCCAAATTGCGTGCGGCGCCGAACCATCGTTTATCACCAGGATGAATGCCAAACGCAGAAGCAAATGAGCGGGCCAATGCACCAAACAGGAGTACTTGCACGGCTAGCACGGTCACCAACACAAAGGCGATGAAGCTGTGGATGTCCAGCACCGTGTCGGTGCCAATGTGCCTTGGGCCGGAAAGCAACAGGCCACTGCCTACGAGGCCGATGGCTAGCAAGGCGAGGCCAGGAATGGCGTACAGATAGCGTGGCGAGAAAATAAGCAAGAATCGCAAATGCCTCCATCCATCTCTCCAAGTCCGCAAATGTGGCGGACGGGAGCGACCGTCTGGCTTTAGCGTGGTGGGGACTTCAACGATTTTGTACTCGGCGATGGCCGACTTGACCACCATTTCACTAGCAAACTCCATGCCAGGCGTGACCAAGTTCAATGCCAAGATTCGTTCGCGATTGAACCCACGCAGTCCGCAATGGAAATCGCGGGCCTTGATGCCATAAAACAACCGCCCGAGGAAACTCAACACCGGGTTTCCAAGATACTTGTGCAGGAACGGCATCGCGCCTTTCTCAATTCCTCCCTTGAACCGATTACCCATCACTAGATCAGCGCCTTCGCGCAATTTTTCCACGAAGGGCATCAGGTTGGAGAAATCGTAGCTGTCGTCTGCATCGCCCATGATGATGAAGCGACTTCTCGCCGCTTGAATACCTCCCAGCAAGGCGGCGCCATAACCACGATCCTTTACCGGAACCACCCGGGCACCGGCGGAAGTGGCTAGGGCTTGCGATCCATCCACGCTACCGTTGTCGGCAATAACCACTTCACCCTCAATGCCGGATGTCTCGAGGAAACGCATTGCTTTCCTGACGCATGTCTCTACCGTTTCGGCCTCGTTGAGGCATGGCATCAAAATCGTTAACTCGCTCATTCGACAATTTTCCGCATTATAAATTTGACAGGGGGTATTCAAAAGCGCCACTCGTTTGGATATACGCCCCTCTCTAGGGCTTAGGCGCAATGAATCCAATGCCTGCCCAATCACACCATGGCGCACCATTTCCCTCATTCACCACGATCTTCAGTCGCTTCGAATTCGTGAGATCGATAGGTACTAGTTCACTGTAATTGCGATCTACTCTGATCGTGTTGGATGCATCGCCATCAATCGACCACAAAACATCGACTACCCCAGCCTCCTTATTTGATTCGCAGCTTTTGTCGCCGTTGAAATCAAAGATATATGGTGAAATTGTGATCGAATCAAGCCCGGCCGTGTCGAACTCGACGACGGCGGCCTTGCCTTGATCCGGGTGCATGAATAGACGGAAGGCCTTCGGTTCAATTTTTGAGTAGGCATCAACCTGTGAGACAAGACGCGGGGCCATTACGCTCCAACCAGCCTCGAGGGACTCTACGGTGGCTGGATCAACCTTTGCTGTCTGTGCCGGCGGATCAACAACAACCGCAGTCGAAGAGGCCGCTACAGCATCTTGTGCCGATGGCGACCTGCTCGATTCAGGCTCCTGCACGTTGCATGCCACCAGCGTCAGAGACGCGATGGTCAGGGACAGGACAACTGATAACTTACTAGTATTCATTGCTCAGGCCTCAGTAAATTAGATTTGGAATGGGATGCTTGCAAAAAATCCCGCCATCAGTCGGCTGGAATCATTATTTGCCTGCCATTGTCGCAGAGGCGACCCTCTGCGCCAATCGAATACGTGAGATATAGGTGGTACTGGCCCGGCGCAAGCGAGGCTGGGCCCAAGCTTGATTCGAAGCCAGAACTACCCAACCCATCCTTTCCAGGGAATGCATCCACCACATCATTTCGACGAATTTTCAAATCAAGAGGAATACTTACTGCGAGGTCGGCTGACTGTGGCTGCGCAACCAGCATCGGCGTGGCAGGAAGCATTCCCGAATCATCGCCAAGCCATCCACGAATAATCGTGTTCTTATTTGCCACTGCTACACCAGAATCGAATGGCTTTCCATCCACAAGTTCGACGTTGCATAACGTAGTCGCTTTACGTTGGCCGGCGTCCACCGGCATAGCCGCGATCACGCCGGTTTCAGCCGGCGGCGTGATTGCGGCCGCACCAGTTGCAATTGGGTCCGGAACGACCGCAGCTGCATTTGGCTCTTTACAGGCGACTAAAGAAAAAATAAGCATCGGCAAGATGATGACGAGCTGGAATGGCGTCTTCATTGAGTTCCTCCTATTACCTATGAATGCGTACTTGTCGGAAGAATAGTGGCCTGTCTCTTCTTTACAAGACGCGCGGCAACCTTCTTGCCGAGCCTTATGCCGGGCTGTTCAATCAAACTGTAGGTCAAGTAGGAAATCGGCAGTACAACCAAAAGCGTGGTTGCGAGTGAGGCGAGGAAAGCTAAAGTTAGAGACGCTGTCTGGGCATATATCCATTGGTACAAGGGGCTCATGAAATATATTGCCGTGGTATGCGTCAAGTAGATGGAATAGCTCACCTTGCCAAGGAAACCGGTAAAAGCGTTCACGATCAAGCGCCATGGAGCTAGCGCAGTGCCAAGGAAGATACAACCGAAGACCACGCCTTGCCAGTAATAACCATCGCCAAACACATTCGGCAGCCAGCCTTGCAATAACGCTGCAAAACCAAAAAAACCACCCCATAGAAACGCATTGCCCATGGCTTGATAGCGCCCTGCGTGCATGCCAGCGGAGTCGAACTTCATGTAGACGTGATAGACAAGGATGCCGACTGCGAAAATCGGAAAATGCTTGAAAGTACTCCACTGCAGGATGGATTGCTTTAATGCTTCAGGCATTACCAAATAGTCAAGTACTAGCTGCATGGTCAGCCAAACTAACAGGCAGAAGAATACGAACGCCACGCTATTCCCCGCACACTTCACCCTACGGTAGATGAGCGGAAAAAAAGCATAAAAGACCATCTCAACACCGATAGTCCAGCCGGCCCACACGAAACCCTCCTGCTTGCCGGGCAGCAAATTGAACACGAAGGCAAATGACGCCGCGACGTCAGTCCATGGGTGTACCACGCCGAACTTCCATACATCCCTCAACATGGTGGCAGCGATCATGAAGTAGAAGAGCGGCGCAAGTCGGAAAAATCTATGCAGATAGAAACTTAAGGTCGGGCTACCATCCTTCAGTCGCATCGGCATCGTGTAGTAGAGCGAAAAGGCGCTGACAATGAAAAACAGCGTGACTCCGGTGCCTCCGGCAAGTGCAACCTTTTCTGCCCACTGCGGCGGCACTAGGTTTGGCTGAGGCAACAAAACCATGTGATAAACGAGCACGTATAACGCAGCCAATCCTCGGAGCGAGTCGAGAAATTCCAGGCGTCGTTTGCTGACAGGAACGTTCATCGCAGCATCCGCCAAGTCACGGATAACCGCGGACGAGTTCGTTGCACCTTGTGATTCTATGGTGGATGCATTCGATGACATGTTCACTTCTGCTTCTGGAGCGCAAAGCACGCCTGGTCATATTTATTGCTATCAAAATATCCTGAAACGAATTGCAAGCCCGTTCCCATACCGGTCTTCACGTATTGCTCAGGGATCCAGGTCTCTCCATAGAAGCTTGAATCACGGGGCCCACCTCCGCCCACGCCTTCTGATGAAGCATGTACGATCTCACCAGCACGGTATTTCGACCTGGCGGCCTGCAAATCTGGAAACAGCTTGCCCAGTGCAGTGATGTAGGAGTTTTCCGTCTTCTGTGTCGCTGCCCAGTCGCAGAAATCAAAGAAGCTTATGTGGCGGGTAGTGAATACCACGATCCCACCTGGCTTCAGAATCCGCTCGAATTCCGCCATCCATTCACGACAGGCCTTCTCTGAAAGATGTGAAAAGACCGAGTATGCGTAGATGAGATCGAATTTTTCACTTTGATAGCTGGTTGGCGGAAAGGCTGGGCAGGCCTCGAACTTATCAGACCCGAAAAGCTCTTGGGTTAGGCTGACGAAGTCTGGATCCACGTCAATGCCGTAGATATTCTCAAGGCGCACATCCTGCATGAATACTCTGGATATTCGGCCCCAACCAAACCCGAAATCCAATATTTCGGAAATCGGCGAGAATTTGACGTATGCCTTTTGCAAGGCATCCTGAACGTTTTCATAAAAAGCAAACGCTTGGCGCAGTGCCGCCTCGGAAGACAAGCCTGTCGTGTTGCGCTGTAGTTCCTCGGATGGGAACTTGGGAAGCGTCTCACCAAACGGACTTAATTGTTCAGATTCTAGACTTTGAATCAAGGTGCTCAACCAATGATTTTCTTGATCCGCTCGAGTATCCGTGCTGCTGCTATGGCTCATGTTGATTTCCATTCTGATTGGATTGGTTGAAGTGCCAGCCAAGTTCGATCCAGTCCCTCACGAAAATCAACCCGTGGCGACCAATCGAAATACTGGCGAGCATTGCTTATGTCAAGGATGATCGTAGATACGTCGAAGCCACGCTTCTCCAGATACTCGACAGGCAACGGACTGCCCGTCAATTCCCGCACGTAACCACAAAGCTGATTAAGGGAATGGCCCGTTCCGCTTCCCACATTGAAAATGCCGCACTGCTTGCTCAGGCCCGCCTTCATGGCCAGTTCCATCAAATCGTCGACATAGATGTAGTCGCGTATCGTTTCACCATCCCCCCATATCTTGATTCCCTCGCCGGCCAAGGCCTTGCCGAGGAATGCCCCTACAGCACCCTGCACGCCCGCTGTCGATTGACGTGGCCCGTAGGGATTGGATGGTCGCAGGATAAGTGGTTCGAGGGCCCCGAGCCGAGCATACATAGACAAATAGTTCTCGATAGCGACCTTGACAACCCCGTACGAGGAAATGGGACGGAGCGGATGATCCTCTTTTATCGGCAAGCTGTCGGGATCTCCATACACCGTTCCGCCTGATGAAAAGAAGACTATACGTCTGATATTCCTGGCCAGCATGGCGGCGACAAGATTCAGAGTGCCGATCAGATTGCTGTTTACATCATAGGAGGGATCGTTGTTGGACGTGCTGGGTACTGTCGAGCTGGCCAGGTGGTACACCAGCGTGACGCCATCAAGCGCTGCGGCCAGTGAGTCAGGCTCATCAAGGCCGCCCATACGATAGTCGATTTCACTCCAGTCCATATCGGGCCTCGCAGCCGTGCGGTCATACACACGCACCTGACACCCAGCGGCGCGCAAGCCCATGGCTAGGCTTGAACCAAGAAATCCGTTCCCACCGACAATCAATGCACGCATCAGCCTTTGGCCTCCACGCCCTGACCCCAAAGGCCCAAGTGCGTGCGAAGCACTCGCCCATACGCGGCGGCTGACTCCCGTGTAGCGCCATCCAAGTTGAACAAGGCTTGCGCTGTACTCTGGACGCGCATGACTTCGTCGAAGTGCTGCTGTGCCGCCGATCCCAAGGTGACGCTGGCTGCGTGACGACGATGTTGGTTGTATGCATTGGCCTCGAACACCACCTTGCCTTTTAGCAAAAGCCTCAGGTAGACCAGCCAATCACCTGCAATTCTATAGCTTGCGATTTCTTCAATATTGGCTTCCAATACCTCCAGCAACGGAGCACGGCGGAACAAGGCGGCACTAACATTGGGCAGCGTGTTTTTGGTGGCAAGCCCTGCTACAACCTCGTCGACACCTTCGGCGACATAGCTCTTCAACCAGCGCGTGCGCGAAAGATCATCCGTATAAGCCAGGTAATGGGGCGCAAGTACCTGTCCATATTCATCGATCTGTTCGGATTGCGAATAGCCCATTACCGCGTCAGGATTCGCTTCTAGAAGTTTTGTGAGGCTTTCGAGGAATTCCGGCTTGGAGAGGTCGTCGGCCTCTGCAATCCAGACGTATTCTCCACGCGCGAGCTTTACACCCTTCAACCATTGCCGGAAAACCGAGCCGCTGTTGCTGGCACCTTCGACAACCATGGGCTCAGGATTGAGCTTGCTGCGCAATCGCTGCAGGGTTGCAAGGCTGCCATCGGTAGACACGTCATCCAGCACGATAAGCTCGTAGAGGGGTAATGTCTGCTTGGTGACGGTATCCAGGCGCTCTTCGAGGTAGTGCGCGTAGTTGTAGTTCGGCACCACCACCGATACCTTTGGAAATCCCATTCCACCAAGTGCAAGGAGATCCATTGCATAGGAACGGAATGAAAAAGAGCGATCAACCAGCGCAACGCCGTCACTGCCCAGCCGCATCCGCAAGGCCGTGTCACTGATAATGCGCAGTAGCTCGTCCGCATAAGCCTTGATGTCAAAAGCCTCCACCACGCAGCCGCCCGTCCGTGCAACCAGATCGGCACCGCCGCCCGTCCCGGAGAAAGCCACCACGGGCGTGCCCACCGACAGGCTTTCCAGCACAACGGACGGGAACGGATCCTCGCGCGAGGCAAGCGCATACACATCCGCGCCTGCGTAATGGTCATCAGTATCAAAATCCAACCCGGTGAAATGGAAACGTGATTCACAATTTCCGCCGCGTAACGTCGCCGCCACTTCGTCCTGCACCGCCACATCGCGATGGCCAACCCACACGAAGTGGAGGGCGGGGTCACGGCGGCAGGCGTCCACTGCCGCCTTGGCCAGCAAGTCCACACCTTTACGCCTGTCCGCATATCCAACCGATAGCACGACCTTGGCGTTGGCTGGCAGCCCCAATCGCTCGCGCAGGCGCAAGCGCACTTCAACAAGATCGCGCAGTCCGCGGTGCCGACTACGGGTGAACAGACCCTGCGGTCGCTGTACAACAGTGGCATTCATCGAACCACGATCGATGAACTCATGCAGTCCCTCCTTGACTGCCTCTGCTGCCACGACAATATAGTCTGCATTGGCCGCAATCGAACCGAGCGCCTTTTCAAGCTGATATTGACGTATAACGCCCGGCAATTCATGTACCAGCGAGATGACCCGCATGCCCGCCTCACGTAGTGGGCCAACCACATGTCCGGCAACCGCGGTATTGGCGATGACAACATCAATGCCTTGTGCATGGAGCTTGCGGGCCAAGACACGTACATCGCTTCCGTCTTCGTATGGCTTATGCACTTCCGCGAGCTTCGCGAATTCCGGCTCGAGGGGGCCACCCCCTTGCAGTAGAACGTCCACCTCAACGCCACAGCCATGCGTCAATTCACGCACGAGATTGAGCGCTAGATACTGCGCGCCGTGCGGATGCGCATCATGCGATACCACCAATATTCTTGGCTTCGTATTACAACCTGCAAGCGCGTCGCGCGTCGCCTGCAGATATGCATAGCCAAATCGCCGGTCTGGCTCAAGGTGCGCGCCCTCGGCCCATTCATTCCATGCATTCAGGAAAACCAGACTTTCGCCTGCGACAGGATTTTCGCGTGCGAAATCCACCGCACTGCCTAGCCATTCTCGATAGAGCGCGGGCGAGGAATGGGCGAAGGTATACCCTTTGCCTGGCTTGCGTGCTTCATTGTCCCAGCGTGGCGCCACGCCTTTTATCAACGGATAGTCAGGGGTCGGCCAGGTCATTCCTTTTTGGGCCAACTCTGCGTAATCGACGATATACCCGGAATAAGCGGAATCAATTATTTCAACCGTATCATTGATGCACTTCAATCCACGCGCTAATTTGTGAGGTGGAAATTCTATCGCCGCGTCGAAACCCAGTACACGCGGATCATCCACATCGAATTGAACCATCGCGAGGAATATCTCTCCAAGCCCTTCGTCCCGGCAATGCTGCCGCCAGATGCCCAAGGTACGCTTGCAATCAGGCAAGAGTGATGGGCGGTAAACAATCAGCAGTGGCAGACCATTCACACGGATGTACCGGGAATCGCGAAGATATGGAAGCGCATCACGAATGAAATCAAGGTCATCCTCGGCAGTGTAGTTCTGGCCAAGGAGTACGTCGTCGTCATGTCCGTCCCAACGGCGCGTCCAGTTCTCATTCGCCCAGCACAGGCAAAACGGTAGATCTATGTCGGGATTTGCGATCAACTGGTCCAAAGGACGTTCGAGCAATCGGCGCCCCGAGAACCAATAGTGGTGGAAGCAGAATCCATGGATGCCGTAGAGCTTCGCTAGTGCTGCCTGCCGACGCATCACGTCCACAACACGCAAGTCGTAGAATCCAAGCTCTCCAGGCATGTGTGGCTGATGGTGCCCGACATATTGCGGCAACGCTTTGGACACATTCGTCCATTCCGTGAACCCGCGCCCCCACCATTCGTCATTCTCGGGAACCGGATGGAACTGCGGCAAGTAGAATGCGATCGCTTTGGCCGCTACGCGGGCAGGCGCGATTGAGTTGGGGATCAAGGCCACGTAATCGTCGCCGTGTGTATCCGACTGGGCGAGCAGGCCTTTTATGTAGGGCGCCAAGCCAGAGGCAACGGTGGACTGCTGTACGACTGGCGAGCTGTCCTCGTGCAACGGAAGGAACGCCAGTTGGGCGCTACCAAACGCGCGCCATCGCCTGTATGCGTTGGTCTGATCGAAAACAGAGGGAAACGTTAGAAATAACCATTCCTTGACCGCAAGGCGGAACTTCCACCCAAATGGCAAGCGTACGTAGGCTGCGTGCAGCCCGTAGCCAATCCTTGACTTCAAACTACCCATTCCAATTTCCATTGATGACTCGTCGCATCCAACGCAATGGCTTGGTCATCCGCCAACTCAATGAGTTGTGCACCTGCACCAGTTCGCCTTGTTGCTTCACAATGTCATTTTGCAACAAAACTTCTTGTTCGCGCGCCGCGTCGAGGTCTGATTGCATGCGTTCAAGCACTGCGATCGCATCGCGATTTTGTTGTGAAAGAGCGGAAATATGCGCATTCATTTCTGTAACTCTCGCGCCTATTGATTCGAGTTGCGCGCCATGAATGTCCAGAACCCCGCTTGGATCAGGCAGGCGCTCCATTGCTTCAGCCACATCTGCAGATCGCTGGCCCAGCATCGCCAGCTGATCGTGCAGACTAGCTACCTGTTCACCCATGAGCTCTAGTCTTACTCCGTGTTTATCGCTGATCTCAGCCTGGCGGAACTCCTGGTTACGAACTAACTCGCCCAGGCCCTGCAATGCACTGATGTCGGATTGCAGTTTTGGAAGCAACGACTGGATTTCATCCACAGCGCGATTCAGCGCCGAGGAAGATGCCAAGTTGAGCGCGTCATTCTGCTCTGCCGCGCCCCTGAACTGTCCAATCATCTGTTCCCGCTCCAAAGCCTCGGCTTGATGACGGGTCAATTCGTGCTTGTGTGCTTCTATCCCCTCTTTCAATTGCTCGATGGATTGTTCGCGAACAGCCGCATTGCGATTATGGTTAGCCAGCTCGGCTTCTTGGTCCTGGATACGCTGGTTAAGATGACCGATCAATACCTCGCGCTCTTGCAGTGAATTGACGTAATGTGCCAATTCACCATCACCCTGCAGAAGACGCGCTGCCAAGAGCTCAGCATTCTCAGTGGAACGTATGCCATCGCCCAGACTCTCGAACAGGCGATTGACCACGGTATCGGGTTGGTCCTGCTCCAGGGCTGAGAGCATTCCCAGGGAATCCGGCATGTCGCTGCCGACCAGCAGTACACCGAGTCCATGCGTATGCCGGAATTCGAACGACGGATAGCGCTGCGAGACCTCATCCCACAGCCTCCAGACCCCGAAGTTCCGCTCCCTGACCATGGTGTCGTGAAACAGGATGACCCCGCGTTGCGACATCTTTGGAAGCCACGTCTCGAAGTCATGCTTAACGGCGTCATAGGTGTGGAGTCCATCGATATGCAACAGGTCTATCGAGCCATCCTCGAAACAGGCCAGCGCATCATCGAAGGTCATCCGCAACAGTTGGGAGAAGCCCGCATAGTGCTTCTGGTGGTACTTCCAGAGCGTACTGAACACGTCTTCGCCATACAGCCCGGCATGTTCGTCACCCGCCCACGTGTCAACCGCGAAGCACGCAGTGTGCAGTGCGTTGAGCTGCACCGCCTGGCAGAACCCGAGGTAGGAAGCGCCATTGTGCGTGCCCAGCTCCACTAGCATGCCGGGCTTCAGCTCCTCGACGATCCAGGCCGCGAAGGGTATGTGGCCGATCCATGCGCTTTGCGGCACGATGTCGGGCCGCATACACATGCTGGCATTGAGAGGTAACGTAGTCATGGTCATGGACTCGTATGGATTCGATTCGCTATCCGCGTAATCGCGTGGAAGGCGCGCATGCGCCAGCTTGGCTTGATCTTACGGAATACACCCACTGTGTCGCCCCAGTCGCTACTGCCAGGATCGGCATGCGGCTCCCAGTCCGTAGTCACTTCAAGCAGCTCGCAATGACCATACTTGGCCAATGCCCGGTAACCATCTGGGTAGAATCTCCAACAATCTTGCGGATAGCGATGCTCGGGGCCGCGTGAAGGGGCGATCAGGAAGATCATGCCTCCCGGCTTGAGCACACGTACCATTTCCAGCCATGTCATCCAAAAGAACTCGACATGTTCGAATGCTTGCCCGGAGATTACAAGGTCGACCGAGTCGCTAGCGAACGGCAACCGATAGGGCGAAGTCAGCACGATATCTACGCCTGGACCAGCCTCTAGGTCGATCCCGCTGTAAGACCAACCGGCGTTGCCGAATAGGGTGCGGTACGATCCATTCACATCGTAGGAGCCGATATCGACAATTGAAACAGACTCGCTTGCGGAAAGGTAGCGAGCTACTAGGTCCTGCATATGCTGGTAAGAACTAACGTGCACTATGTGCTCCCGTTTGCCGGGCAGCGCACGAATGCGCACCCATGACTGGAATGCTTGGCTCGAATCCTGGTCATGAGCCACTGGACCGGATAAGCGCGATGTTGCTGAAGGGTATCCCAACCAAGCCCGTCGATACGCTGCTGCTATGTGACTCCAGAACCAGGCCGTCGTGCACCCAATCCGCCTGCTCGTGTTCGTGATGGGTCCCGTCGGCGATTGCGATATCGAAGGAGTAGTGGCCCTGTGGCAGGATTGGCATTGCAAACTCGAATATTGCCCTTAACGCCTCTCCCGCCACGATGCTGACTGGCGCATGCTGATAGTTTAAATAGGTGTTGTCGCCGAACAATGGTTGGCCCAAGCGATCCTTGAGGAAGAATCCTATGATCGGTTGCTCAAGGGCACGATGCGCCTTTACCTCGACGGAAAGCTGCACGACCTCACCCCCGATTACCCAAGGCTTGTCGTTCCCATCGATACCAGTCAATTTCGCGGAAACGATCTTGGCGGCACCGTTGCCGAAACCAGACTGCTCGGGATTAAATCGGAAGACTTCAATATCGTTACGCAAGAGGGACGCATCCACGCCTGCTGCGCGGAAGTCCCGTGCAGGCGGCTCAGCCCTGTCGACTGATGCACGCACTCTGGGAACCTTGATCTCCATATCGTAACCACTGGCATGGTAGGCCTCACAGACGCTCTTCGCGTCACCAATCATCCGTGCCCGCCCGGATTCCAGCAAGACCGCACGTTCACACAAGTTGATCACCGAGCTGGCATCGTGACTTACAAAAATTATAGTGCCCGTTTCCTTGAACTTTCGCAGGAAACGCATGCACTTCTGGCCAAAGAACACGTCCCCCACCGAAAGTGCTTCGTCGATTACGAGAATATCGGCATCCACGTGCGCGATTACGGCGAAGGCGAGGCGCACGTACATGCCGCTGGAGTAGGTCTTGACGGGTTGTTCGATGAAATCACCGATGTCGGCAAAAGCGACTATGTCATCGAACCGCTCGCGGACCTGCGATTGCGTGAGGCCGAGGATAGTCGCATTCATCAGTACGTTCTCCCTCCCCGTGAACTCGGGGTTGAAGCCTGCACCAAGCTCCAGCAATGCAGCCACGCGACCATGGATTGCGACCTGACCGCTGGTGGGCATCAGGGTGCCGCAAATCGTTTGCAGCAGCGTCGACTTGCCCGAACCATTACGCCCGATGATGCCAATCGTCTCACCCTTTCGGATTTCCAGGGAAACGTCACGCAGCGCCCAGAATTCTTCGAAATATCTCTTCGACGGCTTGCCAACCAGATTCTGTAGCCTCGGCAGGATGGACTGCTTGAGGCGGTCTTCCGGACGCGCGTAGACGTGGTAGCACTTGGATACCTGCTCCACGCGCACCACCACGTCATTTATAGAATCAGCAGTCAAAGTGCACGCGCTGGTGCCGGCACTGCACATCGGCGATATTGCCTGCTCAGATGACATCGGCGAATCCATTGCGGGTTCTCTGGAACCACCAGAATCCCAGCCATGCGAACAATGTGGCAATGGCCGAATAGAGCAGAAGACCAGGCCAATCAGGAAGCTGCCCGGCTATCAGAACCGCGCGCCCCTGTTCGATGATGAATGTCAGCGGGTTCAACATGGCGATCCATCGATACTCGCTGGGTATCGCCGACATGGGATAGAACACGGGCGCCAGGAACATCAGTGCGGTCGCAAGCAGGCCGGTCAACATTCCAATGTCGCGCACGTATACCGAGGTTGCCGACAATATCCATGTGAATCCTGCCGCCACAAGAACCAGCGGAAACAGCAATATCGGAAATAACATTGCAGTCAACGGAATGCCGTGGCCCAGCAACAACTGTACGCACAACAACACCATGCTGCTCACCAGCGCGTGGAACAGCGCCGATCCTATCGTCACCCAGGAAAGGATTTCGAGCGGAAACTTGACTCGTTTGACATAGTTTGCATTACCCAGTACCAAGCCAGGCGCTTTGGTGATGCACTCTGCCAACAGCCCATGCACGATCACGCCGACGAATAAGATGACTGCAAAGCCGGCTCGCGTGCTGTCGTCTCCAACGTCCCAGCGAGCCTTGAATATCGTCAAGAAGACAAAAGTGTATATGGCCAGCATCAGCAACGGATTGAAGAACGACCACGCCAAGCCTATCAATGATCCACGATAGCGACCCACGACATCACGCCGAGTCATTTGAACCAGGAGTTGCCGGTTGCGGCGAAAGCTATTGGCCATCTCGAGCAAGCTGGAAGGATGCCTCGAATGCGGATTCACGCAGCCTCCCTCGCGGCGTGCAAATAAGAACAAGCGACACAACCATGTGGCCGACAGTCGATCAGCGAAAAGCACGAAGCCATCAAGGCATGGCCTCCGACAGGTCTGCTCGAAGGTCGCCGATGTTTTCTACGCCTACGCTCAGCCGCACCAGGCCGTCGACGATACCAAGCTGCATTCGACGCTCCACCGGTATCGACGCATGCGTCATCACCGCAGGATGATTGATCAAACTTTCCACCCCACCCAGTGACTCGGCAAGGGTGAACAGCTTGGCGTTTTCGCAAAGATGCTTGGCGGCTTCGAAACCACCCTTCAACACGACAGAAATAATTCCGCCAGAACCACCCATCTGCCGCTTGGCCAGTTGGTGTTGCGGGTGTGATGGCAAACCGGGATAGATGACTCTTTCGATCGCCGGGTGCGCCTGCAGGAATTCAGCGAGCGCCAATGCATTCTCGCAATGCGCTTTCATACGCAGGTGCAGCGTCTTCAATCCGCGTAACGCGAGGAAACTGTCGAACGGGCCCTGCACCGCGCCAATCGAGTTCTGCAGGAAGGCCATCTGCTCTGCGAGTTCGGCGTCATCGCCGACGACCACCATGCCACCGACCATGTCGGAGTGGCCATTGAGGTACTTGGTGGCGGAGTGCATGACGATGTCGGCACCCAACTGAAGTGGGCGCTGCAGGATGGGCGAGGCGAAGGTGTTGTCGACTACCACGCGCAAGCCGTGCTTGTACGCGAGTGCTGCGACGGCCTCGATGTCGACGATCTTCAACATCGGGTTGGTGGGCGTCTCTATCCACACCATTTTCGTTTCAGGACGGATCGCGGCTTCGAATGCAGAAAGATCCGTGAGGTCGACGAAGCTGAATTCCAACCCGGCGGTGCGCTTGCGTACGCGCTCGAACAGGCGGTAGGTGCCGCCATAGATGTCGTCCATGGCGATGACGTGGCTGCCGCTGTCCAGCAATTCCAATACGGTCGACGTGGCCGCCATGCCGGAGGCGAAGGCAAACCCGCGGCTGCCGCCTTCCAACGCGGCCACGCAGCGTTCGTAGGCGAAACGGGTGGGGTTGTGGGTGCGCGAGTACTCGAAGCCCTGGTGCACGCCCGGGCTGCTCTGGGCATAGGTGGAGGTGGCATAGATGGGCGGCATGACAGCGCCCGTGCTGGGGTCCGGCGACTGTCCGCCATGGATGGCCAGCGTGCCCAGCGAGAGGCCGGGAGCGCCTGTCCCGGCGCCGGGGTTGTGTTGCGACATGACTATGTCCTTTTTGGCAGCCGGCGATTTTACCAGCTGTGGCTTAACGCACTGTCCGTGTAACGTCGTTCCTGCGTCGAATTTCGACGCCAAGGCCCCTATTGTGCCCGCCGTCTCAGGTAGTTCAACAGGTCGATACGGGTGATCAGGCCCAGGAAGACCTCGCCATCGGTGACGATGGCCACCTGGCCACGGTCGAATACCGGCAACAGGGCCTCAATCGGGGATTTCACGTCCAGGCGGTCCAGCTTGCTGACCATGGCGGTGGAGACCGGGTCGCGGAAGCGCTCCTCGTCACCATAGACGTGCAGCAGCACGTCGCTTTCATCGACGATGCCGACCAGTTTCTCGCCTTCCATCACCGGCAACTGCGAGACGTCATACAGTTTCATGCGCTGGTAGGCCGTGGTCAGCAGGTCGGTTGGCGCCACCACCACGGTGTCGCGCTGGTTGTAGGGGCGCAGGATCAGGTCGCGCAGGTCGCCGTGCTGGTCGCGTTCGATGAAGCCGTTGTCCAGCATCCAGTAGTCGTTGTACATCTTCGACAGGTACTTGTTGCCGGTGTCGCAGACGAACACCAGCACCTTCTTCGGCGTGGTCTGTTCCTTGCAGTATTTCAGCGCGGCGGCCAACAGGGTGCCGGTGGACGAACCGCCCAGGATGCCCTCCTTTGCCAGCAATTCGCGCGCGGTCAGGAAGCTTTCCTTGTCGCTGATGGCGTAGGCCTTCTTGACCCGGGTGAAGTCGGAAATCTGCGGCAGGAAGTCCTCGCCGATGCCTTCCACCATCCAGCTGCCGGACTTCTCGCTCAGCGTACCTTCGTTGATGTATTCGGTGAGGATGGAGCCGACCGGGTCGGCGAGGATCAATTCGACCTGCGGCGCGTGCTCGGCGAAGGCACGCGACAGGCCGGTCATGGTGCCGGAGCTGCCGCAGCCGAACACGATGGCGTCCAGCTGTCCGTCCATCTGCCGCAGGATCTCCGGGCCGGTGCCCAATTCGTGCGCCGCCGGGTTGTCGGGATTGCCGAACTGGTTGACGAAGAACGCGCCCGTCGTCTCGCTGGCGATGCGCGCGGCCAGGTCCTGGTAGTAGTCGGGGTGGCCCTTGGCCACGTCGGAACGGGTGAGGATGACATCGGCGCCCATGGCCTTGAGGTTGAAGATCTTCTCCCGGCTCATCTTGTCCGGCACTACCAGTATCAGCTTGTAGCCCTTCTGCTGGGCCACCAGGGCCAGGCCGATGCCGGTGTTGCCGGCGGTGCCTTCCACCAGGGTCGCGCCGGGCTTCAGGTCGCCGCGCTGTTCGGCCGCCTCGATCATGGACAGGCCGATGCGATCCTTGATGGAGCCACCCGGATTGGCGCTTTCCAGCTTGAAGTACAGCTCGCACAGGCCGGTGTCCAGGCGCCGGGACTTGACGATGGGGGTCTCGCCGATCAGTTCAAGGACAGAAGAATGGGTTGCCATGCGCTCGCGTGCTGCCGGGAAAGAAAGGGGATTATCGCACTGCCCGACCCCGCCCCGGCGATACGGCTGGGCGGGTGCAGGAAGGCAAAAGCCCGCGACTCACGGCGCGGGCTCTTGGGGTGGGGGAAGTGGCGCGGACGGCGACAGACGACGAGGTGGCTGTCGCCGCCCGCGACAATGGAACGCGGGTGGTGGAGCAGAGGGACGGACGTCAGTGGGGTTTGGCGTCGTAGATTCGCAGGAGTCGTTCCTTGGCCGCCAGCTTTTCGCGCTTCATGCGGCCCAGGGTTGTGGTGTCGATGGGCAGCACGCCCAGCTCGGCATCGGTCACTTTCTTGTTCAATTCACGGTGTCGCTGGTACAGCTGCTTGAATTCCGGGTCGGCCTTGATGAGCGCGTCGATTTCGGTCTGCGGTTGTCCTTCGAACATGGGGTGGTTCTCCTTCAGCGGAAATACGAACGCCCCGGCCTGTACAGGCGCGGGGCGTTGGCTTGGGAGCGGAGCAGCGGGTGGTGGCGGACACAGACTCCGGAAGTGTCCGCACTGGCCTGGCAGCCGGTGGCGGTCTCCTGGGGAATGTGGATCAGCGTCATCGGCCCGATTCTCCGGTGGACCAAGCGACAGGTGCCGCTTGGGTATACGACCCTACTCTTCGAAATCGGCGTCCGCAACCACTTCCCCAAGTGCTTGATCGGCGTGGAAATTTTGGCTGTCGGCGGGTGGCCGCCCGATCGCCGAAAAGCCAAGGGGCCACGTGCAAGCTATTGTTTTTAATCTATTTATGGCAGCGCGAGGATCACATCCACGGCACGGCTGCGGCTGCCGTTACCCTTGGCCGCCGACTGCAGCCGGGCCTTGGGCACGCCCGCGGCGACCAGTGCGTCTCTCACCGTATCGGCACGGCGCTGGCCGGGGGTCTGGGCATCGCCAAAGCCTTCGATACGCGCCTTGGCCTTGGGGTTGGCCTGCAGGTAGGCGGCCAGGGCGGAAACCTGCGACGCACCCGCGTCGGAAAGCTTGGGCACGCCGGCACCAAAGGCATTGCTGCCCAGGGTGAAGACCTCACCACGCGCCTCGAACTTGGAGGCGGGCAACTTGGCGCCCGACATCAGTTCGGCCTCTTCGCGGGCCAGACGTGCTTCCTTCTGGCGGGCGGCGCTGAGGCGGGCGGCCTGTTCGCCGGTGACCGAGGTCAAGGTCTCTTCGGCATCCTGGCGGGCCACGGTCTCGGCTTCGGCGGCCAGGCGCAGTTGCTCGGCTTCCTCGGCCTGGATCTGGGCCTGGATACGCAGGCGCTCGGCTTCCTGGCGCGCGCGCGCGGCGTCGCGGCGGCTGGCTTCCACCAGCAATTCACTGCGTGTGCGCTCCAACCGGTCAGCCTCGCGGCGCGCGGATTCGGCGCGTGCGGCGGTTTCGGCGATCTCGACCCGACGATCCGCCACATACAGCGCCGCGTCGCGCTGCTTGCCGCGGGCTTTGGCCAGCACGGCCACGGCCTGCTGTGCCTGCAGGCGTTCGTAGGCACCGAATTCGACCAAGTCCGGATCCGCCTGCAAGGTCGCCAGGCGCTGGTTGAGCGCGACGACTTCCGGGCGCTCTGCGGACCATGCCGGCAGAGCGGCGAGCATCAGCAAAGCGGCGAGCAGGTGCTTGTTCATGGCTGCACCTCCACGCCCAGCGTGCGTTGCAGCTCGCTGATCTCGGCGCGGCGCTGCTGCAATTCCGCAGTGGCCACCGCTTCGTTGCTACGCACGCGGGCCAGGTCGGCATCGGCGGCGGCACGCAAGGCCAGCGGTGGGGCCAGCTTGCGATTGCGGCGATCGGAAGCCGCGGCCTGGGCCTGGGCCAAGCCACTGCGCGCGGCATTGATCAGGTCAGGCGCGTACTGGTCGGCATCGGCCTGGTCGGCACGACTGACTGCCTGCTGTGCGGCCAGCAGTTCCGGCATGGGCGCGTCCTGGGCTGCTGCAGGCACGACCAGTGCGAGCGCGACGGCGAATGCGCCAACCATCACACACAGGGACCGACGGAATTGTGCGAAGCTACGATGCATAGGAGTGCCGTGGCGTTGGTGGGAATGCGCGGCCATTGTCGGAAGCCTGCGTCGCACATGCAACGTGCGAGGCCAATGTTGGGGAACATCGCACATGGATATCGGCTACTTCCTGAAGCTGATGACGGAAAAGAACGCCTCGGACATGTTCCTGACCACGGGGGCACCGGTCTACATCAAGATCGAAGGCAAGCTGTATCCGTTGGGCAACACCGGCCTGCCCGCGGGCATGGTCAAGAAGATCGCCTATTCGCTGATGGATGAAGGCCAGGTGCCGCAGTTCGAACGCGACCTGGAGCTGAACATGGCGCTGGCCCTGCAGGACGCCGGCCGCTTCCGCATCAACGTGTTCAAGCAGCGCGGCGAAGTGGGCATGGTGATCCGCGCGATCCGCAGCGTGATCCCGACCATTGAAGAACTGAACCTGCCGCAGGTGCTCAAGGACATCATCATGACCCCGCGCGGGCTGGTGTTGTTGGTCGGCTCCACCGGCTCGGGCAAGTCCACGTCGCTGGCGTCGATGATCGATTACCGCAACACCAACACCACCGGCCACATCCTCACCATCGAGGATCCGATCGAATACCTGCATCGCCACAAGCAGTCCATCGTCAACCAGCGTGAAGTTGGTTTGGATACGCATGCGTTCCACAACGCGCTGAAGAACGCGATGCGTGAAGCACCTGACGTGATCCTGATCGGCGAAATCCTGGATGCGACCACGATGGAAGCCGCGATCTCGTTCGCCGAAACCGGGCATCTATGCCTGGCGACGCTGCACTCGAACAACGCCGACCAGACCATCGAGCGCATCCTCAACTTCTTCCCGGAAACCGCGCACAAGAACGTGCTGATGAACCTGGCGCTGAATTTGCGCGCCGTAGTGTCCCAGCGCCTGGTCAAGGGCAAGGACGGCCGCCGCATGCCGGCCGCCGAAGTGTTGATCAACACGCCGATGATCCGCGATCTGCTGCGTCGCGGCCAGGTGCACGAGATCAAGGCAGCGATGGAAGGCACCCTGGAAGAAGGCATGGAGTCGTTCGACCAGTGCCTGTTCCGCATGGTCAAGGAAGGCCGCATCGAGCAGGAAGAAGCCCTGCGTGCCGCCGATTCACGCGACGGCCTGGCCCTGAAGTTCCGCCTCTCCGAAGGCAGCGCCGGCGAGCATGATCCGTACGCGGATTACGACGCGGCGTCGAGTGGTGCTTCGCCGAGGATTACGCAAGGGTTTGGTTGATTGGGTGGTTGGGACGAATTTCACTGATGAAAAGCGCAACTCTAAAGCCCAAACTTTCATTAGCTACACTTACCCCCATCTGTCTGATGCTGGCAATTAACGTTTCTGGGTGTAATCCCGAAGATCGAAAAAAGCCTGATTGGCAAGAAATGCGTTCATTTCGCATAAGTAAAATGACAGACCAGCAGATTCGTGATCTTCGCGCTAAGGCCGAGACACAGTATCAGCAGGATGTAGAAGATCAGAAAGAGATGGCAACTCGGTTCTGGAAAGAGTGGTCTGCACTTCAGTTGAAATGTACTGACGTAGTATTTCAATCGCGAAACAAAGCCGAGTGTGAGCAACCATTGCCATTAGACTCGGCAACCATGGGACAACTGCCCTCTTACCATCAAACTGCTGAAGAAATGTTCGAAACATCGGTGATGGGCCCATGTGACGTAGCCGAAACCGTATCAAGAGCAAGAGAATGGGGGTGTTTACCAAAACGTCCGTAATTTTGGCGGAGGGAAACCTGATTAGGGTTAGCAACCGAAGCCAACGTAACCCGGGTAAGCGAAGCGCACCCGGGGGCGCTATACACGGATGCTCCACGTTTCCCGGGTGCGCTTCGCTTACCCGGGCTACTTAGTGGATCGACCAGTACTCCAAGAAAGCCACTTAAAAATAATGTCGTCATCCCCGCGAAGGCGGGGGCCCGGCGACTTCAGCTTTCAATCGCAGCAAGGCACTGGTTTCCCGCCTTCGCGAGAATGACGAACAAAAGAACTCAGTGCGTAGCAAGGACTCGCAGTACAGCTCAGCCTATCCCGCCTGCTGCGCATCCGGCTGCTTCTCCGGACGGGCGTCCGCGAAGGCGGGTAATTCCAGGCACGCGGCTTCGATGCGCGTGATCGTCGGGAACGCGGCCATGTCCACGCCGAAGCGTCGTGCGTTGAAGACCTGCGGCACCAGGCAGCAATCCGCCAGCCCGGGTGCCTGCCCGTGGCAATACGTGCCGGTCGCGGCGTCGTTGGCCAGCAAGGCTTCCATCGCATCGAAGCCTTCGACGATCCAGTGTTTCACCCACTCGTCGCGCTCCGCTTGCGGCACGCTCCAGGTGTTTTCGAAATACTGCAACACGCGCAGGTTGTTGAGTGGATGGATGTCGGCGGCGACCAACTGCGCCAGGCTGCGCACGCGGGCGCGGTCGCGCGCCGTCATCGGTAGCAGGCGCGGCGAAGGCCACGCCTCGTCCAGGTATTCCAGGATCGCCAGCGACTGCCGGATCACGCGCACGCCATGGGTCAGCGTGGGCACCAGTTGCTGCGGGTTGAGGGTCGCGTACTCGGCCTGGTGCTGCTCGCCACCGTCGCGTACCAGATGCACCGGCACGGTTTCGTAACGCAGCCCTTTCAGGTTCAGGCCGATGCGCACGCGATAGGCAGCACTGGAGCGCCAGTAGGAATACAGCCGCAGTTGCTCACCCATGCTGCCAGTCCCCGGCTTGAGTTGACGATCCTGTAGAAGAGGGGCGCATGCGGGTCAAGCCGGCGGGATGGCAACCCAACATTTGCGCCCTGCCGGTGCCTCAGGGCAAGGGATATTGTTCGATCCGCTGCTCGATGGCCCCGAAAATGGGACTTCCATCACGCTTTGTCATTTCAATCCGCACCACATCCCCGAACTTCATGAAGGGAGTGCTGGCCTTGCCGTCGCGCAGGGTTTCCACCACGCGCTGCTCGGCGAAGCACGACGCGCCCTTGGACGTGTCCTCGTTGGCGATGGTGCCGGAGCCGACGATGGTGCCCGCCGACAACGGCCGCGTCTTGGCCGCGTGCGCCACCAGTTGCGAGAAATCGAACTGCATGTCCACGCCCGCTTCCGGCGCGCCGAACCACTCGCCGTTGATATGCGTCAGCAACGGCAGGTGCAGCTTGTTGTCGCGCCAGGCATCGTCCAGTTCGTCGGGCGTGACGAACACCGGCGACAGCGCCGAACGCGGCTTGGACTGCAGGAAGCCGAAGCCTTTGGCCAGTTCGCCCGGGATGAGGTTGCGCAGCGATACGTCGTTGACCAGGCCGATGAGCTGGATGTGCGCGGCCGCCTGCGCCGGCGTAACCGCCATCGGCACGTCGTCGGTGATCACCACGATTTCCGCTTCCAGGTCGATGCCGTAGTCCTCGCTGACCACGCGCACTGCATCGCGCGGGCCGTAAAAACTGGCGCTGGTGGCCTGGTACATCAGCGGATCGGTGTAGAAGCTTTCCGGTACCTCGGCACCGCGTGCACGGCGCACGCGCTCCACGTGCGGCAGGTAAGCGCTGCCGTCGACGAACTCATAGGCGCGTGGCAACGGCGCCGCGAGGGCGTTGAAATCCAGGTCGAACACGCCGTCGGCGTCGCCGTGGTTCAACGATTCGGACAGTGCGTTCAAGCGCGGGGCCACGTTGGACCAGTCTTCCAGTGCCAACTGCAGGGTCGCCGCAATGCCGGTCGCGCGCACGGCGC
The DNA here is from genome assembly GCA_937897645.1 of uncultured Lysobacteraceae bacterium. Lineage (GTDB taxonomy): Bacteria > Pseudomonadota > Gammaproteobacteria > Xanthomonadales > Xanthomonadaceae > Pseudoxanthomonas_A. Next base: position 88,390 of record CALCNV010000031.1, read on the forward strand.
GGGCCAGGTCACGCGAGACCACGACCAGGGTGCCGTCGCGGCCCCCTTCCTTCAACGAACCCAGCTTCATTGGAATCTCCCTTACCTGCGCGCCTGCGCCATGGTTTCAATTGTAACTAAGTTTGTTGGGTCAAGTGATCGAAGGGCAGAGCCTTGGACACGGATCAGGACGGATTGAAGCAGAGAAGGCAAAAAAGCTTTTTTTACAGATTCGCTTCTATCGGCCCTGATCCGTGCCAAAAGCTCTTCCTCTCTTTGGAGAAAACCCGCTGCAAACGGGATCACTCGTCGCCCTGGAATCCGCCCGCCCGATACGTCAGCACCAAGGTATCCCGGTAACCATAATCCTGCTGGGGTTGGATAGGCGTGGATTCGTGGATCACGCGGGTGTCGTCCAGCAACATCAGGGTCCACGGTTCGGTCAGGGTGAAGCGCTGGCCGTCGGGGCCGTTGGCCGCGAACACCCGTGTCTCGCCGCCGCTGACCCCATGGCGACCCACCAGCATCACCGCCACGAAATCCACGCCGTCGCGGTGCGCGCCTTCGGGCGTGGGCCGGCCGATGCCGTCAGTCGTGTCGATGCGGAACTGGTGTGCTTCCACGAACCAGGGTTGTTCTCCACGCACGGCATCGCAGACCGTGCCCAACGCATCCAGCAGTTGCGTCCAGGCTGGCCGGGCGACGGTACCGGCCTGCATCGGCTCGAACCAGCGGCGCATGCCGCCGTGCAGGGCGTTGTATTCCTCCGACTGCCAATGCGCGCGATGCGGTGCCTGGGTCGCTGTGCCGTGGTCAACCACGAAACAGGAATGGCGGCGCTTGCGGTAATTGCCACCGTCCTTGAGGTAGCGGTCGGGCTGCAGGTCGTCCCAGTCGGGCCTGAGTGCCTCGAGGACCTGCAGGTCGAAACCGCAAAGCTCAGCCACGCTGCCCGGCGCCAGCACGGCATAGCCACGCTCACGCAAGGAGGCCGACAGGTCGGTGGTAGAGGTGAAAGGGGGAGAAAAACTGGCGACCATGGAAAGCCCGTGACATTTACGGCAGGTTCGGATGGATCAATCCCGTTCGTGGCCAGCACCGGATCAAGTCCGGGAAAGGCGCTGTCGAACCACGTGACTGGCGGGACGACCAACGGTTGTCGATTGTCGCTTGTTTGCGTTCCGCGCGAAAAGCGCGGATTCGCCGACGCCACGCATGGATCCACGGCGAAGTGCGGATGCCCGTCGGCAAAGCGCCCTGCCAGAAATGCAGAAGCCCGCACGGGGCGGGCTTCTGCTGCGAAGGCCAGTACCGGCCCTTGCGATGTTGCTGTACGACTTTGATATGGCAGCCCCGGAAGGATTCGAACCTCCGAATGCCTGAGTCAGAGTCAGGTGCCTTACCGCTTGGCGACGGGGCTGTAGTGCTATTAACGCTTCGAGAACTGGGTGGCGCGACGTGCTTTGTGCAGGCCGACCTTCTTGCGCTCGACTTCGCGCGCATCGCGAGTCATGAAACCGGCCTTGCGCAGTTCGCTCTTCAGCGTTTCATCGTATTCCACCAGCGCGCGGGCGATGCCCAAGCGGATGGCGCCGGCCTGGCCGGTGGTGCCGCCGCCGATGGCGGTGACCTTGATGTCGAAGGTTTCGGTGTTCTTGGTCAGCTCCAGCGGCTGGCGCACGATCATGCGGCCGGTTTCGCGGCCGAAGAACTCGTCCAGCGGACGACCATTGACGGTGATGTTGCCGGTGCCCTTGCGCAGGAACACGCGGGCGGTGGAGGACTTGCGACGGCCAGTGCCGTAATTCTGGGTAATTGCCATGATCAGATATCCAGGACTTGCGGCTGCTGGGCGGCGTGCGGGTGGTTGGGGCCTGCGTAGACCTTGAGCTTGCGGTACATCTCGCGGCCCAGGGTGTTCTTCGGCAGCATGCCCTTGACGGCGATCTCGATCACGCGCTCGGGGTGACGCTCCAGCGCTTGCGCCAGGGTCTCGGTCTTCAGGTTGCCGATGTAGCCGGTGAAGCGGTGGTACTTCTTGTCGGCCAGCTTGTTGCCGGTCACGTGGATCTTCTCGGCATTGATCACCACCAGGTAATCGCCGGTATCAACGTGCGGGGTGTAGACGGGCTTGTGCTTGCCGCGGAGGCGGCGGGCCAGCTCGGTGGACAGGCGACCCAGGGTCTTGCCTGCGGCGTCGACGACGTACCAGTCACGCTGGACGGTCTCGGACTTGGCGCTAAACGTATTCATGAAGGAGCTCGATGTTGTTTGGTCGGGCGGATTGCGCCGGGAAATCCCGTGCGGAACTTTGCCACGCGTTGTAAGGGTGGAACGAAAGAGGCGGGATTGTACGTACCGGCGTGCTGCATTGCAAGCAAACCCGAGGCCCCGACAGGAGGGCAAGGGCGCCCGGCCGGCAGACTCCGAGCCCGGCACCCGGCACAATACCGCCATGATCTCCCGCGCCCTCTCCCCCCTCGACCGCCTGCTGGTCGATGCCCAGAATGCCTTGTCCACCCTGGCCGGCAAGCCCCTCGCCCGCCGCCCCAATCCGGCCGGCAGTACGCCGGACGTGGAACTGGACCCCGCCGAGCGCCGCCACGCGGCCGGGCTGATGCGCATCAACCACGTCGGCGAAATCTGCGCCCAAGGGCTCTATTACGGCCAGGCCGCCGTGGCACGTGACCCGCAGACCCGCGAACACCTGCTGGAAGCCGCCCAAGAGGAGACCGACCACCTGGCCTGGTGCGGTGAACGCCTGGACGAGCTGGGCAGTCGCCCCAGTCTGTTCAACCCGCTCTGGTACGCCGGCAGCTATTCGCTGGGCGTGCTGGCCGGGCTACGCGGCGACGGCTGGAACCTGGGCTTCGTGGTGGAAACCGAACACCAGGTCGAAGCCCACCTGGACGAACACCTGCAGACCCTGCCCGAAGCCGACCTGCGCAGTCGCGAAATCATCAAGGTGATGAAAGCCGATGAAGCCCGCCATGCCGACCACGCCGAACAGGCCGGCGCGAAGGTCCTGCCACAGCCAATCCCGCAACTGATGACCTCTGCCTCCAACCTGATGAAGGCCGTGGCTTACCGCCTTTGAAAGGTCGCGTAGGAGCGACGTGAGTCGCGACTGAAACCCGGATCGTTGGACGCGGATCAAGGCCGATAACGGCGGAACAAGAAACGCTTGATCAAATTTCATCCGCATCGATCCGTGTCCTGCACGCTTTTGAATTTCACAGTCGCGACTTACGTCGCGCTCCTACGCGCGCACCTCACGCCGGCGAAAACAGCTTCAGACCGATCACGCCCGCGACGATCAGCGCGATACAGCCCAGTCGCGCCGGCGAAGCGCTTTCCGAGAACAGCACCACGCCCAGCGTCGCCACGCCCACTGCACCAATGCCTGTCCACACGGCATAGGCGGTGCCTACGGGAATCGTGCGCAGGGCCTGGGTCAGCAGCCACAGGCTGATGCCAGCCGCGACGATGGTGCCCACGCTGGGCCACAACCGGGTGAAGCCTTCGGTGTACTTCAGGCCGATGGCGAAGCCGATCTCGAAGATCCCGGCGAGCAACAAATAAATCCAGGGCATGGTGTTCTCCTCCACTGCAGGTGCATGAAACGAAAAACGGCCCGGGGCTTGCGCCACGGACCGCCGTCGGTCGTTGGGTTCGCAAGCCAGCAGCGCCTGCGTGCGGGTCGTCCCGCGTTTTCTTCCAAGGCTGCAGGATAGTCCTGCAAACCTTGATCAGGTGTAACCCGATCGCTTACTCGACCAGGTTGCGCCCGTGGAACAGCTCTTCGATCTCGCGCTTCAGCAGCGCCTCGATCTTCATGCGCTCCTTGAACGACAGATTCTTGGCCTTTTCCTCGAACAGGTACTGGTCCAGGTCGAAATCCTTCAGGTGCATCTTGGTGTGGAAGATGTTTTCCTGGTAGACGTTGACGTCGAACATCTCGTAGCGCGACTTGATGTTCTTGGCCAGGAAGTCCTGGATCGTATTGATCTTGTGGTCAATGTAGTGCTTCTTGCCCTTCACGTCGCGGGTGAAGCCACGCACGCGGTAGTCGGTCACCACGATGTCGGATTCGAAGCTTTCGATCAGGTAGTTCAGCGCCTTCAGCGGCGAGATCACGCCACACGTCGCCACGTCGATATCCGCACGGAAGGTGGCGATGCCGTGCTGCGGATGCGTTTCCGGATACGTATGGACGGTGATGTGGCTCTTGTCCATGTGCGCGACCACGGCGTCGGAAATGATTTCCTTGCCGGCCAGCTTCTTGTCGATCACCGGCTCTTCGGAGATCAGGATCGTCACCGAGGCACCCTGCGGGTCGTAGTCCTGGCGGGCCACGTTGAGGATGTTGGCGCCGATGATCTCGGCCACGTCGGTCAGGATCTGGGTCAGGCGGTCGGCGTTGTATTCCTCATCGATGTACTCGATGTAGCGCTGCCGCTCTTCTTCCGAGACCGCGTAGCAGACGTCGTAGATGTTGAAACTCAAGGCCTTGGTCAGGTTGTTGAAGCCCTGGAGCCTGAGGCGCGGAAGCGGTTTGACCACGGCGGTGAACCCTATGGGGGAAGCAGCAAGGGGCGCGATTATGCGGCAAATGCGATGACAGCGGAATGTCCTTCTGGACGGCATCTGGAAGGAGTTGGCCGATGTTTGCCGTTGCGCACGTATTCAGACTAAGCTTGCCGGACTAACCACTCAAAATCCCCCATGAGCCTTGGTACCCCGATCTCCAATCCCGCGCGCATCGCCGCCAGCCCGCTGACGCCCGACGCCGCGACCATCGAACGCTTCCTGGCCCACTGCCACCGCCGCCGCTACCCGGCGCGCGCGGACGTGTTCCGACCCGGCGACCCGGCCGGCACCCTGTATTACGTGGTCAGTGGCTCGGTCAGCATCATCACCGAGGAAGAAGACGACCGCGAGCTGGTCCTGGGCTATTTCGGCACCGGCGAATTCGTGGGGGAAATGGGTCTGTTCATCGAATCCGACCGCCGCGAAGTGATCCTGCGCACCCGCACCCAGTGCGAATTGGCCGAGATCAGCTACGAGCGCCTGCACCAGCTGTTCACCGGCACGTTGGTGGCGGATGCGCCGCGCCTGCTGTACTCGATCGGCTCCCAGCTGTCGCGCCGCCTGCTGGACACCAGCCGCAAGGCCAGCCGCCTGGCCTTCCTGGACGTGACCGACCGCATCGTGCGCACCCTGCACGACCTGGCCCGCGAGCCGGAAGCCATGAGCCATCCGCAGGGCACCCAACTTCGAGTTTCGCGCCAGGAGCTGGCCCGGCTGGTCGGTTGCTCGCGCGAGATGGCCGGCCGCGTACTCAAGAAGCAGCAGGCCGACGGTGTGCTGCACGCCCGTGGCAAGACGGTGGTGCTGTTCGGCACGCGCTGAGTCCGGGATTCTGGAATTGGAAAAGGCGGGCTTCGGCCCGCTTTTTCTTTGGCTGACGAAACCACCCGGCAACGCTACCCTTTGGCAACCACCATTCCGAGGTCCACGTATGCAATGTCCGAAGTGCTCGAACGAAATGTCCGAAGTGCCAAATCTTCCGGCCAAGGCCTCACGTTGCACCCACTGCAACGGCGTGTGGCTTGAAATGCTGGCTGAGCTACAACTGGCTCCTTTCGTCGCGCAAATCGATACCGGCAGCGTTGAACAAGGCCGGGAATACAACCGCGTCGATCGCATCCACTGCCCGGCATGCCCCGGAGAGCAGGACCTCATCCGCATGGTCGATCCACAGCAGCCGCACCTCTGGTTCGAGAGCTGCCAAAGCTGCTTCGGTCGTTTCTATGACGCTGGCGAGTTCACGGACCTGACCGAACACAGTTTCATCGAGTGGTTCAACGACCTGGATGCACCGGCCCGACCGCTCTAGGCCGGACATCGGGCAGATCCCTGGAGTGGGCCTTGGCCCACCCTACGCGACCGGATCGCCTGCCCTGCTCTTGCAACCCCAGTTGAGGATCGGCGTGCCGGGCGGCAGCACGCGACGGAACATCTCCACGCGCTTGGCCTTGGGATTCACCACGACCGGCGCGCGCGCCGCCAGCAGCAAGGGCAAATCCGCGCTGCTGTCGGAATAGGCGATGGCGATCTCGCCATAGCCACGCTCCTTCAACATCGTCACCTTTTCCTCGTTGTGGCAATGCCGGCGCGCGCCCATGGCGCCGAAGCGCGGGCCGACGGTCGTGCCGATCACTGGCACGTCCTGGTGGGTGACGAAAGCGAGGATGGCGCGCGCCAGTTCCGGCGGCGCGCCGGTGGCAATCACCACGCGATCACCGGCAGCGCGGTGTCCGCGCAGCACGTCCAGCGCGATTGGCAGCAGGCGCTGGCGGATTTCATCCTGGTGCGTGGCCACGTACAGGTCCAGCATGGAATCGAAACTGCGTCGACCGTGCAGGCCGAAGGTACCGATCCACACGTAGCCGGTGATGCCGCGACGGCGCGACGGCAGGAATGCCACCATCGGCCCCAGCACGGGCGTCGCCACCAGCGCCACCAGCATGCGCAGCGGATTGCGCTTCAGCAGCCACTTCAACACGTGGCCGAAGGAATCGCCGTCGTACAGCGTGTGGTCGAAATCGAAGACGACCGCCGGCGCTTCGGCGCGCGGCGTCGGGTAAGGCTGCGTGGCTTCACTCATACGGGAAGAATAACTGACGCAGCGCATCGCCCGGCTCGTCGGCGCGCATGAAAGTTTCACCGACCAGGAAGGCGTTGACGCCAGCCTCGCGCATCGTGGCGACATCCTGCGCCACCACGATGCCGCTCTCGGTGACCAGCAGGCGATCCCTCGGCACCGCGTCCTTCATCGCCAGCGTGTTCTCCAGCGACACTTCGAAGGTGCGCAGGTTGCGGTTGTTGATGCCGATCAGCGGCACAGGCACCTGCAGTGCGCGCTCCAGTTCGTCGATGTCGTGCACTTCCACCAGCACGTCCATGTCCAGTTGCATGGCAAGGCCGGACAGTTCGACCAGTTGGGTGTCGTCCAGCGCCGCCACGATCAGCAGGATGCAGTCCGCGCCCAGCACGCGCGCTTCGTACACCTGGTAGGGGTCGACGGTGAAGTCCTTGCGCAGCACCGGCAAGGTGCAGGCCTCGCGCGCCTGCTGCAGGTAGGCATCCGCACCCTGGAAGAAATCCACGTCAGTCAACACCGACAGGCAGGCCGCGCCACCGAATTCGTAGCTCATCGCGATTTCCGCCGGACGGAAATCCGGGCGGATCACGCCCTTGGACGGGCTGGCCTTCTTGATTTCGGCAATCACCGCCGCATCACCGGTTGCGATGCGTTCGACCAGGGCATCGGCGAAGCCGCGCACGGGCGATGCATCGCCGATGCGGGCGATGAGCTCCGCCAACGGCACGCGCGCGCTGCGCTCGGCAATTTCTTCGGCCTTGCGGGCCAGGATGGTGTTGAGGATGTCGCTCATTCAATGTCCAGTAGTAAGCCCCTCCCCTTGCGAAGCAGGGGGAGGTTGGGAGGGGGTTGCTCTTGGCGCAATGGCTGGGCCGCCCAAGCGAGATCAAAAGCACCCCTCCCCAACCCTCCCCTGCTACGCAAGGGAGGGGGCACATTATCGCCTTGCCAGCAGCATGCGTGATGCATTCTGATCCGCGATCTCCGAGCCGTCACACCAGCCATTCGGCTGTTGAGGGCCTCGCCAAGGCGGAAATGCTTTTAAACAGCGAAGCTGGTCAACCCAAGCACTTTGGCTTTCAATCTTTGTAGAGCCGAGCTTGCTCGGCTGTTTTTGCTTCACCATCAAGAGCAGCCGAGCAAGCTCGGCTCTACGAAAATCACGGCACAAGCCGCTTCGTCACCGCCACGAACTCCTCCATCTTCTCCAACGCCGCGCCGGTAGTGATAACCTCGCGCGACATCAAGATGCCCTCTTCGATGGTCTCTGCGACACCGGCAACATACAGCGCCGCGCCCGCATTCAGCACCACGATCTCGCGCGCCGGTCCGGGGCGGTTGTCGAGTACGCCCAGCAGCATCGTCTTCGATTCCGCGGCGTCGGCCACGCGCAGGTTGCGGCTGGCGGACATGGCGATGCCGAAGTCTTCCGGGTGCAGTTCGTATTCGGTGACCACGCCATCGCGCAGTTCACCGACCAGGGTGGCCGCGCCGAGCGAGAGTTCATCCATGCCGTCACGGCCCCACACCACAAGGGCGCGTTCGGCGCCGAGCTCCTGCAGCGCGCGCGCCTGGATGCCGACCAGGTCGGGGTGGAACACGCCCATCAGGATGTTCGGTGCGCCGGCGGGATTGGTCAGTGGGCCGAGGATGTTGAAGATGGTACGCACGCCCATTTCGCGCCGCACCGGCGCCACCACTTTCATCGCCGGGTGGTGCACGGGCGCGAACATGAAGCCGATGCCGGTGTCGGCGATGGACTGGGCCACCTGTTCCGGCTGCAGTTCGATGCTGGCGCCCAGCGCTTCCAGCACGTCGGCGCTGCCGGACTTGGACGACACGCTGCGGTTGCCGTGTTTGGCCACGCGTGCGCCTGCCGCTGCCGCCACGAACATCGAACAAGTGGAGATGTTGAAGGTATGCGAGCCGTCACCGCCGGTGCCGACGATATCGACGAGGTTGGTCTTGTCGGGGACGTCCACCTGGCGCGAGAACTCGCGCATCACCGTAGCCGCGCCGGCAATCTCGCCGATGGTTTCCTTCTTGACGCGCAGGCCGGACAGGATCGCGGCAGTCATGGTCGGCGAGACTTCGCCGCGCATGACCTGGCGCACCAGGTCGACCATTTCATCGTGGAAGATCTCGCGATGCTCGATGGTGCGTTGCAGGGCTTCTTGTGGGGTCATTGGCATATCTTGTTCTCGGTAGGAGCGCCCCATGTGCGCGAGCCTTTTGTTTTTCCAGCAGGTAGAGCTCGCGCCCATGGGGCGCTCCTACATTTCTGTCGTCATCCCAGCGAACGCTGGGATCCATTTTGATTCTGATCTTGCTCTTGCTTTACCACCTTGCAACTGAAGATCAAGTGCAAGATCAAAATGGGTCCCAGCGTTCGCTGGGATGACGAACTGTTTTTTCTGTTTTCGATTGGCTTCATCTTTCCAGGAAATTCTTCAACAACGCATGTCCGTGCTCGGTCAGGATCGACTCGGGATGGAACTGCACGCCTTCCACGGGGAACTCCTTGTGGCGCAGGCCCATGATCTCTTCGAAGGAGCCGTCTTCGTACTCGGTCCAGGCGGTGACTTCGAGTGCATCCGGCAAGGTGCTGCGATCCACGACCAGCGAGTGGTAGCGCGTAGCCTCGTAGGCATCGGGCAGGTTGGCGAACACGCCCATGCCTTCATGGCGGATGCGCGAGGTCTTGCCATGCATGATGGTCTTGGCGCGGATCACGTCGCCGCCATAGACCTGGCCGATGCTCTGGTGGCCCAGGCACACGCCAAGGATGGGCGTGTGCTGGCCGAGCCGTTCGATCATCTCCAAGGTGATGCCGGCCTGGTCGGGCGTGCCGGGACCGGGGGAAATGACGATGCGTTCCGGTGCGAGTGTTTCAATCTCGTCCACGGTCATCGCATCGTTGCGCACCACCTTGACCTCGGCCCCCAGCGATTGCAGGTACTGCACCAGGTTGTAGGTGAAGCTGTCGTAGTTGTCGAGCATTAGCAACATCATTCAATCCACTAAGAGAAATACGGTGTAGATCTTGTCCTGGAAAGTCACATAGCCGGTCTGCAATGAGGTTGCGGCATTTCCACTGATACGGCTACCGGTCACCTCTATCCTGTCCAGCGACCTGCCCCTACCAAAGCTGTCATTCCATTCGAAAGCCTGCGGCCAGGTTCCGGCACGTATGCCATAGTCGAACTGCGGAGCTACATCCGAAACACTGTATACGCCGCTGATTCGTGCGCCATAGGCTTTGGCGATGATGTCAGCCTTTTCGCGCGAAGAAACAATAGTTTTTTCCCTGAGCGCGGCACGCAGCGCAGGTTCGTCGCTCAACTGGGTGCTGACTTCGGATATGGTCAATTCCCTGGAGGTCTTTATGCCAGCCAGAAACGATTCAAGTGCTTTCTGACTTGAGAACCGAGCAGTGAGGGTTCTTGCGACTTCGGTACCCACGAATACCTGTTCCTGAGTCTTCTGATCGTAGCGCTCCTTGCTGTCGATGCTCAGCGAGGTGGCAACGATTTCATCGTCCGGGACACCCGCAGCTCGCAACTGAGTCAGAACCTGCTGCACGTTGGTTTCTACATTGCGGCGCGCGAGATCGGGATCCACGTTCACCGATTCGAAGTTGAGGGTGATCTTGAAACGGTCAGGAATGGCACGCGCCTGCGCATCACCGTAGACCAGGATGTGGCGTGTTGGCGGCAAAGCGTTTACCTGCGCCGACACATCTGCAGTAGCAGAAAAGAGAAGCACTAGTGCAATCGTTTTATAATTCATCTCATCGTTCCTTAGTTATCAATCGAAGGGTTTTGAGTGGTAACTGCAGCCAGTCGTATCCAATAAAATATGTGGGTCGTCATTCCCGCGAAGGCGGGAACCCAGCGACTTTAGCTTCGCCCACCAAAGTCGCTGGATCCCCGCCTTCGCGGGGATGACGATCCGGAGGGACCACTCCTTGCTTGCACAGACAGCTATCACCCAACTTACCTAACGATTCATTCCACTCTTCGGGGTTGTCGCACCGTTGTGACCACCTCACAACCCCTTCGCCGCTTCCGCCACCGCGCGAAACAACGCCCTGCCCTTGTTCATCGTCTCGTCCCACTCTTTCTCCGGGTCCGAGTCGTACACGATGCCCGCGCCCGCCTGCACGTGCAGTTGCCCGTCCTTGATCACGGCGGTGCGGATGGCGATGGCCGTATCCGCGTCGCCGTGCCAGCCGATATAGCCGATGCTGCCGGCGTAGACGTTGCGCTTGATCGGTTCCAGTTCGCGGATCACTTCCAGCGCACGGATCTTCGGTGCGCCGCTGACCGTGCCGGCCGGGAACGTCGCCCGTAGCACGTCTGCATAGCTCAATCCCGGCAACAGCTTGCCGGTGACTTCGCTGACGATATGCATCACGTGGCTGTAGCGTTCGATCACGAACTGCTCGCCCACTTCCACCGTGCCCGCCTCGGACACGCGGCCCGCGTCGTTGCGGCCCAGGTCGATCAGCATCAGGTGCTCGGCGCGTTCTTTCGGATCGGCCAGTAACTCCACTTCGAGTGCGAGGTCTTCTTCATGCGTCCTGCCGCGCGGACGCGTGCCGGCGATGGGGCGCACGGTGACTTCGTTCTCGCCTTTATCGTTCTGCTCGAGGCGGACGAGGATCTCAGGCGATGAACCCACCACCTGCACGTTGCCCACATCCAGGAAGTACATGTACGGCGAAGGATTCAACGCACGCAGCGCGCGGTACACGTCCACCGGACGCGCGTTGAACGGCACGCTGAGCCGCTGTGACAGCACCACCTGGAAAATGTCGCCGGCGCGGATGTATTCCTTGGACCGTTCCACCGCGGCAATGAAGCCGTCGTGGGTGAAACCGGACACGAAGTGGCTTTCGTCCAGCACGTCGCGGGTGATGGGCGTGGGATAGGAACCGGGCTGGCGCAGCTTGTGGGTCAATGCGTCGAGGCGTGCGTGCGCGTGTTCCATCGCATTGTCCTCGCGCGGATCGGCATGCACGATCAAGTACAGCCGGCCCTTGAGGTTGTCGAACACCGCGAGTTCTTCCGACAGCATCAACAGGATGTCGGGCGTGTCCAGTTGATCGAGTTTGTCGTTGCCCGCCAGCCGCGGTTCGATGTAGCCGATGCATTCGAAGCCGAACCAGCCGACGAGCCCGCCGGTGAATCCGGGCAAGCCTTCCAGCTTCGGCACGGAATGCGCGGCGCGCAGCGCTTCCACTTCAGCGAACGGATCGGCGACGTCGCGGGATTCGACCAGTTCGCCATGGTCGCGGATTTCCATGTGCAGGCCATGGAAGGTGATCACGCGCTTGGCCGGGAGGCCGATGATGGAGTAGCGGCCGAAACGCTCGCCGCCTTCCACCGATTCCAGCAGGTAGGTGTGCGGGGCGTCGGCGAGTTTCAGGTAGACCGAGAGTGGCGTGTCCAGGTCGGACAGCACTTCGCGCACCACGGGCACGCGGGTGTAGGGCGCGGACGCAGGGAGTTGCTCAGCGTGTTGCTGGAATGGGGTGTGCGGGGTCAAAACGGGTTTCCTTCCGATGCGCAGGGGTCAGGCGGACGACGGCGACAGGCCACCATCGCCAGCGGCGAGCGGAAGGAAGGGCGCGGGAGTGCGTCTGCGTGATCACGGGGCTACTTTAACCCGAGCTGGCGTCGAATTGCCCGCCCTGCAGATCAGGGCTTGCCCGGATGCTCCGGGGCCATCGCCTTGTGTAGCGCCGAGCTTGCTCGGCTGCTCCGGGGCCATCGCCTTTTGTAGAGTCGAGCTTGCTCGGCTCTACAAAGAGCAAGTGCGCCCGAGCACGCTCGGCTCTACGGAGCCGTGATGCCTCGCTGGTCGGCCATGAGGGCGCAATCCGCCGGCAGGTGCATGCGCACCCTGCCCGGCACGCAGTCGATGCGGAAATGGCGGGACTCCACCGGCTCGCCGTCCAGGTTGAGGGTCAGCGGTTCGGGGCAGTCAATCGCCACCCACGGCAACTGCGCGCGCACGGCGACCCGTTCCAGTGCCGCGCCCTTGCCACTGGTGACCAGCGTGCCGAGGGTCGTGGCGACCTCGCCGGACAGCTCGGGCACTACGGTCACGTCCAGCAAACCGTCGTCGAGCACAGCATCGGGGCACAGCGCCTGCCCGCCGCCGGCCTGGCGGCCGTTGCCGATGCCCAGCGCGATCAGGTCGCCCCGCCAATCAAAATCGGGGCCATGCAGGCGTGCGGGGATGGGTTCGATCTTGCCCAGTTTGGCGATGCCGGTGATCAGGTAGGCCAGGCCACCGAGCATCTTCTTCAAGCCGTCGTCGGTTTCCACGGTGACCTGGGTGCCGAAGCCGCCGCTGGCCAGGTTGGCGGCCCAATGCACTTCGCCATCCTGGGTGTCGAGCTTGATCAGGTCGATGGCGACGGCAGGCGTGGCGGCGATCAACTCCAGCGCGGGCAAGGCATCCAGCGGCACACCCGCCGCGTTAGCGAAATCGTTGGCCGTGCCGAGTGGCACCAGGCCCAGCGCAGGCAGGTCGTCGGCCGGCTCATCGCGATGGGCCAGGGTCGCGGCGACTTCGCTCAGGGTGCCGTCACCGCCTGCGGCGATGATGGTGTCGGCGCCGTCGGCGATGGCTTCGGAGACGTAGCGCTCGGCATCGCCCGCTTCCCAGGTCACGCGCACGTCTAGGGCGATGCCACGTTCGCGCATCGTCGCCACCGCTTCGCGCAAGGCCTCGTCGCCCGCGGATTTTCCGTTGAGGATCAGGCGCCAGCGGTGGTTGGTCATCGGGGGTTCCTTCGAGAAGGGCCCGAGCATAACGGCAAGTCCGTAGGAGCGACGTGAGTCGCGACCGAAACATCCGACAAGCCGGCGAGAACCGCAAGCATGCCTTCGCGACTTACGTCGCTCCTACACGATGACCCCCACCGTCATCCGGACGTAACACCCGATGCCTAACGTGGAAGGCCATAGCAGGGACGACTGGCGGAGGCAGGATAAGCCTCCAATATTCCGGGAACGGCACCAAGCGGTTCCCCGGTAGGAGCGCCCCATGGGCGCGAGCGCTTACGCGTCGCCGATCGAAAAGCTCGCGCCCATGGGGCGCTCCTACCACGGCGAGGCGTTCTACCCCTTCGCGGCGACGGCGGCACGCATGCGCGCGATGACTTCCGCGTATCCATCCTTGTTGGAGCCAGGCGCATTGAAGATGGCCGAGCCGGCGACGAAGGTATCGGCACCTGCCGCCGCGATTTCACCGATGTTGTCGGCCTTCACGCCGCCGTCGATTTCAAGACGGATAGGCTTGCCGGTCGCATCGATCTTGCTGCGCACGGCGCGCAGCTTGTCCAGCGTCGAAGGAATGAAGGCCTGGCCACCGAAGCCAGGGTTCACCGACATCAGCAGCACCATGTCGAGGTCGTGCAGGACCCAGTCCAGCACGTCGATGGGCGTGGCCGGGTTCAACACCAACCCGGCCTTGCAACCATGCGACCTGATCAGCTGGATGGTGCGGTGGACGTGGCTGCTGGCTTCGGGATGAAAACTGATCAGGCTGGCGCCCGCTTCGGCGAAGTCCGGCACGATGCGGTCCACCGGCTGCACCATCAGGTGCACGTCGATGGGCGCGGTGACGCCGTGCTTGCGCAGCGCGCTGCACACCAGCGGGCCGATGGTCAGGTTGGGCACGTAATGGTTGTCCATCACGTCGAAGTGCACCCAGTCGGCGCCAGCGGCGAGCACGTTGTCCACTTCCTCGCCCAGGCGGGCGAAGTCGGCGGAAAGGATGGACGGGGCGATGATGCAGTTGGACATGGTGTTTCCGATGTGGGAGGGGCTTCAGCCCCGACATGACCCGTGGAGAAAGCGTCGCGGCTGAAGCCGCTCCCACAAGTGCGATCCTTGGACGATTATCTACGCTTGCGCAACGTCTTGATGCGGTCGTAGGCGGCGTTGATCTCGCCGGCCTTCTTTTCGGCCTGCAGGCGCAGGTCTTCCGCCGCGCCGGCCATCTTGTCGGGGTGGTACTGGGAAATGAGGCGGCGGTAGGCCTGGTCGACTTCCGCGTCGCTGGCCTCGCTGGTGAGGTTGAACACGCGATACGGGTTGTCGCGGCTCAGCTTGAACCAGTCCTGGTCGAAGGCGTGGCCGAGGATCAGGCCGATCAGCGCGCCGAACACCGGATTCGGGCGGAACAGCAGCGCACCGGCGATCAGGCCCAGCAGTTTTCCATACCAGCGGTTCATGGGTCGCGCATCCCCTGGGAAGCATTGGCCTTCTGTGGCCACCATTTTACGGCACGACAACGCTTGCGCGCCGTAAACTGTGCGGCCCAGGAGGTTCCATGCCCAATCCCGTGTCGCGACCCTACCTTCTCCAATCCGACCTGCCCGGCCTGCCGCTGCGCCACCGTGGCAAGGTGCGTGACGTATTCGACCTGCCGCGCGAACGCCTGCCCGCCGATGCACCACCGGGTGACTACCTGCTGATGGTGGCCACTGATCGCCTGAGTGCGTTCGACGTGGTACTGCCGGATCCGATTCCGGGCAAGGGCGAGATGCTTTGCCAGATCTCCAATTTCTGGTTCGAGAAAACCGCGCACCTGCTGCCCAACCATTTGACCGGGATCGACGTGGCTTCGGTCCTGCCCGACGGCGTCGATCCCGCGCTCTACGCCAAACGCAGCGTGGTCACCAAGCGCTTGAAGCCGGTGCCGGTGGAAGCCATCGCGCGCGGTTATCTGATCGGCAGTGGCTGGAAGGATTACCAGCGCACCGGCGCGGTCAGCGGCATCGCCCTGCCCGATGGCCTGCGCCAGGCGGAAAAATTGCCGGAGCCGATCTTCACGCCGTCGACCAAGGCCGCCGTCGGCGACCACGACGAGAACATCGATTTCGACACCATGGTCAAGGCCGTGGGCCCGGAGCTGGCCGAACGCGTGCGTGATGCAACGCTGCGTATCTATTCCTTCGCTGCCGACTACGCGGCGCAGCGCGGCATCCTGCTGGCCGACACCAAGTTCGAATTCGGCACCGACGCCGACGGCCGCCTGTACGTGATGGATGAAATGCTGACGCCGGATTCGTCGCGCTACTGGCCTGCGGACGAATACGAAGTGGGCACCAGCCCACCCAGCTACGACAAGCAGTTCGTGCGTGATTACCTGGAGACGCTGGACTGGGGCAAGACCGCACCTGGACCAACGCTGCCTGCCGAAGTGATCGAGCGCACGCGTGCGAAGTACGCGGAAGCCTTGGACAAGCTGGCCGGCATCGTGGTGTAGCGTGCGCCGTGCGCACGTGTTTCGCGAGATTCCGGATAGGTGCTAGCCGTCAGCGCCCCGCGCAGGCGGGGACCCAGTGCCTTTGCTTGTATCGCGCGGTTTCTGGATGGATCAATGGTGCCCCACGAAAGTCGCTGGGTCCCCGCCTACGCGGGGATGACGATTCTATATATTTCGCTGACGCTTCAAGTTCGCGAACGCTCTTCGCATAGCTCGGAGCACGCCTACGCTACCGCATCATCCAGGAGACACACCATGCATGTCGGCTACGTATACCTGGCCATCGCCATCGTGGCCGAAGTCATCGCCACCAGCGCGCTGAAGGCCTCTGACGGATTCACCAAGGCCGGACCGAGCGTGGTCGTTGCACTGGGTTATGGCGTGGCCTTCTATTTCCTGTCACTGGTGTTGAAAACCGTACCGGTTGGCGTGGCCTATGCGATCTGGTCCGGTGCCGGCATCGTGCTGATCGCCGGGATTGGCTGGCTGGTGCTGAAACAACCGCTGGACGCACCGGCCTTGCTCGGCATCAGCCTGATCGTGGCGGGCGTGGCGGTGATCCAGTTGTTCTCCAAGTCCACGGTCCATTAGAGGTAGCGCGCACCATGCGCACGCTACCTGACCCGGAAACCATGGGCCTGATCGGCTATGCTCCATACCTCGGCGCACGGGCCCTCGGGAGGGACGCATGAACGCAACTACGGAACGCCCTATTGATCGCTGGTTCGCCAGCTATTCCGGCGATCACCAGAACGAAACCAACCAGTTGATCCACGTGTTCGCGGTGCCCGCCATCCTGTGGTCGGTCGTGGCCCTGCTGTGGTGCATCCCGATCTTCGGCACCCTGTTCAAGAGCGGCATCTGGGCGGCGCTGGCCATGTTCGCCACGTGGATGTTCTACAACCGCCTGTCGCGCCCGATCGGCTACGGCATGCTGGCCGTGTTCTTCACCATGGGTTGCCTGTGCCGGCTGATCCAACAGACCTTCGGCTTGCAGGTGCTGCTGTATTCGGCCATCACCGTGTTCGTAGTCGCCTGGATCGCGCAGTTCATCGGCCACAAGATCGAGGGCAAGAAGCCGAGCTTCTTCACCGACCTCGTCTACCTGTTGATCGGCCCGATCTGGGTACTGTCGAAGTTCTATCGCCACATGGGCTGGAAATACTGAACTAGCGTGCGGCGTGCGCGTCGTTTCGCGAAGTGTCGAGGTAGCGTGCGCCATGCGCACGAATCCGTGGACCTGTCGTGCGCATGGCGCACGCTACCCGAACATGTCTGACGTCGGATTGAACCCACGCGGTGAATAGCCGAAGTCGCGGCGCGCCGGCTCCACGTCGAAGACCAGGTCATCCCCCATCCGCGCCACCGCGGCATCACCCAGCCCCTGCATTTTTCCAAGCGTGCGTGCTGCAGACAGCACCACGTTGAACAGCGGTGCGGGCACCTGGATCAATCGCGCGCGCGGCTGCAGTGAAGCCAGCACGCGTTCCACCATCTGCGCATACGGCAGGGTTTCGCCACCCGGGAGCGCGTAACTGCGGCCGTGGCTTGCGCTGGCATCGATCACCGCCACGGCGGCAGCGGCGAGATCCTGCACGTGCACCGGCTGGCGCAGGCCGTTGGCAGTGCGCGGCAGGAGGAAAAAACCCGTGCGTCGCGCAAGCGCCGCGATCTGGGTCAAGGTGCGGTCACGTCCCGCACCGTACACCAGCGTCGGCCGCAACACGGTGGCTTGGGCGTGCACCCGCTCCGCGGTGGCAAATATAAGTGTCTCCGCCGCTTGCAAACGCGCGGCGACGTCGCGCTCATGCGGATCAATCGAATCCTGCTTGGTGCCGAGGCTGGTCGAGCCGAATGCAATCACCCGCGGCGACGCCACCGATGCGCTTGCATACCACTGCGAGAAAGCATCCAGCGGGCCGAGGCTGAAGATTGCGTCGACGCGTGCCGGCAGGGATTCAACATGCTGCAGTTCGCCGCGCAGCCACGTCAGGCGCTCGCCATCCGGCTGAGAGTCGCGTGATACCGCGGAGACCTGCCATCCGTTCGCCAGCAGTTGCTGCAGCACCGGCGTGCCGATCTGCCCCGTGCCGCCAAATACCAGCGCGTGTCGCACTCAGGCGGCAGCTTTCTTGAGGGTGAACCTCAGCCACACCCAACCGCACAGCGCCGATATCACCGAGGCGCACAGCACGCCAAGCACGGAGGATCCGTCGTAATGCGCACCGACCTTGTAGAAGGCGAGCTTGGAAATGAACAGGCTCATGGTGAAGCCCACGCCACACAACATGCCCAGGCCGATCATCGCGCGCGTGTCCATGCCATCGGGAAAGCGTGCAATGCCCGCGGCGCGCGTAGCGAGTGCCACCAGCACGATGCCGATCGGCTTGCCGATTGCCAGACCCAACACGATGCCAATCGGCACCGGCGCCAGCACGTCGCTCATGCGCAGTTCGCCCAGTGCAAGTCCGGCGTTGGTGAAGGCGAACAAAGGCAGCACCAGGTAGGCGACCCACGGATGCAGCGTGTGTTCCAGCGATTCCAGTGGTGACGGTGCATCGGCGGTCTTGCCGCGCAGCGGGATCAGCAGCCCGGTGATCACGCCGGCGAGCGTGGCATGCACGCCGGATTTCAATATGAAGAGCCACACTACCGCGCCCAGCAGCAGGTAGGGCCACAGGCGGGTCACGCCACGACGGTTGAGCAACAGCATCAGGCCCACGCCCGCACCGGCCCAGGCCAGCATGCCGACCTGCAAACCGTGGTTGTAGAAGATGGCGATGATCAGGATCGCCACCAGGTCATCGACCACCGCGATGGTGGACAGCAGCAGCTTCATGCCCAGCGGCACGCGCGAGCCCAGCAGCGCCAGGATGCCCAGTGCGAACGCGATATCGGTGGCGGTGGGAATGGCCCAGCCGCGTAGCGCCACGGCGTCGCCGCGGTTGACGGCCCAGAAGATCAGCGCAGGCACCACCACGCCACCGATCGCACACAGTACCGGCAACAGCATCTGCTCGCGGCTGGCCAACTGGCCGGACAGTGCCTCGCGCTTTATTTCCAGCGCCACCAGCAGGAAGAACACCGCCATCAGCGCATCGTTGATCCACAACTCGGCGGACTTGACCAGCCCGAACTCGCCGACGGTGAAGCCGATGGGCAACTCACGGAATGCTTCGTAGGCCGGGTTCCATGGCGAATTGGCCACGATCATGGCCAGCGCAGCCGCCGCCATCAACACGATGCCGGCCGCCGCCTGCAACCGGAAGAAATCCGTAAGCAGCTGGATGGCGCGCGTGACGGGGCTTTTCTTGGTCATCGTTGAAGTATAACGAGACGGGACGATCCGCTTCCTAGCCCGCCACCATCCACAACTGCAGTCCCACGAAACCCAGGAACGCGACGAACAGGATCACGCCTTCGCCCTTGCTGATGCGCAGGTCACCACGCAGCATCGGGTACAACACCAGCGCGAACGCAATCGCCGCCGGCAGTTCCAGCCTGACGAAGGAGGCCGGCAGCGGCAGCGGCCGCAGTGCCGCCATGCCACCAACGACGACCAGCAGGTTGAACAGGCTGGAGCCGATCACGTGGCCCACCACCATGTCACCCTGCCCGCGCCGCGCCGCCGTGATCGCAGCCGCCACTTCCGGCAAGGCCGTGCCAATGGCGACCGGCAACAGGCCGACCAGCAACGGCGACAGGCCCCAGCTGGCGCCAAGCATCGGCGCACTCTGCACCACCAGCTTCGCGCCGAAGTACAGCAATCCACTGGCTACCACGAAGCGCAACAGATTCATCCACAGCGTGCTCTTGGTTGCTGCATACGCGGCAATGCTGTCGCGCACCTCGGCGCTCTCCTTGCCACTGCGCGCGATCATGAAGGCGAGCATGGCCACGAAGGCCAGCAGCATGACTACGCCTTCCATGCGACTGACCACGCCATCCAGGCCGAACACGATCATTGCCAGCGTGGCCACGACCAGCAACACCAGCAGCGACGACAGCAAACGCATGCGCACCAGCAACGGCGCGGCAATCGCAGCCAGGCCCAGGGTCAGGCCGAAGTTGACGATGTTGCTGCCAACCGCATTGCCCAGCGCCAGGTCCTGCGCACCAGTCACATACGCGCGGGCGTTGACGAACAGTTCCGGGAGTGAGGTGCCGAATGCCACCAGCAACAGGCCAGCGACGAACGGACTGGCACCGAACTTCTGTGCCAGGCCAGACGCGCCCTTGACGATGGAATCACCCCCCAATGCCAGCAGCACCAGGCCCAACGCGAAGAATCCCAAGGCTTCCATCATCACCGTCTCTCCCCGATCGTTTTCTTGATTCTATGCGCAATAGGACTTCTGGTAGTCACTAGCCGGCCAGCGCGTAGAGCTTTCTGGTTCTTGGTTCTTGGTTCTCTGCCTCCTCCCTTGCGAAGCAGGGGAGGATTGAGGAGGGGTGTCTTTGATCTTGCTCTTGTCCAACAACCAAGAACCAACAACTGCGAACCCGCTCCCCCTACCGGCCAACCATCAGGAGCACCCTTCCACGTAATCCACCTGCGGCGGCAAGCCAACGTGCCATGCCGTGACCTTGCCCACGCCATCAGCCTCGAACACCAGCTTGCCGGGCGTACCATCGCTTGCAGCGACAGTGAAGACCTTGCCGCCTTCCACGTACTTGTGCGGCGCGGACTGCAGCGCATCGCCGTACAGCAGCTTCAATTGTTCGACCACCATGCCAACCTTGCCGCCACCGGGTGCGGTTTCCTTGGCGGTGCCTACGTCATAGCGGACGAACTTGCCGTCTTCCATCATGAAGCCGAACTCGGAAGGCGTGCTGGCCCATTTCGGCGACAGGTAATGGCAGGTGCTGCCTGCTGAAGGCGCGCCTTCTGTCAATTCACCTGCCCAGGCGAGCTTGGCTTCGTCGATGGTGCTGCCCAGCTTCATGTCGCCGTAGCCACTGAAACTGGCCAACGTGGCAGGCTCAGCGGCCGGTGCTGCCGCCTCGGCCGTCGCGACCGGCTCAGTCGCCGGCAGGGTGGTGGCGGGTGCTGGATCGGCTACCACGGCAGGCGCTTCACTGGCAGCGTCCTGCTTGCAGGCCGAAAGCGCCAACGCCACTGCAGCGGCCAGGATCAGGATTCGCTTCATATATCGCACTCCGGTCGGGAAGCCCCATAGCCTAACGTCCAAGCATGCGGAATGCGTGAAATCGATAGCGGTGCAGATCGCAGGGTGCAAACAGTTGTCGCAGAAACGGCGTCTGTGGGAGCGGCGCCCCGCCGCGAGCCCTTGCACGTGCCTGTAGATCCGAGCTTGCTCGGATCTACAGAGCTACGGGCATCCGAGACCATGCAGCAAAGCTCGCGGCGGGACGCCGCTCCCACATCCCACCACAACCCACGTTCGTCGTACCAACTGGCTGACCGGTCTGTCTTGGAGAGCCGTCGCCGTTACGGCTGCCTGAAATGCTTCTGCAACCCCGCCCAGCACGCCAGGTAATCGCGCTGGCGATGCGCCGCGTCGATAGCCTGTTGCGTGGGTCGCAAGACGGCGCGGGTTTCGAACATGAAAGCCATGGTGTCGGTGATCACATCGGGCTTCGACAGGTCCGCGGCACTGGCCTTGTCGAACGTGGCCGCATCCGGCCCGTGTCCACTCATGCAGTTGTGCAGCGAAGCGCCTCCCGGGGTGAAGCCTTCGGCCTTGGCGTCATAGGCACCGTGCACCAGGCCCATGAATTCGCTGGCGATGTTGCGGTGGAACCACGGCGGCCGGAACGTGTCCTGCGCCACCAGCCAGCGCGGCGGGAAGATGGCAAAATCCAGGTTGGCCGTGCCCGGCGTGTCGCTGGGCGAGGTGAGCACGGTGAAGATCGACGGATCCGGATGGTCGTAGCTGATCGAGCCGATGGTGTTGAAGCGGCGCAGGTCATAGCGATACGGCGCGTAGTTGCCGTGCCAGCCCACCACATCCAGGGGCGAGTGGCCGATGTCGGCGCGCCACAGGTGGCCCTGGAACTTGGCGATAAGTTCGAACTCGCCTTCCACATCTTCATACGCAGCAACCGGGGTTTCGAAGTCGCGCGCATTGGCCAGTCCATTGGAACCGATCGGCCCCAATTCCGGCAGTCGCATCTGCGCGCCGAAGTTTTCGCAGACATAGCCGCGCGCCGTGCCATCCAGCAACTCCACGCGGAAGCGCACGCCGCGTGGTATCACCGCGATCTGCTGCGGCTCGATGTCGATCACGCCCAGTTCGGTCGCGATGCGCAAGGCACCCTGCTGCGGCACGAGCATCAGCTCGCCATCGGCGTCGTAGAAATAGCGTCCCTGCATGGAACGGTTGGCGGCATACAGGTGGATACCGATACCGGACTGCGCCGCCGCCGAACCATTGCCGGCCATGGTGAACACGCCCTCGATAAAATCGGTGGGCGCTTCCGGCATGGGCAGCGGCGACCAGCGCATCTGCTCGGGCGACACCGGGCCGGTTTCGAACGCATTGTGGAATGCAGCTTGCGTGAAAGGTGAGAACGACCCGTGCATCGCCGCCGGACGGATGCGATACAACCAGCTGCGCCGGTTCTCCGCACGCGGCGCGGTGAACGCGGTGCCGGAAAGCTGTTCGGCATACAGGCCATGCGCGACGTTCTGCGGCGAGTTGCGCCCTATCGGCAAGGCACCCGCGACCGCTTCGGTGGCGAAGCTGTTGGCGAAGCCGGTTTGGTAGTCACTGGTGGCCATGCTGCACCTGCGTAGGAGCGACGTAAGTCGCGAATGCATTGACGGAGATTGATACTACCGGGTGTTACGGAGATTCTATTCGCGACTTACGTCGCTCCTACGCAAAACCTTGCGTACCCTCACCCTGACCCTCAACCGTTTGCGGCGGCTTCGATTCCCGTCGGGAGAGGGGCTTCTACAGCGTCAGAGAACCCCGCGCTTCATCTGGTCGCGTTCGATGCTTTCGAACAGGGCCTGGAAGTTGCCTTCGCCGAAGCCATCATTGCCCTTGCGCTGGATGATCTCGAAGAAGATCGGGCCCAGTGCGTTCTGGGTGAAGATCTGCAGCAGTTTCTGCTGCTTGGTTTCCACGTCGGCGTCGATCAGGATCTTGTTGCGGGCTAGGCGCGCGACGTCCTCACCATGGTTGGGGATGCGCTGCTCGATCACGTCGAAATAGGTGTCCGGCGTATCCAGGAACTGCACGCCCGCCGCGCGCATGGCTTCCACCGTCTCGTAGATGTCCTCGGTAAAGCACGCGATGTGCTGGATGCCCTCGCCCTTGTACGCATCCAGGTATTCGTTGATCTGGCTCTTGGGGTCGCTGGATTCGTTCAGCGGGATGCGCACCATGCCGTCCGGCGCGGTCATCGCCTTGGACAGCAGGCCGGTCTTGGCGCCCTTGATGTCGAAGTAGCGGATCTCGCGGAAGTTGAACAGGCGCTCGTAGTAGTCCGCCCACTTGGCCATGTTGCCGTGGTAGAGGTTGTGGGTCAGGTGGTCGATGAAGGTCAGGCCAAAGCCCTTGGGCAGCAGGTCCACCCCGGGCAGGTATTCGTAATCCGGGTCGTGGATGGTGCCCTGGTCGTCATAGCGGTCGACGATGTAGAGCATGCAGTCGCCGATGCCCTTGATGACCGGTGCGGCGACGGCCTTGGTGAGTTCGTCGGCGGCATCGAAGGACTCGGCACCGTTCTTCAATGCCTGCACGCGCGCCCATTCGGCCAGCTTCTTGACGCGGATGGCGAAGCCGCAGGCGCTGGGGCCGTGTTCGGCGGCGAAGCGCGCGGCGAACGAGTCCGGGTCTTCGTTGATCAGGAAGGTGCAATCGCCCTGCCGGTAGGTGCTGATGGCGCGGGTCTTGTGGCGCGCCACCTGGCTGAAGCCCAGGGTGCGGAAATAGTCGTGCAGCAGGTGCGCCTGCCCGGCCGGCGCGGCGAATTCGACGAACTCGAAGCCGTCGATGCCCATCGGATTCTCGAAAGTGGTGACTTGCATGCCAAGATTGGGGGGTGTGTTCATGGTCCATGCCTCGCGTGAGGCTTGCATCCGGGGAATGCACGTTATAGTTTCAACTGAAACCAATTGCAAGCCGCGACGCGCCAATGACTCCTGAGCAGCCTTCCGACATGCCTGAAAACACCTCCGAATCCCATGCCGGCCACGGCCACGCCACGTTGGATCTCGAGCACTTCGTGCCCTACCGGCTCAGCGTGCTGTCCAACCGGGTCAGCCAGACCATTTCCGGCATCTACCACCAGCGCTTCGGCCTGGCGGTGACCGAGTGGCGGACGATGGCGGTGCTGGGCCGCTATCCGGACCTGTCTGCGGGCGAAGTAGCCGAACGCACCGCGATGGACAAAGTGGCGGTGAGTCGCGCGGTGGCGCGCTTGCTGGAGCGCGGCTTCATCCAGCGCGAGACCCACGGCGATGACCGCCGGCGTTCGGTGCTGGCCCTTTCCGAAGCGGGCTTCGCGGTCTACGACCAGGTCGCGCCGATGACCCTGGAATGCGAGCGGCAACTGCTAAGCCAGCTCAGTGATGAAGAACGCGCACAACTGGATGCATTGCTCAGCAAGCTCACCGAAGGCGTGGGATTGATCGTCGGCCACGACTGAGGAATATTTTTCGATCACCGAAATAAATACGGCGGCCAATGGCCGCCGTATTTAATTTGCAGAGGATCATGAAGCGATCAGTAGCGTGCGCTGTGCGCACGAGATACCACGCTGGATCCCCGCCCCCGACTTAAGCAATCGAGGGCAGGCTCTTCGCGGGGATAGAGCAGGCATGCCTGCTCTGGCATTGGCAAAGCCGCGCTATTGCGCGCGCCAATGCGTCACTTCACCCCATGCATCAGCTTGTTGATCAAGGGTGCGATCAGGAACAGCAGTACGCCTGAACCCGCCAGTGCCCAGAAGCCGAACGTGTAACCCGCATGCGCGGACTCCACGGTCATGCCGGCCTCGCCGCTGACCTTGCCCGCGAAGATGCCGGCCAGGTTGTTGCCGATCGCGATCGACAGGAACCAGCAGCCCATCGCCAGTCCACCCAGGCGCGCGGGCGCCAGTTTGGTCGTCATCGACAAACCAATCGGCGACAGGCACAACTCGCCCACCGACTGGATGACATAAACCATGAACAGCGTCCAGAACGGGATCTGGCCGTTGCCGTCGACCATGCTGTTCAGCGCGATCATCAGCAGCAGGAAGGCCAGGCCGTTGAAGATCAGGCCCAGGCCGAACTTGCGTGGGATGGACGGGTTGTTCTTGCCCATCTTCACCCACATCCACGCCATGATCGGCGCCAGGGTGATGATGGCGATCGAGTTCACCGACTGGAACCATTCCAGCGGGAAGGTCCAGGTGCCGAAGTCGCGATTGACGATCTCGTCCGCCAGGAAGGTGAACGAACTGCCCGCCTGTTCGAAGAACATCCAGAACAGCACGTTGAACACGAAGATGATGAGCATGGCCACGACCATGTCGCGCGCGACCTGGCCGCTGCGTGCGCCTTCCACCAGCAGCATGACCGCCGGGACGATGAACAAGGCCATCAGGATGGCCTGCAGCACGCTGGCATTGATGGTCAGCAGGAAATAGAACAGCGGGATGCCCACCAGCGCACCCACCACCGCGACCATTCCCAACCGGCCCAGTCCCTCCTGCCCCGGCGCCGGCAGGCCGATGCCCTTGAGCTGGTCGCGGCCGAACCAGAACCACACCAGGCTGACCAGCATGCCGATGCCTGCGGAAATGAACACCCACTGGTAGTGCGGATCGTCGTTGGTGCCGAAAATCTTGCGCGCCAACCAGCCAGTGATCACCGGGGCGATCATCGCGCCGATATTGATGCCCATGTAGAAGATGGTGAAGCCTGCGTCGCGGCGCGCATCCCCCTGGAAATACAGCTTGCCGACCATGGTCGAGATGATGGGCTTGAACAGGCCGTTGCCGACGATGATCGTGGCCAGGCCCAGCTTGAACAGCAGTTCGGTCGGCGAGGCCAGCATGAACAGGCCAATCGCCATGAACACCGCACCCAGCAGGATCGAACGCTGGAAGCCGATCAGCTTGTCAGCGACATAGCCACCGAAGATCGCGCCTGCGTACACCAGGGCCAGGTAGGCACCGTACATCTCGCTGGCAGGCTTCTGCCCGGACGCATCGCCACCATGGAACTGCGCGACGATGTACAACACCATCGCCCAGCGGATGCCGTAGAACGCGAAGCGTTCCCAGAATTCCGACATGAACAGCATCCACAACGGACGTGGATGCCCAAGGACTTGCGTGAATTCCGGAATGCGCTCCGGCGTTGGTGACTCTGCGGCTCCGCTCATGCGGGTTCCCCCATGGTTTTGTTCAGGAATTAGGTGTCCGCGAGTGGGGCGCGGGACGGGCGAGGATCACAGAACGGTGCGGTTCGCGTCAAATCCGTGCGGCTTTCTCCCGGTGGCGACCGCAGGCAGTGCAGGGCTGAGTAGGCAAAAGCAACCTACGGCACCGGCGTGCCCGGCTTGCCGTCGATCATCGTCCGCACCTCGAACAATTCCGGGAAGAAGGTCAGCTCCAACGCCTGTTTCAGGAAACCCACCCCGCTGGACCCGCCGGTGCCGCGCTTGAAGCCGATGATGCGCATCACCGTGCGCATGTGCCGGAAACGCCACAGCTGGAACTGCGTCTCCAGGTCCACCAGGTCCTCGCACAGCGCGTATTCCAGCCAGTACGCATCGGTGTCTTCGTAGATTTTTTCGAACACCGGCAACAGCGCGGGATCGGAACGGTGCGGCAGGCTCCAGTCGCGTTCGATGTTCGCGTGCGGCACCGCATGGCCCTTGCGCGCGAGGTAGCGCAGGAATTCGTCGTACAGGCTGGGTGCTTCCAGCACCGCGCGCAGGCCTTCCGCGCCTTCGGCGTCGTAGGCGAACACGCGCAGCATGTCCGCGTTCTTGTTGCCCAGCAGGAATTCCATGGTCCGGTACTGCAACGACTGGAAGCCGGACGACGGCCCCAGCACCGGGCGGAATTCCATGTATTCGGACGGCGTCAGCGTTTCCAGCACCGACCATTGCTCCGTCAACTGCCGCAACACCTGCTTGCAGCGCGCGAAGATCTTCTGGCACGGGTCGATCTCGTCCCGCTGCAGGCACGCCACCGCGGCACCCAGCTCATGGATCATCAACTTCATCCACAGCTCCGACACCTGGTGCTGCACGATGAACAGCAACTCGTCGTGATGCGGAGGGTCCGACGCCAATTGTTGGGCGGACAGCAGGCGATCCAGCCGCAGGTAACCACCGTAGGTCATGCGTCCCTGCAGATCGGTATGGATGCCTGCTTCAAGCGGTCGTTGGTTGTCCTGGATGCTCATGCGTTACCGGCACAGGGGGGAGCACCATGGTAACGGTTCGGCGAGACCGGAGGTGTCATGCACAAGCCCCATCGTTCCGGCACAATCGGACTCCGCGAGGCGACCCGCCCGCGTTCGACAAAATGGAGTGGGGGCATGGGAATGAGGGTGACGGGGAGCGGGCTTGCGGGAGTTCTGATTTTGGCCATGGTGGCGCTGGGCGTACCCGTCAATACACGGGCGCAGGTGGTCATCAGCCAGGTCTATGGCGGGGGGGGCAACAGCGGCGCACCCTACAAGAGCGATTTCATCGAACTGCACAACAACTCGACAGGAGCCGTGAGCCTGGATGGTTGGTCAGTGCAGTACGCCAGCGCTACCGGCACCAGTTGGGCCCGGACCAACCTCAGCGGCAACCTGCCGGCCGGTGCTTATTACCTGGTCAAGCAAGCCGACGGCGCAGGCTCAGCGCCTGATCTGCCAACTCCGGACGCCACCGGCACGATTGCCATGTCCGGCACTGCCGGCAAAGTCGCCGTGGTCAACAGCGTCAACACGCTGACCGGCGCCTGCCCTGGAGGAACCATCGACTTCGTTGGTTTCGGGGCGACGGCCAATTGCTCTGAAGGCTCGGTGCCTACCTTGGCACCCAGCAACACGTTGGCCGTACTGCGCGCCAATGGAGGCTGCACCGATACCAACAACAATGGGGGCGATTTCGCCAGCGGCGCGCCTTCACCAAGGAACATGGCCACCGCGCTCAAACTATGTGGTGCCACCGGCTTGCCTATCCTGACCATCCAAGATGCCGCAGCCGACGAAGGCAATGGACCGGGTTGGACGTTCTCGGGCATGGTCCTAGTGACCCTCAGCGAGCCGGCGGGCCCGGCGGGTGTGACCTTCAATGCGCATACCTCTGCCGGCACCGCGCTTCCGGGGTTCCAGAATGAAACCCCAGAAGCCGATTACATCGAGCAAACCGGTTGGTCGGTCACCATCGCCGAGGGCTTGACTGCGTCAGCCTTCGTGGTGCCGATCTATGGCGACACCAGGCAGGAGGCTGACGAGACCTTGTTCATCAACCTCACCGACGTGGCCGGTGCCATCGTCGGCAGGGCGCAGGCCACTTACACCATAGTCAACGACGACGTAGTTCTGGTTCCGATCCACGACATCCAGGGCAGCGGAAGCATCTCGCCAAGGGTCAACCAGCTGGTGTCCACCATAGGCACCGTCACAGGCCGCAAGGGCAACGGCTTCTTTCTGCAGTCACGCGATGCGGAGGCCGATGCAGACCCAGCGACATCGGAAGGCATCTTCGTGTTCACCGGTACCGTTCCGCCGGCCAGCGCCGAGCCGGGCAACCAAGTGCGTGTCACCGGTACGGTCGTTGAATACGTTCCGACCACCGATCCCGACCAACCACCACTGACCGAGATTGGTGGCAATCCCAGCATCGCTCTGCTGTCAACGAATAATCCGTTGCCCACGCCCGTCGTGCTCAGTGCAACGTTTCCAGACCCGTCGGGTCCTCTCGAACAACTCGAACGCGTCGAAGGCATGCGCGTCACCGTGCCGAGCTTGACGGTTGTCGCACCGACCGAGGGCAATACCAACGAAAGCAGCGCCACCGGCACCACTACCGGCATCCTGCACGCCGTGGTGACGGGCGTGCCGCGCCCGATGCGCGAGCCCGGCATACAGGCGCCGAACCCCCCGCCGGCAGGCAGCAGCATCCCGCCGATTCCGCGCTGGGATTTCAATCCCGAGCTCATGACCATCGACAGCGATTCGCTGGGTGGTCCAAGCTACGTGCTGGACCTGTCCGCCGGCACCGTGATCGAAGGGCTGACCGGCCCGATGGATTTCGGCTTCAGGCGGTACACCATCCATCGGGACCCCACGGCGGCCATCGTTGTGTCGGGTGGAATCACCCCCACGCCGGTACGCGCGCCCACGTTCGATGAATTCACCGTGGCCGCTTACAACATGGAGCGCTTCTTCGACACCACCAACGACCCCGCGATCGGTGAGCCGGTGTTGACTGCGGCGGCGTTCGCCAATCGCCTGGGCAAGGCTTCGCTGGCCATCCGCGACTACCTCAGATTGCCCGACATCCTGTTAGTGGTGGAAATGGAAAACCTGACCACCTTGCAGGCGGTGGCCGCGCGCGTGAATGCCGATGCGGCAGCAGCCGGCATGCTGAATCCGCAATACGTCGCCTACCTGCAGGAAGGCAACGACGTGGGCGGCATCGACGTCGGCTTTCTGGTCAAGACGCGGGAAGTCGACACCGGCATCCCCAGAGTGCAGGTCATGGCCGTGACCCAGCAGGGCAAGGATACGACCTGGGTCGAACCCAGCGGGTCGGTCAGCCTGCTCAACGATCGCCCACCGCTGGTGCTCGACGCGGTCGTCCACTACCCGACCGACCGCGAGCCGGACCCGATCACCGTGATCGGCGTGCACCAGCGATCGCTCAACGACGTGGACAGCACCGAACCGTCCGGTCCCACGACGCTCGGCGATCGCGTACGCCGCAAACGCCAGCACCAAGCTGAATACTTGGCCAGCGTGATCCAGCAAATGCAGGTTGCCGACCCGGCACGCCGTATCGCCGTACTGGGTGATTTCAATGCGTTCGCGTTCAACGATGGCTTGGCGGACACCATGAACGTGGTGACCGGCACGCCAACGCCGGACAACCAGACCGCAGTCCCCGGCGACGGGCTTGACCTCGTCGATCCCGATCTGGTCAACCTGGGCGTGCTGGAACCACAGGCGGAACGCTACTCCTTCGTCTTCGGAGGCAATGCACAAAGCCTGGACCACGTACTGGCGAATGAGGAGTTGATCCTGGCCAGCACAGCGTTCAGCTTGGACCATGCGCGCATCAACGCGGATTTCCCGGAGGTGGGGCGTAACGATGCTAACTCGCCGGTGCGCCTGTCCGACCACGATCCGGTGGTGGCGTATTTCGAATCGCGTCCGCGTACCGACCTGTCCGTAAGCGTGGCTACCGAGGCGCCTGCGGTTCTGGCTGGCGAACCTCTGCGCTATGGCGTCACCGTCACCAATCTGGGACCCGCCGACGCGACCTCGGCCGCCGTCGGTTTCGCATTGAACATCGAGCGCCCTCGGTTCACTGTGAGCCCACCGGATGGATGGACCTGCGATGCGCCATTGATCGACATCGGAGCTACTTCAATAGCATGCATGACGGCATCGCTTGCTAGCGGCGCCAGCGCCGTTTTCGTCGCCAGTGCCATTTCGGGACCGGATACCGGCAGCCAGGTCGCGCTGGCCACTGCCGTGGACAGCCCGCTTTACGACAGCATCAAGAGCAACAACCAGGCATCGATTGCGATAAGCGTGGGTACTGCGCCGCGACCAGACCTGGGCGTGCAGTTGTCCGGACCGCCCAGCGTGCCAGCCAACCAGCCTGTAGCCGATTACACTGCCTCCCTGTCCAACCATGGTTCGCTGGAGGCAACCAGTCCGGTCCTTTTGCTGAGTGGACCGACCGTGGTTCCCGCCGCGCTAGTAAGCGTGCCTCCGAGTTGGAAGTGCGAGGTGAGTCAGGGCAGCCGTGCTCCTACGTTGGTCTGCAGTAGTGACGTGCCGCTTGCCGCGGGCTCCACCGTATCGTTCGGACTGAGCGTGGCCGCCCCCGCGTCCGGCGACACCACCACGGTCCACTTGGACGCCGCAGTATCGTCCGGCAATCATGACGCGGACGAGTCGGACAATACCGCGGTCATCGCCACGCCCGTGTCGCCGTAACCGTTGCAGGCAAGTGGAACACGGTCACTGCCGTGTTCCACTGATTCACCGTGTTGCGGCGTATTGTTGCGGTGCAGGACGTGCCTGCAGTCCAGGTTCCTTAACATGTCGCGCTCTATCATTCGCCGCACATGGTTCAAGGATCACCACGCGATGACCCTCGCCGCGCAATTCGAGATCGAGTACCTGCAATACCTGGGCCCGGACGGAAAAACCGTCCGCGACGACCTGCCGGCCGCGGCCCGCGACACGCCGCGGCTGCTGGAACTGTTCAAGCAGATGTTGTTCGTGCGCGTGTTCGATACCAAGGCCGTGGCCCTGCAGCGCACCGGCAAACTGGGCACCTACGCCTCGTGCCTGGGCCATGAAGCCACGCATGTCGGCATCGGTGCCTCCACCTTGCCCGAGGACACGTTCGCGCCCAGCTACCGCGAGTACGGCGCGCAGTTCATGCGTGGCGTGCGTCCGCGCGAGGTGCTGCTGTACTGGGGCGGCGACGAACGCGGCAACGATTTCGCCGTGCCGCGCCACGATTTCGCCTGGTGCGTGCCCATTTCCACCCAATGCCTGCATGCCGCCGGCGCGGCGCTGGCATTCAAGCTGCGCGGCGAACAACGCATCGCGGTGAGCACCTGCGGCGATGGCGGTTCCTCCAAGACCGACTTCTACGCCGCGCTCAACTCCGGCGGCGCCTACGAATTGCCGCTGGTGCTGTGCGTTATCAACAACGGCTGGGCGATCTCGGTGCCCCGCTCCGCACAGACCGGCGCACAGACGCTGGCGCAGAAAGGCATCGCCGGCGGTGCGTTCTGCCTGCAGGTGGATGGCAACGACTTGATCGCCGTGCTGGAAGCGATGCGCATCGCCACCGAGCGCGCACGCAACGGACAAGGCACCAGCGTGTTGGAATTCGTCACCTACCGCTTGGGTGACCACACCACCGCCGACGACGCGCGCCGCTACCGCGACGATGCGGAAGTGAGGGCCGCCTGGGAACGCGATCCCATCCCACGCCTGCGCATCTGGCTGACGGCACAAGGCTTGTGGAGCGAGGTCGACGAAGTTGCATGGAAGGAAGAATGTGGGCGCCTGGTCGACATCGAGGTCAACGCCTACCTGGAAACACCGGTGCAGCCGGTGGAAGCGATGTTCGACCATCTCTACGCCGATCCGCCGCCGGAGTTGCTGGCGCAACGCGCCGCGGCCATCGCGCTGGAGGGTCGCTCATGAACATAGACGCCACAACTGCACCTGTGGGAGGGGCTTCAGCCCCGACGGCTTCGGATGGAGTCGGGACTGAAGTCCCTCCCACAAAAGCCACGCTGCCCATCACCTTGATCGAAGCAATCACCCAGGCCTTGGCCTGGGAAATCGCGCACGATGATTCGGTGGTCGTGCTGGGTGAAGACGTGGGCGTCAACGGCGGCGTGTTCCGCGCCACCGCCGGCCTGCAACAACGCTTCGGTTCCGAACGCATCCTGGACACGCCGCTGGACGAAACCACCATCGCCGGCCTGACCGTGGGCATGGCCGCGATGGGCATGAAGCCGGTGGCGGAAGCGCAGTTCGACGGCTTCGTATATCCGATGGTGGACCACCTCATCTGCCACGCCGCGCGCATGCGTTACCGCACGCGCGGGCGCCTGCACTGCCCGATGGTGCTGCGCGTGCCGTGGGGTGGCGGTATCCGCGCACCGGAGCATCATTCCGAAGCCAACGAATCCATCTTCACTAACGTGCCCGGCTTGCGCGTGGTCATGCCGTCCTCGCCGCAGCGCGCCTACGGCCTGCTGCTAGCCGCGATCCGCGACCCGGATCCGGTCATCTACATGGAACCCAAGCGCATCTACCGCCAGTACAAGGAAGTGGTGGTCGATGACGGCGAAGCCCTGCCGCTGGACGTGTGCTTCGTGCTGCGTGACGGCAGCGACGTAACCCTGGTGACCTGGGGTGCGCAGGTGAAGGAAACACTGGAAGCCGCAGAAGCACTGGCAACGCAGGGCATCAGCGCGGAAGTGATCGACGTGGCTACGCTGAAGCCGCTGGATTTCGACACCATCGCCGAATCGGTGTGCAAGACCGGGCGCTGCGTGATCGTGCATGAGGCGCCACGCACGGCAGGGTTCGGTGCCGAAATCGCGGCGCGCCTTGCCGAGAGTTCGATGTATGACCTGGTCGCACCGGTGGAACGCGTGACCGGCTACGACACGCACATCCCGCTGTTCCGCCTGGAAATGAAATACCTGCCCAGCGTGGACAAGATCATTGCCGCTGCGAAACGCGTGATGGCGGCGGGCTGATGCAGCGTGCCCGCGTGATCGCCGCACACCGCGCGCCGGATCGTCCACCGATCCGCGTCGCGACCGGCGACACGGTGACCCTGGGTGAACGCGATGGCGACTGGCCGCAGTTCGTATGGACCACGCTGGCGCAAGGCCTGGGCGGCTGGATTCCCGCGGTGTTGTTCGACAACGAGGTCGGCCAGGCCACCGCATTGGGTGATTACGACACGCGAGAGCTGGCGACCGACATCGGCGAGATCGTGCACGTGCAACGCGAACAGGAAGGATGGTGGTGGGCGGAGAACGCCAGCGGCGACACCGGATGGATTCCGGCACGCGCCATCGAGCTGATAGAAGGCGAGCCTGGTTCCTTGTAGGTCCGAGCTTGCTCGGATGCTCTTGGCTGGATTCCAAATAATAAGCAGCCGAGCAAGTTCGGCTCTACAACCCACATGACGACCTGGATTTGCACATGACCGACACGAAGACTTTCCATCTTCCCGACCTGGGCGAAGGCCTGCCGGATGCCACCATTGTCGAGTGGTTCGTGAAGGAAGGCGACGTGATCCGCCTGGACGAGCCGCTGGTGTCGATGGAAACCGCGAAGGCGGTGGTGGAAGTGCCTTCACCCGTATCCGGGAAAGTGTTGAAGCTGGCTGGCGGCGCGGGAGACATCGTGGTGACCGGCGCGATGCTGGCCGAATTCCAGCTTGATCCCAACCTGCCGCAGCGTGCGGATGGGCAAGACACCGGACATTCCCATGCTCACGCTGTTGTGGGAGGGGCTTTAGCCCCGACGGCTTCGGACCCAGTCGGGGCTAAAGCCCCTCCCACAACAGCAGATGCTGATGCAAATACGGAACGCGACGATGCAGGCACCGTGGTCGGTGCCATGCAAAGCTCCAACGCCGTGCACCAGGAGCACGCCATCGCCGTCGGTGGCGTGAAGGCCATGCCTGCAGTGCGTGCTACTGCAAGGAAACTTGGCGTAGATCTGTCGCGCGTACGCGCTACAGGCCCGGACGGCACGGTGACGATGGCCGATGTGAAACAAGCTGCAGCCAACCCACCCCCCGTAGGAGCGCCCCCTGGGCGCGATGCTCCTGCAATTAAACCTGCATCTGTCGAAGAAAAGCATCGCGGGCAGGGCCCGCTCCTACAAGAGCGTGCGCGCACACCGCTTTCCACGACCGGCAAACCCATGCGCACCCAGCCGCCCGGCGTGATCGCCAGCGGCCAGCCGGAACCACTGAAGGGCGTGCGTCGCAACATGGCGCGGGTGATGGCCGATGCCCATGCCAAGGTAGTGCCGACCACGCTCAACGACGATGCCGACGTGCAGGCGTGGTCGCCCGGCAACGACCTGACCGCACGTCTCGTGCGCGCGCTGGTCAGCGCATGCCAGGCCGTGCCGGCGATGAATGCCTGGTTCGACGGCGGCACGCTGACACGCACCCTGCATGCACACGTGGACATCGGCATTGCCGTCGATACCGAAGACGGCCTGTTCGTTCCCGCGCTGCGCAATGCCGACCTGCTGGATGCACACGGCATACGCGAAGGCGTAAACCGCCTGCGTGCACAGGTGGAAGACCGCAGCATCGCAGCCTCGGAACTCAGTGGCTATACGATTTCACTATCCAACTTCGGCATGTTCGCCGGCCGCTATGCCACGCCGGTCGTCGTGCCGCCCTGCGTGGCGATCGTCGCCGCTGGACGTGCACGCATGCAGCTGACCCCGGTTGCGAGTGGCTTCGAAGCGCACAAAGTCATCCCGTTGTCGGTGACCTTCGACCACCGCGTGTCCACCGGCGGCGAAGCAGCGCGCTTCCTGCGGGCGATGCTCGACGACCTCGCACTTTCGAATTAACCCGGTAGGAGCGCCCCATGGGCGCGAGCTTTTGATTTTCGCGCAATCCGGGCAAAGAGCTCGCGCCCATGGGGCGCTCCTACCAATCCAACGGAGATTTGCATGGCACACCGCAGTCGACTCGCCGGCTTCATCATTGATTGCAAGCGCGGCTCGCTGGAAGACTCCGCCGATTTCTGGAGCCAGGCACTGGGACTGGAAGTCACGGATTATGACGAAGGCGATCTCGGCATCTACGCGCCACTGAGCGATGGCCCGGGTGGCTTGCATATCGAAGTGCAGAAAGTCGCGCATCCCTCGCGCGTGCACCTGGACATAGAAACCGACAACATCGAAGCCGAGGTCACCCGCCTTGAAAAGCTCGGTGCCAAGCGCATCGAATTCGTGCGCGAGCGCTGGTGGGTGATGGAAGCCCCCAGCGGCCACCGTTTCTGCGTGGTGCCGATGCCGAAGAAGTCAGGCCGCCAGAAACCCAATACCTGGAAATAACCGCAAACCGGTAGGAGCGCCCCATGGGCGCGAGCTCTTCGTTTGGATCATGCAGCAATCAAGAGCTCGCGCCCATGGGGCGCTCCTACCCGTTCGCTAGCGCTTGTCGCGATCCAGCCACGATCCCATGCCTTGTGCATTGAGCTCAATGTCCATTCCCAGCACTTGCAGGATCCCAGCATCGTCAAGTTGACAGTCATGCGCGTGCGCACGGTCCAGGTACAGCACGGTCAATGCGTCCCGCATGCGTTCGTGCCGATCCGGCTGGCCATCGCAGGCCTTGCCGATGGTCACCATCGCGTCGATCTGCTCGTGCAGATCGCGACCCAGGCGTTCCACGTCGCCGACGCGGCCGAAATGGGTCAGATACATCGATTGCGGGCGATACGACAGTAATCGAGTGATGGAGGCCTTCAGCGCGTCCGGTTCGAACTGCACCGGCGACGTGGTCGGCAGCACGAACGGCCCGTTGCTGCTGTCGAGTTCGCGGTACGAGAGACCGAACGTATCGCCAGTGAACCAGCCCTGGCTACGCGCATCCCATACGCAGAAATGATGGCGAGCATGGCCGGGCGTATCGATGCACAGCAGCGGTCGCCCCTGGAAATCGACCACCTGCCCGTCTTCGGCCACCACCACGCGCGCCTCGGGCACGCCGATGATCTCGCCATAGCTGCGCGCCATTTCGGCCTCGCCATACACCGCCGTGGCGCCGGCAATGAGCTTGGAGGGATCGATCATGTGCGGTGCGCCACGCGGATGCACCACCAAGCGCGCGTTCGGCAAGCGTGCCATCAGGGCACCCGCGCCGCCCGCGTGGTCCAGATGCACGTGCGTGACCAGCAACCAGTCGACATCGGCTGCCGTGAGTCCGACATCAGCAAGCGCAGCAAGCAGAAGGGGAATCGAATGGTTGGTGCCGCAATCGATGAAGGCCGCACGTCCGTTTTCGACGATCAGGTAGGCGGCATCGAAGTGGTCGCGATGGAACGCGGTGTCGATGGCATGGATGCCGTGCCCGATCATGCGATCAGTCTTTCCGCGCGAGGAACCAGCCGCGTAACGGAATCGCCACGACCAGCACGATCAGGAACGCACCGTAGGCCACCAGCGTGGCCAGCACCTGTTTCCAGATCGCGCCGGTGCCGGAATCCGCCAAGCCAAGTGCATAGCCCCATTGCATGCCGGCGAAACTCAGCACGAATGCAACCAGCAGGGCCGCCAGGTCGAACCTGCGCCGGCGCGCCGTACGCGGCTCACGCGGGAACAGGTAGAAAAGCGAACCAAGCAGCAGGAACCAGGGCAGGAACAGGATGATCGCGAGATACGGCATCAGGCCTCCGCATTCCGCAGCTGCAACAGCGCCGCCAAGACTTCGTCCACGGGCACCAGCACGTTGATCCCGGGAGTCTCCATGGCATCCGCGCGCTCACTGCGTTTGAGCACGCCGATCAGTTGCCCGGCATCCTTCGGCGAGTCGAAGCCGTTGCTCTGCACCAGCAGCTTGCCTTCGCCGTCGAGCAGCTTGAAGTAGAAACGATTGTCGGTGTCGCGGTATTGCTTGAACACCGGCAATGCAGCCTTGCTCGCCGCCTCGGCTTCGGCCGCCGGCGCGGAGGAAAGATCACGCAAGCCGACGGCATGGCGCAACTCGGCCATGAACGGGGTCGCGTACTTCGTACGCAGTCGCTGCGCCCCGTCACGCAGGATGGCCTCGATCTCGGCGGGCTTCGCCATCAGCGCCTCGTAGTGATCGCGCATCGGCGCGACTTCGGCATCGATGCGCTCGAAAAGCTTCTGCTTGGCATCACCCCAACCGATGCCTTCGGCGAACGCCACCTGCATCTGCGCGGTTTCCTCGGCACTGGCGAACGCCTGGTACAGCTGGAACACATGCGAGCCTTCGACCTGCTTGGCTTCGCCCGGCGCGCGCGAGTCAGTAACGATGGACGCGATGAGCTTCTTCATTTCCGCGTGCGGCGCGAACAGCGGGATGGTGTTGTCGTAGCTCTTGCTCATCTTGCGGCCATCCAGCCCGGGCAGCGTGGCCACGTTGTCTTCGATCGCGGCTTCCGGCAGCACGAAATACTCGCCACCAAACAGATGGTTGAAGCGCTGGGCGAAATCGCGCGCCATCTCGATGTGCTGCACCTGGTCGCGGCCCACCGGCACCTTGTTGGCGTTGAACAACAGGATGTCGGCCGACATCAGCACCGGGTACATGAAAAGACCGGCACTGATGCCGGAATCATCGTCTTCGCCATCGGCACGGTTGCGATCCACCGATGCCTTGTACGCATGCGCACGATTCAGCACGCCCTTGCCGGCCACGCAGGTCAGGAACCAGTTGAGTTCGCTGATCTCTGGAATGTCCGACTGCCGGTAGAACCACACCTTGTCCGGCTGCAGCCCCGCGGCCAGCCAGGTGGCGGCGATTTCCAGGGTGGAGCGCTGCACGCGCGCCGCGTCCTGAACCTTGACCAGGCTGTGCAGGTCGGCGAGGAAATAGAAGCTTTCCACGCCCGGCGCATGGCTGGCGGCAATCGCCGGACGCACGGCGCCCACGTAATTGCCAAGGTGCGGAGTGCCGGAAGTGGTGATGCCGGTAAGGACACGGGTCATGCGCGAGGGACTGCCTGATGGGTTCTGGATGCCCGCAAGTTTAACCGCCACCGTCCCCGTAGTGCCGAGCTTGCTCGGCAGCACGTATCTCCCGGCCAAAGAGCTGCCGAGCAAGCTCGGCACTACAACGCACAACCCCGTTTGCGAAGCTGGCGCGTTCCTCTGCATGCCCAACCACGGAGAACGCCCATGTTCCGCAAGACCCTGCTCATATTCCTGGTCACCTTGCTGACCAGTGCCTGTAGCCCGCTGTCCGCACGACCCTTGGTGGACGTGACGGTGGTGGATCGCGATACCGGCGAAACCCTGCCCCGCTATCCGCACCGTGGCGATACCTGGGTGGCCGGCACGCCGGGCAACCGCTATGGCGTGCGCCTGGCCAACACCACTGGCCAACGCGTGCTGGTGGTGCTGTCGGTGGACGGCATCAATGCAGTCACCGGCGAAACCGCCAATCCATCGCAAGCCGGCTATGTACTGGAACCCTGGGAAAGCGCGGAGATTTCCGGCTGGCGCAAGTCGATGGATGACATCGCGCAGTTCGTGTTCACCGACCTGGGCGACAGCTATGCCGCACGCACGGGCCGTCCACGCAACGTGGGCGTGATTGGGGTGGCAGTGTTCGAGGAATCACGTCCCCGCTATTACCCATCACCCGTGCCGCCCATCGCGCGTGGCCGCGAGTACGAGCGGGATGAAGCGAAAGCCGCGGCGCCTGCTGCTGGCGCGATGAACGAGGCCGCCGCCGACAGCAGCGCGCAACGCCAGAGCATGGGCACCGGGCACGGCCAGCGTGAATGGTCACCGGTGGGACAGACCAGCTTCGTGCGTGCGAGCCACGATCCAGCCCAGGTCACCCAGTTGCGCTACGACGACACCTATCGACTGGTGGCGATGGGCATCCTGCCGCGCTACGCACCGCGCCAGTATCCGCGCGATGATCGCCCGCGTGCGTTCCCCAACGGTTTCGTGGCTGATCCACCGCGCAATTGATCGCTGCCAGTGCCAGCAACGAACAACGGGCCTTGCGGCCCGTTGTTTTTCACTAGACAGTTTGCCTGGTGCCACCTGCATCCTCGTCAATGCAGGTGGACCCGTCGCTCTACTTCACCGGCTGTCTACTTCAGTTGCGTACGTCGGATTTCAAGCTGCGGGCGAAGTCGCTGACTTCGGTGTTCGCACGATCACGATCCCAGCCGTAGCGCTCCTGCAGTTTTCCTGCAAGGTATTCCGAATTGCCTTCGGCAACCTGGAAATCGTCGTCGGTCAGGTCGCCCCACTTGGCCTGGATCTTGCCCTTCAGCTGCTTCCAGTTGCCGGCGATGGTGTCCTTGTTCATGGCTTTACCTCTTCAGTGTTTTCGCGGAGGGGGATACCGCGACGCCAGCTTCGCACCCGGTGCGTTCGCCAAGGGTCAACACCGCGTCAACAGCACATAACATTCGCGGCAACCTGGTATTCACGCTTCCGTTTTGCAACGCGCATAAAAAAGAAGGGCCGGCAACCGGCCCTTCTTCGTGGAGAATGAAACCCAGCAACAGGCTAGATGGCCTGCATCAGCACTTGCCGTCCTTGCAATCCTGCGCCTTGTCTTCGACCTTCTCGCCGACTTTCTGCACGTCCTTGCCTGCACCAGCCATGGTGTTGCAACCGGACAGCATGCCGATCGAAAACATCGAAAGCACCATCAATGCCAATAAACGCTTCATGTTGGATCCTCCTGTGGAAAATAGTGCTGTCGGTCGACCTGCGCGATGCATGTACTGCATGCACGAGTCCAACCTTGCGCATACGTTGGACCGGAGGTCATTCAATCGATGTGAACGCGCATTTACAGCGTTCAGCTTCCTCAGTCGCGCATTAACGTCGACTTGCCGAACAGGCTTTCCACCAGGTCCACCACCAGTTCGGCAGTGAGGTTGCGTGTATCGATGATCGGATTGAGCTCCACGATATCCAGCGACATCATGCGATCCGTGTCGGCGATCATCTCCATCACCAGCTGTGCTTCGCGGTAATTGGGGCCACCGGGCACCGTGGTGCCGACACCCGGTGCGATGCTGGGATCCAGGAAGTCGACGTCGAAACTGACGTGCACATGCGTGTCTTCATCCACCCCGTCCAGTGCCGCCTGCATCGCGCGCTTCATGCCGTTCTCGTCGATGTAGCGCATGTCGTACACGTCGATGCGGTTTTCCTTGATCAGGCGTTTCTCATCCGGGTCCACCGAGCGGATACCGATCTGGCGGATGTCGGCGGCGGCCATGGCCGGGAAATGATCGCCGAGATGGGTGAGTCCCTTGGGCCCGATGCCGCACAGGCAGGCCACCGGCATGCCGTGGATATTGCCGGAGGGCGTGACGTCGCTGGTGTTGAAATCGGAGTGTGCGTCGAGCC
This sequence comes from uncultured Lysobacteraceae bacterium, assembly GCA_937897645.1. Lineage (GTDB taxonomy): Bacteria > Pseudomonadota > Gammaproteobacteria > Xanthomonadales > Xanthomonadaceae > Pseudoxanthomonas_A. The sequence continues at coordinate 129,123 of CALCNV010000031.1, forward strand.
AGATCACGCGCAGGCGCTTGCCGGTTTCGCGGCAATGTTGCGCGACGGCAGTGATCGAGCCGACGCCCAGGCAGTGGTCACCACCGAGCATGATCGGCATGCGCCCGCGTCGCAGTTCGGCCAGCGTCGCAAGCATCAACTCGCGGTTCCAGGCCACTACTTCGTCGAGATGACGATACCCGTGCACGGGTGGCTGCCATGGATTGACCGGGCCCTGCAGGTTGCCGCGATCCGCGACCTCCACGCCGCGCGCGATGAGTGCTTCGGCGAGGCCGGCAATGCGCATGGCATCCGGGCCCATGCGCGCGCCACGGTGGCCAGCGCCAATATCGGTGGGTACGCCGATCAATGAAACCGGAGGGAAGATTCGACTCATGTGCAGGACTTCGCGGCAATCGACAGGCCGCAGAGTCTAGCCGGGTTCCGCATGCCCCACTGTGGCGGTGCAACAGTCATGGGGGATGGTGCGACACCCGGCATCGAATAGTCAGACTATGTGATTGATATTAAAAACAATGGCACAGGCCACGCATCACTTATGCCCCCAAATATGCCCCCACGTTGTGCCCGCTAGGCCAATTTTTGGAAATATTTGCGGTTAGCGATAATCGAAGTCTGGACAGTCGATCTATGCCCGGCACGGCTCTGGACTTTTTGCCTACCCCCACCCGTGCGGATGGGAAAAACGAAACTTCCCAACTGCCCACGGGAATACTTGCCTAGGCACACGTATCACAGGCCGCAGGCCGTGGACTTTGGGATGCCTCTCCCATGGGGAAGCGCGCGCCATCCACCCAGGCGCCGCCCTGATGCGGGTTCGACTTGAATGAATTGTTAGGGCTCAACGGGCGGCCATGGTCGGATTGCATGCGATAGCTGCTGGTCGAGCGACCAGTCACCGGGCCTCGCTTTTGCAACGCGCCAAGGGCAGCCGTTAGCAATCCATCTCTCTAGGTGCGCCAGATTATCGTCGTATCCGTACTCGCACCCGCAGCACTCACAGATATCAAAAGATCCTCTGATCTCGCTCACGGACTCATACGCAGGAGCGAATGGGCCGTACCCACAAATTGGACAGTGATCGATATCTCTCACCGATGAGCCCTAACGCCTGAATTAAGCCGACCCGCACTGGATAGGCACCGAAGCCGATATTACCCAGAACGACCCGAAGTTAGCGAACCTGATGCGGGTTCGGCTTGAATGAATTGTTAGGCCGCATGAGTGGAATACGCACGGCCTAGCATCAAAGACCCCAGAACGGCTGCAATAGCCGACAGCCAGAATGTCCAGGTGCGGTAGAACGGTATAAATGGATGACTGACAGAGCGGTCGCATTGTCTGGCTAAGTAATCGTAACTACCGCCAGAGTCGAGGCAAGCATCAGAAGCAAAGAATGCTGAAACATTTGGCCAAATGAGAATTGCCGCAGCAATCAACAAAAGCACACCGACCAGTAGTAATGGAAATTTTGGTCTCATGCGGCCTAACGCCTGAGTTAAGCCGACTTGCGTAGCGTAGCCGACAACGTGGCAAGCTTTACCCGCCACGTTGTTGGTGTAGCGAAGCAAGTTCGGCTTGAACGAATTGTTAGGCCTCAGGCCGGGTACTCTCCGCTGCGCTCTGCCGATTGAGGCGGCGGCACAATGCAAAGGTCTAGGCGCTTCAGCATACCGTCTTGCACCTTGGCGAGTACAAGACCAACAAGGCTTTCTCTTTCGCCCTGGGCAAGCACGACACAGGGCTGGAGCCCGCCATAGGCTGAAACCGTCCCCATCTCTGCGAAAACAGCCGAACCCGATGCTGCAATGGTTTGAAGTTTTGGCCGAAAGTAGTTCAGGAAATCTTCTTTCGACTCCAAGGCGGAAAAAACGCTCTGCGACTCATAAGTGAAGTCGTCGGCGAGCAATGGTTCGAGTGGCTCTACCGTGAGAGTGTTCAGTGAGCGCGCGTAGGCGCGCAATGCTTCCAGTTGTGTCAGCTCCACACGATGTCTCCCCTGAGGCCTAACGCCTGAGTTAAGCCGAACTGCGTAGTGGAAGCAAAATGTGGCACGCTTTTTTGTGCCGCATTTTGCTGGAACGAAGCGGTTTCGGCTTGAACGAATTGTTAGGCTTCTACACAGCAATTGCTATCTTGTCCGTTTATAAGTGCCTGAAAAGGAGCATGCGGCGCCATGGTAATACGAGCAATTTTTTTGTGAGACATCAGCAGTATCCCCCAACACATCTATTGTGACCTCACACGTGCTGTCACCATCAACTTTTATTAGTTTAAGTGTGTTGTCTATCATATGACCTGTGCCATCTATAGCCCCGAGGCATCCTGAAGCCGATATTTCTATGGAAACCAAATAATCTGACCCTGCCTCCGTAATTTTTAACAGCCCTTCGCCTAGACCATCAAGTGAACTTGTCCAAACTCCAGCTACACTACTGTTCGAGCCTAGCGCTTCTGGTAATGTGGCCGCGCTCAGTTCGCCATTTTCTATAGCAGCACTTTCCAATATCTTTTGTGCGCACGAATGAGAACCACTGAGTGCGGCGTAGTCATTGGTGTTGCGAGCAGAAAAGATAAGCTGCAACTGCCAGAAAGTATTAGTTCTGGGGTTGGACACTACGATAAATTCACCACCTAGTACTCCACCCCACCTTTTTGCGCGATACGAAATTCTGCGTGCAGGAAGACCTGAAAGAGTGGTTGGAGTGACCGTACTCTCGGGGCTGGTAATCCCATCTAGTGTGGATATCTGACTGATAGATCCATCGGCCGCACCGTCGATGTCTGCTGTCACTCCTTGCGCGTAGGTGGCGACAACAAGACGGGCCTCGTTCAGACCACAGCTTGGCTTACTTGTATAGATGGCTATTGACTGGAACGTCCCGGGGGATTGCGCATTAACCGCAGAAAGCATGTTCTGTGTTTCTTTCTCATTCTTTAAGAATGGATAATCATAATTGATTGAAAAGGCAGCCACATGCTGCGCGGGCATTCCCTCTGCGGGAGTTTGGTAAGCGAGATCTTCCGACTGAACTGCCGCTGTTGCTACACTCGATGCGTCACGGCCCGAGTTCAAAGTGGAGTTGATGGCCATATGGCTTGATAGTGAGAAACAGGCCTTACTCATAAGTCAGTAAATAAGGGAACAAAATGAGCTTTGCGGTTGTCCAAGT
>CALCNV010000032.1 GCA_937897645.1 uncultured Lysobacteraceae bacterium
CGACCACCAGCAAATCGTCGTAACGATCCACGACCAGGCCGGACAGTCCATCGCCTTCGGCATGCACGACGCGCCATGCATTCGATACTTCATCCAGCTTCAGCACGTCACGGCGCAACGACACGGCTTCCGCGATTTTGCGCGAGAACCAGCCGGCGTCCACCGGAACGTTGGGATCGGTTTCCAGGATGCGCACCGCGATGCGCGAGTGGCCGTTGTAGAAACCGCGGCCGATCCATTCGCCCTCCACGCTGATCACGTCGACGAGGCTGCCGGGCTTGGGTTTCTGCTCGGGCTTGGCCACCAGTTTCTGGAAGATCCACGGGTGGCTGGAACGCCAGGCGTTCTTGAGATGGACGGCGGGGAGTGGTGTATTCATGCCGCCATTCTACCGGGACGGTTGACCGGCCCTGCGCCGCCCGCCAGAATGCGCGTCCCAGAAGGGGAGTAGCTCCCGATGCTGTGGCCGTCATTACGGGCAAACGCCCCGGTCCAGCAGCAGGCCCACCCAGGCCTGTGAGCAAGACCTTCGCCGTACAGGCGAAAGGTCCGTCCCCAGTAAACCGGTGCAGACGCCTTGAACCTTGCGGTTCGAGGCGTTTTGATTTCTACCGGAGCAAATAATGGAAACGATTGGCAATCCCTGGCTGTGGAGTGGCTTCGCCGTGGTGGTGGTGGTGGCGCTGCTGGTGGACCTGGTGCTGATGCGCCATGGCGGGCCGCACAAGGTCACGTTCAAGGAAGCGATGTACTGGAGCCTGGGTTGGGTGGCGGTGGCGCTGCTGTTCAACGCGGGCCTGTGGTGGTACCTGAGCGAAACCGCCGGGTCTGTGGTCGCCAACCGCGTGGGCCTGGAGTTCCTCACCGGCTATCTGGTGGAGAAGTCGCTGGCGGTCGACAACATCTTCGTGTTCCTGATGCTGTTCACCTATTTCGGCGTGCCCGAGGAACAGCGCCAGCGCGTGCTGGTGATCGGCATCCTGGGCGCGATCGTGCTGCGGGCCATCCTGATCTTCGTCGGCGCTGCGCTACTGGCCAAGTTCCATTGGCTGCTCTATCTCTTCGGCGCCTTCCTGCTGATCACCGGCGTCAAGATGTGGCTGACCGCCGGCAAGGCGCCCGACATGGACAAGAACCCCGTGCTGCGCTGGATCACCGGGCACC
>CALCNV010000033.1 GCA_937897645.1 uncultured Lysobacteraceae bacterium
CTTCGCTGGGCGTGCTGGTGGCGAGTTCGCAACCGCTGGACCAGTACGTGGTGCGACACCCGGATTTCTTTGCCGACGCGCCGCCGGAACACGCGCGGATTGCCCCGGACCAGCCGCTGATTTTGTTCGACCATATCCGCTGCGGTTCTTTCGAACTCCCGTTCCTGGTCGGCGAAGCCTTCGGGCCGATTGATCCGTCCGTGTATCTGGAAGCGCTGGCGGAAACCGACGTGGTGCATCGCGAGGGCGAGCGCTGGGAATGGATCGCCGACAGCTATCCGGCACAGGCGGTGAGTCTGCGTTCGGTGGCGGACGGCAACTTCGTGGTGGTGGACAAGACCGACGGACGCCAGGTGATCCTGTGTGAAGTGGACTATTCCGCCGCCGCGCTGACCCTGTACGAAGGCGCGATCCACATGGTGCAGTCCACGCCCTACCAGGTGGAGCGGCTGGACTGGGAAGGCCGCAAGGCCTACGTCACCCGCACGCATGTCGATTACTACACCGACAGCATCGACTTCACCAAGTTGAAGGTATTGGAACGCTTCGACGGCTGCGAGGCCGGCGACGGCGATGCGAACCACGGTGAAGTGCACGTGGTCCGGCGCGTGGCCGGCTACAAGAAAATCCGCTACTACACGCACGAGAACATCGGCTACGGCCCGGTCAACCTGCCCGACCAGGAACTGCACACCACGGCGGCGTGGTGGCAGTTGCCGCAGTCGGTGTTGTTGAGGGCGTTTGCGTCGAAGCAGGATGCGCTGGATGGTTTCCTCGGTGCCGCGTATGCATTGCATGTGGTGGCGACGGTGGCGGTAATGGCCGATGCACGCGACCTGCAGCAATCGGTGGGCAACGGCGACGGCGCGTGGTTCGCCACGCAGGACGGCAAGGGCAACGGGCGCGCGCAGGATGATGCGGGCAAGGCGGTGTCGATGGCGGAACTGGCGAGCGTGGAAGTCCAGCAGTTCGTCCCAACCGTATACCTGTATGACAACTTCCCCGGCGGCGTCGGCCTGAGCGAACCGCTGTGGCAACGCCAAGGCGAACTAGTGCAGCGCGCGCGTGAGCTGGTGCAACGCTGCGATTGCGTGGCCGGTTGCCCGGCCTGCGTAGGACCTGTATTGGCGGCAAGCGAAGGCAATTCATTGGCGACGCCGAAGTCGTTGGCGCTTGAGGTGTTGGGGTTGTTGGCGACAGAAATCGCATGACCGCCCACGTAGGAGCGCCCCATGGGCGCGAGCCTTTTGCGTGGTGCATGCGAACGTCAAAAGCTCGCGCCCATGGGGTGCTCCTACCTCTCGGCTACTCTTTCTGTAGGAGCTGCGCCAGCTGCGACCTGCAAAATGACGCTACGGCCCGCTTTCCCCACATGTTGAATTCACGGTCGCAGCTGGCGCAGCTCCTACAGGGGCGACTGGCATGAGCATCAGCCTGGAGAAGCTGCGCGCATTGAAGCGCGAGGCGGGCGCTCCTGCCCCCTCCCTTTGCGGAGCAAGGGGAGGAGCCTGCCCCGTACTTGATACGGGGCTGGGGAGGGGTGCTGTTGGCGCGGAGTTCGTCGAAGATCAAGGCACGGGCAACGGCAAGAGCAAGAGCACCCCTCCTCAATCCTCCCCTGCGCTGCGCGCAAGGGAGGAGGCTGGTGTGCCGCTCGTGAGCGAGCTACGTGTTGCTGTCTCTCAACCTGCGTCCCAATCCATCGACGCCCTCCGCAAGATCCTCGGCCTACGTGAAAAGTCCGCGTCCACCACACGCCCACCCAAATCCACCGACCGCGAAGTCCCCGGCGAAGAAATTTCCCCCGGCCTGCGCCTGATCGAAACCCGCTTGCCCATGCCCTCGCCTGACTACGATCTCCCGCTCGCCTTCGCCAAGCGCCACGAGGAATCGGTGAACCCGCGCAACCTGCTTTTCTTCGACACCGAAACAACGGGCCTGGCCGGCGGCACCGGCACCCGCGCCTTCATGATCGGTGCCGCCGACTGGCACGGGGACGGACTGCGCGTGCGCCAGTTGCTGATGACCACGATGGCAGCGGAGTCGGCAATGCTGGACGCATTCACCGGATGGCTGGGCGAAAAGGACACCGTGCTGTCCAGTTACAACGGCCGTTGTTACGACTCGCCGCTGTTGAAGACGCGCTATCGCCTGGCGCGGAAGGACGATCCCATCTCGCCACTGGACCACGTGGACCTGCTCTTCCCCACGCGCCGGCGTTATCGCGGCACCTGGGAAAACTGCCGACTGGCGACCATCGAGCGCGAGTTGCTGCGCATCGTGCGCGAGGACGATCTTCCCGGTTCGGAAGCACCTGCGGCCTGGTTGAATTACCTGCGTGGTGGTTCCGCGCGCAACCTGCGTCGCGTGGCCGCGCACAACCACCAGGACGTGGTGACGCTGGCGCTGTTGATGATGCGGTTGGTGGAAGTGGAAGCCGCAGTCGAGGAGACGGTGTCTTTCGTCGAAGCACCGTAGCTCAGGTAGGTTTTCCCCGGGCGCCCTTCTTCATGGAGGCTTTCTGTTGCGCGCGATGCGTCTGCGCCAGGAACTTCAGCGTCGCTTGTTCCCATTGGCGCTCGCCGCGCGCTCCCTTCGCGGCGCGCTGCAGGCTGCCATCGCGCCAGCCGGTGAAGGTGCAGGGATCGATGTAGGCCTTGCGGCAGACCGCGGGCGTGTTGCCCAGCGCATCGGCGACGGACTTGATCACCCCGTTCTGGAGTTGCTTGAGTGCGGTTTCACTTGCCTGCTCCGGCACCTCGGTAGCCGCCAAACGCTGGAACGCCGCAAGTGTGCCGCCCCAGGTGCGGAAATCCTTGGCGGTGAAGCTGTCGCCCATGACGCCGCGCAGGTAGTCGTTGACCTCGCCCGAATCCACCGGCCGCACACTGCCATCGTCGTCGCGGTACTGGAACAATGCCTGCCCCGGAAGCTGTTGCACGCCACGCACCAGCTTGGCCAGGCGTTGGTCGTCCAACGTGATGTCGTGCGCTTGGCCGCCCTTGCCGCGGAAATGCAGCCGCGCCCGACCGCCACTCACGAATTCGGCGTGGCGGTTGCGCAATGTCGTCAGCCCGAAGGATTTGTTCTCGCGCGCGTAGCCTTCGTTGCCCACGCGTACCAGCGTGTCCGCCATCACCGCGACCACCAGCGCCAGCACTTTGGCGCGTGGCCATCCCGGTAGCGCCAGGTCGCGGCGCACGGCACGGCGGAGTTTCGGTAGTGACTTGCCGAAGGCGACGATGCGGTCGAACTTGCCGTCGCCGCGGGTCGCGCTCCATTGCGCGTGGTAGCGGTACTGCTTGCGCCTGCGCGCGTCGCGTCCGGTGGCCTGCAGGTGGCCGCGCGGGCTGCGGCAGATCCAGACGTCGGTATAGGCCGGGGGAATGGCGAGCGCGCGGATGCGCTGCAAGGTAGTGGCATCGCGCACGCTGCTGCCATCCGGGGCGCGATAGCCAAAGCCCTTGCCCACGCGGCGGCGCTGGATGCCGGGGTCACTGTCGCTGACGTACACCAGCCCGGCCTCACCGGCCTGCGCGGCGGCGTCCGTGGTTTCGGCGATAGGCACGGAGGAAGGAGGGCGATGCTTGGTCGTCGGCATGGCCAAAGTCTGCGGCGTGCCGGTTAACGCCTTGCGAATGTGAGATAGGCGATGCTTAATCCCTACCTCGACCTATCTGCCAGGAACCACACATGTCTCGATTCGTCCTGCCCGCCGCCGCACTGATGACGCTGTTCCTGGCCGCATGCACTCCAACGCCGGACGAACAGCAGGAAGCGACGGCCCAATCCGAGCAGCGTGCCGAGGAAGTGGCGAAGCCTGCACCCGTCGAGCCGGAAGTCGTGGCCGGCGCCTGCGACGATTCCCAAGCGCAGTGGGCCATTGGCAAGGCCGTGACCGACGCGGACTCCGAGCAGGCCCGCAAGGACGCCGGTGCCGAAAGCGTGCGCGTCATCGGCCCCGACCAGATGGTGACGATGGACTTCAACGAGAAGCGCTTGAACCTGGACACGGATGCGAAGGGCGTGGTGACTGCGGTTCGGTGCGGCTGATCGTGCGTTAGCGCTATGGATCCAACAACCCTAGCTATCACAGCGCTAGGAGCAATTGCTGCTCTAGCGGTTGTGGCTCTCCCAGCTTGGGTCGCATGGCTGATTGCCTGGCGATCTCACATGCCCGTTCATGCGCGCCGATCATTCATGGGCGTCTGTTTGCTGGCCTCTTCTGGGTTTCTAACGCTTACCGGCGGCCTTTTGCTTCCCTTGGAGATGGCCGCGGTGTGGATAGCACCGGAGCTTCACCTTAGCGGTCACAAAGCTGTCGCATCCGCAATTTGGTTCGCATCTGAGCATGGTGTTCCGGTTGCTTGCTTTGTGGTCGGCCTCATCGCATCGGTAGTTGTGCCTCTCAGGCTGCGCCACGTTTGGCCGGACGTTCTCTCGGCCATCAGCTCTAACAATTCATTCAAGCCGAGCCCACATTAGGGCGCCTCCTAAGTGCACGCCTTCGGCTATATTTTCACTCAGTTGCTGCCCGCTGCGGATGATCACAATTCAGGCGTTAGGTACCGCATGAAGATTCTCGCGGCGCTAATAGTGGGACTCATCAGTCCCCTCGCTATAGCGGCGGAGGCGACGACTGAGCAAAGCGAACTCACGGAAGCTTCGTGCTCCTTCATTCTGTCTAGAGGAGCCGATAAGTCTGACTTTGTGCATGTGCCAGGGCTTAGCGTTCTACACCCCTCCTCCCAAGCGCAGCTAAACGTAGAGCTAGATGCCGGTGTTTCGCTTGAGGGCGTCGTATGTTGGCGTTCATCGGCTGAGATCGGCCCAAACGATGACTGGGTAGCCCGGACTGGAGTTCCGCTATACATCAAGAAGGACAGCGACGAGTCGGATGGCCCCACCTTGGTGTTGGAGCTCACCGATCCCGGCTACAGGGTGAGGATTGTTTCTGGGCCAGAGCTATCTCCCGCGCAGGCTAAGCGGACGATTTCAATCATTGATACCTTCAACGAGCGTCGCTAGGGCGGCACCAATCAATTCATTCAAGCCAACGCCGTTGCTCAGGTCGGCTCGATTCAGGCGCTAGGCCCAACATGGAATCTTCTGAGAAATATCACCGCACCGCACTTCGGAGAGATGCGCGCAACCGCCCTCCATCGTCTCCAGCTACATCTGTTGGTGGCAGTCGATATCTCGTCGCACATGCCTGCTTTGCCTGTCGCAAGAGTTTCAAGATCGCAAGCAGGCCGCAATCAGCCAAATGCCCCAACTGTGGTGGACCGCTCTACTGGATGGGCCGCTCCTTCAAGGTGCCTGCCGCGCGAGACAAGGAACAATGGCTCAAGGTGCAAGCCCTGTACCAGGCCGGGTTCCGGTTCTTCAGCTACCGCAGCCTTGATTGCCCGCCGCTTCCACAGCGGCTTGCTGACGTTGAAGCATTCATCCTGGATAACCCCACGCATCCACTCCGTGTGGGTGAGGCCTAAGAATTCATTCCAAGCGAATCGAAAGCTCGCAACTGGACGCTGCTCGCACGACGCAAAACCTCCTCGCAAATTGGTTGCGAATGCAACTACAGCGCAAGCCTGAAACCGTTGTTGCGGCACCGCAGCAACTATGTTCTAGTCCGGTCTCCGGAGACATTCAGTAGCGCCGCTTGCGCAGGGTGCGGTGTCGCCGTCATTTGCCGATCGGCGTGAGCCGCACGGCCTTACCGGTTGAGAACACCAGATGGACCCCAGCACCCGCCAGGGACTCTACGACCCCAACCACGAGCGTGATGCTTGTGGTTTCGGCATGGTCGCGCAGCTTGATGACCAACCCTCGCGTTCGCTGGTGGATACCGCCATCTCCGCACTCTCGCGCATGACCCACCGCGGCGGTGTCGCCGCCGACGGCCTGACCGGCGACGGCTGCGGCCTGCTGATCCGCAAACCGGATGTGTTCCTGCGTGCGCTGGCCAAGGACGCCGGCATCAATGTCGGTGCACGCTACGCCGCCGGCTTGGTATTCCTTCCGCATGACGCGGAACAGGCGACGCAGTGTCGCGCGTATGTTGAAGAAGAGTTGCAGCATGCTGGCGTGACCCTGAAAGGCTGGCGCGTGCTGCCCACCGATGACTCGGTGTGCGGACAACTGGCCAAGGACACCTTGCCGCATATCGAACAGGTGTTCGTCGATGCCGGCGACAGCCAGGAAGACGACGCCTTCACATTGGCCCTGTTCCTCGCACGTCGCCGCGCCGAACAGCGCCTGCATGACATCGCCGATTTCTACGTGGTCACGCTCACCCCGCATGCCATCGGCTACAAGGGCATGGTGCTGCCGGACAAACTGTCCACCTTCTATCCGGATTTGCAGCGCAACGACCTGGCCGCGAGCGCCGTGGTATTCCACCAGCGTTTTTCCACCAACACCCTGCCACGCTGGCCGCTGGCCCATCCGTTCCGCCTGCTGGCGCACAACGGCGAAATCAACACCATCGAAGGCAACCGCCGCTGGGCGCAGGCGCGCAGCAAGGTGTGGAAGACGCCGCGCTTCGACATCGCCGAGTTCGATCCCGTCATCTCCATGCACGGCTCCGATTCGCAGAGCCTGGACAACATGCTGGAGCTGCTGGTCGCCGGCGGCATGGACCTGATCCAGGCGCTGCGCATCCTCGTTCCACCGGCCACGCAGTCGCTGGAATTCAAGGACGCCGACCTCGCCGCCTTCTACGAGTTCTACGGACTCAACAGCGAGCCGTGGGATGGCCCGGCCGGCATTGTCTCGATGGATGCGCGCTACGCGGCATGCATGCTCGACCGCAACGGCCTGCGTCCCGCGCGCTGGCTGCTGACCTCGGATCGCCATTTCCTGGTCGCCTCTGAAGCCGGCGTATGGGAACTGCCCGCCGAGCGCATCACCCGCAAGGGCAAGCTGGGCCCGGGCGAGATGATGGCCATCGACCTCAAGCGCGGCGATTTGCTCGACAGTGAAGCCGTGGACCGCATCAACCGCGGCCGCGCGCCGTACAAGCAGTGGCTGCAGCAGGGCGTGACCTACCTGCAGACCGAGTTGATCGATCCCTCGCTGGTCGAAGAACCGTTCGACGAGAAAACCCTGCGCAGTTACCACAAGCTGTTCCAGCTGACGAACGAAGAAGTGGAGTTCGTGCTGCGCCCGCTGGCCGAAACCGAACAGGAAGCCACCGGCTCGATGGGCGACGACACGCCGATGGCGGTGCTGAGCCGGCAGACGCGCCCGCTCTACGACTATTTCCGCCAGGCCTTCGCCCAGGTCACCAATCCGCCGATTGATCCGCTGCGCGAAGACTGCGTGATGTCGCTGTCCACGCAGCTGGGCAAGGAAACCAACATTTTCCACGCGGGCCCGGAAACGGTGAACCACGTGATCCTCAATTCGCCGGTGCTGTCGCAGCGCAAGTTGCGGCAGTTGCTGAAGATGCAGCCCTACGATGAAAAGAACGCGCTGATCGACCTGTCGTATTCGCACGAGGAAGGCCTGAAAGCCGGCATCGAACGCATCTGCGCGCAGGCCGAACAGGCCGCGCGCGACGGCATGGTGATGCTGCTGCTGACCGACCGCTATCCCGTGGCGGACCGGCCGATGGTGCATGCGCTGCTCGCCACCGGCGCGGTGCATCACCACCTGGCGCGCGTCGGCCTGCGTTGCGACGTGAACCTGATCATCGAGACCGGCACCGCGCGCGACCCGCACCACATCGCCTGCCTGCTGGGTTTCGGCGCGACCGCGGTGTATCCGTACCTCGCCTACCAGACGCTGTTCGACCTGGGCCGTCGCGGCATCTTGCTGATCAAGAAGGGCGGCGAGCAGGCGCAGATCGGCCGCAGCTACCGCAAGGGCATCTACAAGGGCCTGTCGAAGATCATTTCGAAGATGGGCATCTGCAGCATCAGCAGCTACCGCGCCGCGCAGCTGTTCGAGATCGTGGGCCTGCAGCCGGACGTGATCGAGCTGTGTTTCCCGGACACCGCCTCGCGTGTCGGCGGCGTGGACCTGGCGCGACTGGACGTGGAAGCACGCCAGCTGACCCGCAACGCATGGAATGACCTGCACAAGCAGGAAATCGGCGGCTTGCTGAAGTACGTGCACGGCGGCGAGTACCACATGTACAACCCGGACGTGGTGATGTCGCTGCAGCAGGCGAGCCGCACGGGTGAAGCGGCGGACTGGAAGAAGTATTCCGACTTCGTGCATGCGCGCCCACCGTCTGCGTTGCGCGACCTGTTGCAACTGAAGCAGGCGGAGACGCCGACGCCGCTGGATGAAGTCGCCGAAGCCGGCGACCTGTTGCGCCGTTTCGACACCGCCGCGATCAGCCTGGGCGCGCTGTCGCCGGAAGCCCACGAAGCGCTGGCCATCGCGATGAATCGTTTGGGTGGCCGCAGCAATTCCGGCGAAGGCGGTGAAGATCCCGCGCGCTATGGCACCGAGAAGCGCAGCAAGATCAAACAAGTCGCATCCGGACGTTTCGGCGTGACGCCGGAATACCTGGTCAACGCCGAAGTGCTGCAGATCAAGGTCGCGCAGGGCGCCAAGCCCGGCGAAGGTGGCCAGCTGCCCGGCCACAAGGTCAACGAGATGATCGCGCGGCTGCGTTACGCCAAGCCGGGCATCGGCTTGATCTCGCCGCCGCCGCACCACGACATCTATTCGATCGAGGATCTGGCGCAGCTGATTTTTGATCTCCGCCAGGTCAACCCGACCGCGCTGATCTCAGTGAAGCTGGTCTCGCATGCCGGCGTCGGCACCATTGCCGCAGGCGTGGTGAAGGCCGGTGCGGACCTGATCACGATTTCCGGGCATGACGGCGGCACCGGCGCGAGCCCCT
>CALCNV010000034.1 GCA_937897645.1 uncultured Lysobacteraceae bacterium
CCGACCTGCACGCACTCGCGCTCACGCAAGGCGAGCCGAAGCAGATCAGCGGCAAGCAGGAGCGCTACGAGAACCTGCTGAACCAGTATTTGCTGCGTTGATTTCCTCCCCGCAAGAGCGCGTCCTGGTGGCGGGAACTACTCCCGTGTATGCATCCAGATGCATTGCCTGCTGCCAGAGGCGCTCTTGCGGGATTCTCCATGCACAGGCACGGCAACCCAAGGTAAGCCCATGACCATTCCGGCCCACAGCGGCGAGAACACGAAGTTCATCATCCTGATCAGTTGCGTGGCCACCATCGGTGGCTTCCTGTTCGGATTCGACAGTGGCGTGATCAACGGCACCCAGGACGGCCTGCACCAGACCTTTGGTTCCGGGAAATGGATGCAGGGATTCGAGGTCGCCTCGATGCTCCTGGGATGTGCGATAGGCGCGTTCTTCGCAGGCTGGTTGGCCGACCGTTGGGGCCGGCGCAGCGTGCTGGTCATTTCGGCGGTGCTGTTCCTGTTGTCGGCTATCGGCGCCGGTGCTGCAGGCAGCTCGATGGTGTTCATCGTCGCGCGCGTGCTGGGTGGCTTCGCCGTGGGCGCGGCCAGCGTGATGTCGCCGGCCTACATCGCCGAAGTCGCTTCCGCGCGTTACCGCGGCAGGTTGGCCACGGTGCAGCAGATCGCCATCATCAGCGGCCTGTTCATGGCCTTCCTCAGCAACTACCTGCTGGCCAAGGCGGCGGGTGCCTCGACCGAGGCGTTCTGGCTGGGGCACGCGGCATGGCGCTGGATGTTCTGGATGATGGCGATCCCGTCCCTTGCCTTCCTGTCGTTGCTGTTGCTGATCCCGGAGAGCCCGCGCTACCTGATGGTGAAGAACCGTCGCGAAGATGCGGAGACAGTGCTGACCAAGCTGTATGGCCCGGCCGAGGCGCGACTGAAGCTGCAGGAAATCGGCGACTCGCTCTCCGTGGACCATCGTCCGCGTCTGTCGGACCTGGTCAACAAGGCGACCGGAAAACTGCGCCCAATCGTGTGGGTCGGCATTGGCCTGGCAACCTTCCAGCAACTGGTCGGCATCAACGTGGTGTTCTATTACGGCGCGGTGTTGTGGCAAGCGGTGGGCTTTTCGGAAAACGATGCGCTGTTGATCAACGTGCTGTCCGGTGCACTGAGCATCGGCGCCTGCCTCATCGCCCTGGTATTGATCGACAAGGTCGGGCGCAAGCCACTGCTGTGGATCGGTTCGGTCGGCATGGCCGTGTCGCTGGCCTTGGTCACCTATGCGTTCGCCAGCGCCGACCTGGACGCCGCCGGCAAGCTGGCGCTGTCCGATTCCATGGGCATGCTGGCGCTGGTGGCGGCCAACGTCTACGTGGTGTTCTTCAACATGTCGTGGGGCCCGGTGATGTGGGTGATGCTGGGCGAGATGTTCCCCAACCAGATCCGTGGTTCGGGCCTGGCGGTGGCGGGCGCGGCGCAATGGACGTCCAACTTCGCCATCACCATGTCTTTCCCCGTGTTGCTGGCCAGCATCGGCCTGTCCGGTGCCTATGGCATCTACACGGTGGCGGCGGTGCTCTCGGTGTTCTTCGTCATCAAGTACGTGCACGAGACCAAGGGCAAGGAGCTGGAGCAGATGGAAGGCTGACCTGACATGGCCGGGCTTGCACAACGTCACGCCAGTCATCGCATGCGAGATGCTAGGACGGCCCGGCATCCAGCGAGTGCGCGGGCACCGCGCGCTGGCCTGCGGTCAGGTCCTTGCGGCCCGCTTGCGCTTGGGCGGCGGGGCCACCGAATCGCGGACAATCAACTGGTGCGAAGCCACGTGGTCGACGACCACGCGCGTATCGGGATCCTTGCTGCGTATCTTGCGCAGCAGGATGTCGATCGCCGAATCCGCCATGTCGGACACGGGCTGGTGGATCGTGGTGAGTTCCGGCCACACCGTGGTCGCGGCGAAGGTGTCGTCGAAACCGACCACCGACAGGTCGCGCGGCACATCCAGTCCCTTGCGATGCGCAACGGAAATCACGGCGGCGGCCATGTCGTCGTTGCTGGCGAAAATCGCGGTCGGCGCCGGCGTGCGCGCAAGCAATTTCTCGCTGGCGTCCAGGCCAGAGCGATAGGTGAAGTAGCCCTGTTCCACCAGGGTCTGGTCAAGCGCGATGCCGGCTTCGGCCAACGCCGCCTGGAATCCTTCGTAGCGGTGCGTACTGGCGGTCTGGTTGGTATGGCCCTTGATATAGCCGATGCACGTGTGGCCCTGGGCGATCAGGTATGCGGTCATTTCCTTGCTGGCGTGGAAATCGTCGATGCGCACGCACGAGACTTCATGGCTGAATCGACCGGAGGCGATCGATACGACGGCAACGCCGGCGTTGGCGAATTCCTTGAGCACCGACTTCGACTCGCAGAGCGGCGGTGGCAGGATCACGCCCGCCACGCTCCTGGCCAGCACGCGTGCGGCGTTGCGTTGCTCACTGGCGCCCAGGTTGTCCCAGGTGTCGATGACCAGCTGCGCCGCCGTGCGCGCGGCCCCGCTGAGCGCGCCGACCAGCAGTTCGCGCAGGTAGGCCGAGCTGGGGTTGGTGTAGATCAGGGCGATACGCGTATGTTGGGCGGCCGCCAGCGAACTGGCCGCCAGGTTGGGCGTGTAGCCCAGTTCATGGACCGCGCGCATGACATTGTCGCGCGTCGAGTCCCGCACCTTGCCCTGGCTGTTGATCACGCGCGACACGGTCATGGGGGAAACCCCCGCGAACGCGGCTACTTCGTCGATGGTGACCGCACGCCCTTTGCGTCGGTCGGCCTTCTTGCGCTTTTCCAACACTGGCACCTTGGGTTGACGGTTGATCGGGCAGGGCGGGAAGCGCTCCCATGACGAGGGAAACCTGCAGCACGCACTTGTCAGAACCCGACAGAGTGAATGTCGGAATGGTAACGCTAACGGCTACCTGCCGCGAGTCGCGCGGGGCGGGTCGCACGACAGGCATGCAAGCACGGCCCACGATTGCACGCACCCTTTGTCGCATCGCCATGGCGTTCATGGCCTGTCTTCTGCTCCACGCTTTCAGCATGCAGCCGGCATTCGCCGAGGACGGGCATGAGCTCTGGCTCCGCTACCGCCCACTCGCCGCCCACCAGGCCCAGGCCGTGCGCGCGCACGCGTCCCAGCTGGTTGCAGCATCGGGCACGCCTGGATTGGCAGCGGCGCGTGCCGAATTGGAGAAAGGCCTTGGCGGCCTGCTGGGAATAAAACTCCCGCTGTCCGAAGCAGTGACGCAGGACGGGGCCATCGTGCTCGGCAGCGCCCGGTCGTCGCCGCGGATAGCCGCATTGGGGCTCGACCTTGAGGCGCTGGGCCCGGAAGGCTATGTCATTCGCAGCATGGAGGTGGAAGGCAGCAAGGCCACGGTGATTGCAGCGGCCGAAGACATTGGCGCGCTGTATGGCGCCTTCCATTTCCTGCGCCTGGTGCAGACCGGAAAGTCATTGCAGCACTTGGACCTGCGCGAATCGCCGCGCTTGCAACTGCGCATGCTCAACCATTGGGACAACCTGGACGGCTATGTCGAGCGTGGATACGCCGGTGGCTCGCTGTGGGATTGGCACACGCTGCCCGGCTACCTGGATCCGCGTTACACCGAGTACGCGCGCGCCAACGCATCACTGGGCATCAACGGCACCGTGCTCAATAACGTGAATGCCAATGCGTTGAGCCTGACGCCAGCCTACCTCGAGAAAGCCGCGGTCTTGGCCGACGTATTCCGTCCCTATGGAATCCGGGTCTTCCTGAGCGCGCGTTTCAGTGCACCGATTGAAATCGGAGGCCTCAAGACTGCCGATCCGCTGGATCCACAGGTACGGCAATGGTGGCGCGACAAGGCAGACGAAATCCATCGCCTCATTCCGGATTTCGGAGGGTTGCTGGTCAAGGCCAACTCCGAAGGCCAGCCCGGGCCGCAGGATTACCAGCGCACGCATGCCGACGGCGCGAACCTGCTCGCCGACGCATTGGCACCCCATGGCGGCGTGGTCATGTGGCGTGCTTTCGTCTACTCGCATGAGGAGCCGACGGATCGCGCCAAACAGGCCTATGGCGAATTCGTTCCACTCGATGGCAAGTTCAAATCGAATGTCTTGCTGCAAGTGAAGAACGGGCCCATCGACTTCCAGCCGCGGGAGCCGTTCCATCCTTTGTTCGGCGCTATGCCTGCCACCAACCTGATGATGGAATTCCAGGTCACCAAGGAGTACCTGGGTTTTGCCACGCACCTTGTCTATCTGGGGCCTTTGTACGAAGAAGTGCTTCGGTCCGAAACGTTTACAGGTGGCGAAGGCTCGACAGTCGCGGACATCCTCCAAGCAAGCGCAGTCAGCGGCATGGCGGGCGTGGCCAACATCGGCACGGACCGCAACTGGAGCGGCTCCCATTTCGACCAGGCCAACTGGTACGCCCTGGGCCGTCTGGCGTGGGATCCGCACCTGGGTTCACGGCGCATCGCAGAAGACTGGGTGGCGATGACGTTTTCGCAGGACCCGCGTTTCGTCGAGCCGGTCGTCGACATGATGATGGGCTCGCGCCAGGCGGTTGTGGATTACATGACGCCGCTCGGCCTGCACCATGTAATGGGACGCGGACATCACTACGGCCCAGGACCCTGGGTAGAAGGCGGTCCGCGCGCGGACTGGACCTCGGTCTACTACCATCGCGCCGACCGTGACGGGATAGGTTTCGACCGGACCCGCACGGGTAGCGATGCGGTGTCCCAGTACGCGACGCCGGTCGCGCAGCAATTCAACGACCTGCATCGCGTGCCGGAGGACTTCCTGCTCTGGTTCCACCACGTGCCCTGGGACTACAGGACACGTTCGGGCCGCGTGCTGTGGGATGAACTGGTATTCCGCTATACGCGTGGTGTCGATTCGGTTCACCACATGCGATCTACATGGAAGGAAATGGCGCCTTACGTCGATGCGGAGCGCCATGCGCAGGTGGATGCGTTCCTCGGTATCCAGGAACACGAAGCGCAATGGTGGCGCGACGCCAGCATCGCCTATTTCCAGGATATTTCCGGTCGGCCACTGCCCGCGGGGTTCGCGCCGCCGGCGCATTCGCTGGACTACTACAAGGCACTGGAATTTCCATTCGCTCCTGGAGACGGCCGATGAAAACGGTCGGCATCAGCAGTGGCCTGTGCAAGTTGCTGGCGATGGTCGTTCTGTTTCATGCAAGCCATGCATCCGCGAAGGAGGCGGGCGAGGTTTCGCTGCTGCATGCCATGTTCCAGGAGCATGCGGTCTTGCAGCGCGACCAGCCGATCCGGATCTGGGGCACGGCCACGCCCAATACGAAAATACAGTTGGAGCTGGGCACCCATCGCGCCAACACGCGTACCGACCAGGCAGGGGCATGGGAAGTACTGCTGCCGAGCATGCCTGCCGGTGGGCCGCACACACTCACCGTGAGCGATGGCGTCAGCACGCAATCGGTGGGTGATCTGCTGGTGGGTGACGTGTGGCTGTGCTCCGGGCAATCCAACATGGAGCTTCCGGTGTGGAGAACGCTGGATGCGGCATCCGAACTGGGCAGCGCTTCGGCACCGACGATCCGTCTGCTGACGATCCCACAATCCGCAAGCCCCGTTCCGCTGCCTACGTTTCCAAGCGCGACGCAATGGCAGGCCGTTGATGCGGACAGCCTGCGCGAGTTCTCTGCCGCCTGTTTCTACTTCGCGCGTGAACTGCAGAAAAAAATCGACGTGCCGATGGGATTGATCGATGCGTCCTGGGGCGGTTCGCGCATCCAGGCCTGGATCGATGGCGAGGCGTTGAAGACCGATCCGCGCTATCAAGAGTCGCTGGAAGTGCTGGCCCTTTATGAAAAGGATCCGCTTGCAGCCGCACGACGTTGGGGCGAGGTCTGGGGAAAGTGGTGGGAGCAGCGTGCCGGCACGGTGGCCGGTGATCGTCCCTGGAGTCCGTCGGACCAATCGGAATCCGAATGGCGCAAGGCGCCTGGCGAGCTGGGTCTTTGGGAGCATTGGAACGATCCCGCGCTGGCGGACTACAACGGCATGGTGTGGTTCCGCACGGCCGTCGAACTCACACCCGATCAGGCGCGCCAGAAGGCGGTGCTGGAACTTGCTGCGCTGGATGAGACCGACATTACCTGGGTCAACGGCGTGGCGGTCGGCAGCGAATACGGTCCCGGGTCGGCCCGTCGTTATCCCCTGCCTGCAGGGGGATTGAAGGCAGGCGAGAACAAGGTCGTGGTCAACGTGCTGGACACCTGGCGTGACGGCGGCATGAATGCGCCTGCGGCGGCATACCGTGTCGTGTTCGAGGATGGATCCAGCGTCGCGTTAGGTCATTGGGAGTACCGCGTAAGCGGCGGCGCGGGGTATCCACCGGGTGCACCGTGGCAATCGACCGGCGGCGTATCGACGCTGCATAACGGAATGATCGCGCCGCTCGGCCGCTATGGCGTGCGTGGAGTGCTCTGGTACCAGGGTGAATCCAACACCGGTGAGGCCGCGGAGTACTCCGATCTGCTGCGCCGACTGGGAACCGGGCTGCGCACACGGTTTGGAAGCGACTTGCCGATCCTGCTGGTTCAACTCGCAGGCTTTGGCATGCCTGCTACTCAACCGGGCGAAAGTGGATGGGCAAGCCTGCGTGAAGCACAGCGGGCGGTGGCCGACGAAAATCCGCACACGGCGCTCGCAATCGCGCTGGACATCGGTGATCGCTACGACATCCATCCACCCAACAAGCAGGAACTGGGTCGTCGACTGGCGCGTGCGGCACGGCAGCTGGTCTATGGCGAAGCGCTTCCTGCATCGGGTCCAGTGCCGCTATCCGCAACACGCAAGGACGATGCGGTGGTCGTGCGCTTCGGCGATGTCGATGGCGCGCTGTTGGCCTATGGCGCTTCGGCACCGGTGGGCTTCGAGTTGTGTGGACATGCGATAGATAGCTGCCACTACGCAAACGGCGAAATACACGGGTCGGAGGTAGTGCTGCGCATTACTGCGTCCGTAGACGCCACTCGCGTGCGCTATGGCTGGGCCGACAATCCGGTGGTCAACCTGTTTGACGGCGCGGGGCTGCCCGCCGGACCTTTCGAAATCCCTATTGGCGAGGGCAATCCATGACCTGCCTGATCAGTCACCGTGTCGACCCCTGCAACGAGGAAGCAGCATGACCCGTTTTGGAATCATGCTGGTACTGTGCGCGATCTTCACGCCACCGGCATCAGCGCAACAGCCGGTCCTGTTCGACTGGTTCGAATACCGCGGCAACGATGCGGTGTTCGATGCACCCGTGCCGGAGGGCAGTTACCGCAATCCAATACTGGCAGGCTTCCATCCCGATCCCAGCATCACCCGGGCAGGGGATCGTTTTTACCTGGTAACTTCCAGTTTCGCGTTCTTCCCCGGCATTCCCGTGTTCGAGAGCGTCGATCTGGTGCACTGGAAACAGATCGGCAATGTCATCGACCGACCTTCGCAGCTGGACTTCGATGGACTGGGCATGTCACGCGGCGTATTCGCGCCTGCCATCGAATTCCACGACGGCATTTTCTACGTGGCCAACACCGCGGTCGACAGCGGTGGCAATTTCATTGCGACGGCAAAAAATCCTGCAGGACCCTGGTCGGATCCGATCTGGTTGCCCAGCATCGGCGGCATCGATCCGTCCCTGTTCTTCGACGAAGACGGACGCGTGTACCTGCTCAACAACGACGCGCCGATAGGCACGCCACGCTACGACGGTCATCGCGCCATCTGGATGCAGGAGTTGGACCTTGCGACGATGAAACCCGTCGGGCCGCGTGAAGTGCTGATCGACGGTGGCGTGGATCCCTCCAAAAATCCGATCTGGATCGAAGGCCCGCATATCTACAAGCGCGAAGGCTGGTATTACCTCAACAGCGCAGAAGGCGGAACCGGCCCACGGCATTCCCAGGTCATCCTGCGCAGTCGCAATCTGTGGGGTCCGTACCAGGCGTATGAGCGCAATCCCATCCTTACCCAGCGTGACCTGCCCGCGGATCGCGCGCACCCGATCACCAACGCCGGGCATGCCGACCTGGTCGAAGGCCCTGACGGTCGCTGGTGGGCTACCTTCCTGGCGAGTCGCAATTACGGGCAACAGCACTACAACACCGGTCGCGAAACTTTCCTGCTGCCTGTGGAGTGGAAAGACGGTTGGCCGGTGATCCTGGAGCCGGGGCTCGAGATTCCCTACGTCGCGCCCGGTCCGAGCTTCATGGCGAACGACGGCAGCCAGTCGCCTTCCACCGGCAACTTCACCTGGCGTGACGATTTCGATCAGCCCGAACTTGGCAATGCCTGGATGTTCGTGCGGGTTCCCAAGCAGGATTGGGCAAGCCTGGCCAGTCATCCAGGGCAGTTGGCGATCACCCCACTGGCGGAAGGGCTGGACACGCTGCGGAATCCCGCGTTCCTCGCGCGTCGGCAACAGCACACGACGTTCGAAGCCAGCACCGAACTGCGCTTGCCGATGCAAGCAGGAACGGAGGCTGGCATCGCGGCATTCCAGAACGAAACGCACTGGTATTTCCTGGGCGTTAGACATGACAAGCACGGCGGGCAGGAATTGTTCCTGGAGCGCAGCAGCAGCGCGGGCAAGCAGGTCGTTGCCACCGCCACCCTGCCCGAGACAGATCGGCTGCAGTTGAAGATCGAGGGCAACGCCGGCGACTACCGTTTCGGCTTCAACACGGGCAACGGCTGGCAATGGCTGAAACAGAATGAGGATGGAACCGTGCTCAGCACCGATGTCGCCGGCGGCTTCATAGGCGCGGTGCTGGGCCCGCATGCGCGTATCGCGAATACAACGAAAGGCGAAAACAATGCAGACCAATGACCATGTGAATCAAGCTGCCATGCGCAGGCGTTTGCGCCAATGCTTCCTGATGCGCGCCCTCGTCGCCGGGTGGGTGGTGTGTGGATCGGCAGGACATGCGTTGGCGGCTGAACCCGCTGCGGCGTCGGGCATCGAGACGCCGTGGCTGGACAGCAGCCGCAGTTTCGAGGAGCGAGCGTCCTTGTTGGTGTCGCGAATGACACTGGAGGAAAAAGCAGCGCAGATGCAGAACGCCGCGCCGGCGATCGAGCGACTGGGCGTGCCGGCGTATGACTGGTGGAACGAGGCGTTGCATGGCGTGGCCCGCGCCGGGGGCGCGACGGTGTTCCCACAAGCCATCGGCATGGCGGCGACGTTCGACGTGCCGCTGATGGATGCGGTGTCCAACGCCATCAGTGACGAGGCACGCGCCAAGCACCACGAGTTCGCGGCGCGTGGCCAGCGCGGGCGCTACCAGGGACTCACCTTCTGGTCGCCCAACATCAACATCTTCCGCGATCCGCGCTGGGGCCGTGGCCAGGAAACCTACGGCGAAGATCCGTACCTGACTTCGCGCATGGGTCTTTCCTTCGTGCGTGGGCTGCAAGGCGACGATCCGGTGTATCGCAAGCTCGACGCCACCGCGAAACACTTCGCCGTGCACAGCGGACCCGAAGCGGATCGCCACCATTTCGACGTGCATCCTTCCAAGGCGGATCTGTACGACACCTACTTGCCAGCCTTCGAGGCGCTGGTGAAAGAGGGCGACGTGGATGCCGTGATGGGTGCCTACAACCGCGTCTATGGCGAATCGGCCAGTGCCAGCCAGTTCCTGCTGCGCGACGTGCTGCGCCGCGACTGGGGATTCAAGGGCTATGTCATGTCGGATTGCTGGGCAGTCGACGACATCTGGAAGCACCACAAGATCGTGGCCACCGTGGAAGAGGCTTCCGCGTTGGCGGTGCGCAACGGCACCGAACTGGAATGCGGCCAAAGCTATGCCGAAGCGCTGCCCGTCGCGGTGCGCAAAGGGCTCATTACCGAAGCCGAACTGGACGACGCGTTGACGCGACTGATGGCGGCGCGCTTCCGCCTAGGCATGTTCGATCCACCCGGGAAAGTACGCTGGGCACGCATCCCCTATTCAGTGAACCAGTCGCCGGAACACGATGCGCTCGCGCGCCGTGCGGCCCAGCAATCCATCGTGTTGCTGAAGAACGATGGCGTGCTGCCACTTTCGCGGGACGTGCGCAGGATCGCCGTAGTCGGTCCGACGGCCGATGACACCATGGCCTTGCTCGGCAACTATTACGGAACGCCCGCTGCGCCCGTGACCATCCTGCAGGGCATCAAGCAGGCGGTGCCGCAGGCGGAGGTGCGTTATGCGCGGGGTGCGGACCTGGTCGAAGGTCGCAACGATCCGACCGCCATGCCGCTGATCGAGCCGCAATACCTGCGTCCCTCACCCGACTCCAGCGAGCGCGGTTTGCGCGGCGAATATTTCCGCAACGCCGAACTTGCAGGCACGCCCGCGTTGGTGCGCGTGGATCCGCAGATCGTTTTCAACTGGGACCGTGGTTCGCCGACCGACAACCTGCAGGCGCGTGGCGAGGCGGGTCCGGACGAGGCCGTGCCGAATGACAATTTCAGTATCCGCTGGACGGGGCAGCTGCTCCCACCTGTTTCAGGCAAGTATGAAATCCAGGCCGCGGCGAATGATGGCTTCCGGCTTTACCTGGATGGCAAGCTGATACTCGACCACTGGCAGAAGGAGGATCGCCTAAGCGCCGACCGTGCCAGCGTGGAACTGGAAGCAGGCCGCGCCTACGATCTCAAGCTGGAGTACTTCGATGCCGAACGTGATGCCGGCGTGCGCCTGGCATGGGTGCGTCCCGGCGCGCTGCCGGCGCTGGAGGAAGCGGTGGGTATCGCACGTGAGGCCGACGTCGTCGTGTTCGTCGGTGGCCTGACCGGCGACGTGGAAGGTGAGGAAATGAAAGTCGACTACCCTGGCTTTGCCGGCGGCGATCGCACCGACATCCGCTTGCCCGCGAGCCAGCAGGTGCTGCTTGAGGCGCTGCAGGCCACGGGCAAGCCGGTGGTCATGGTGTTGACGACGGGATCCGCATTGGCGGTGGACTGGGCGCAGGACAAATTGCCCGCCATCCTGCTGGCCTGGTATCCCGGACAGCGTGGCGGCAATGCCGTGGCCGATGTGCTGTTCGGCGACGTGAATCCCGCGGGGCGACTGCCGGTGACGTTCTACAAGGCCGATGAAAAGCTCCCCGCCTTCGATGACTATGCGATGCAGGGGCGAACCTACCGTTACTTCGACGGAGAATCGCTGTATCCGTTCGGGCATGGACTGTCCTACACCCGTTTCACCTATTCGGATCTCGAACTGGACAGCCGCGAAGGCGCTTCGACGCAAGCGGTTACCGCGACCGTGAAGGTCCGCAACGCGGGTGATCGCGCGGGCGAAGAAGTAGTCCAGTTGTACCTGAAACCCAAGCAGGCCGATCGCGAGCGTGCGCGCAAGGAGTTGCGTGGTTTCCAGCGCGTTGCATTGCAAGCGGGCGAGGAACGGACGCTGACGTTTTCGTTCACGCCTGAAAAAGACTTGAGGACGTACGACGAAGCGAGCAGCACGTATGTCGTCGATCCGGGCGCCTATGAAATCCAGATCGGCGCGTCCAGCGCGGACATCCGCGTTGCCAAGGTCTTCACGGTGAAGTAGCGTCGAGATCCGAACCTGCAGGCATTGGCATGGATGCCGGCCAGCAAGCGCATTCCGCAAGATGGATCGCTGTTGATGCGGCCAAGTCCAGTTTGAACTTGTAGGAGGGGTTTCAACCCCGACGCCTTTATTGGGTAGAGCGTCGGGGTTGAAACCCCTCCCACACAGGATAAGTTGTGGTCAAACGTGCTCTGGCCTGATCAATTGCGTGCAAAGCCTACGCCGATTGCCTTGACCCGTACACGCGCCAGCATCGCTTGCGAGGTCATGTACAGCGTGCTGCCGTCATCGCCGAACGCACAGTTGGAAATGGCGGTGCCGGTTTCGATTCGCCCGAGCCGCTTGCCAGTGGCATCCATCACCAGCACGCCACCAGGACCGGTCGCGAAGATGTTTCCGTCAGTGGAAACGGCCATTCCGTCGGGAAGTCCCGGCACGCCTTCACCCAGGAGATCCGAGGCATCGGCGAACACGCGCCTGCCGGTGGCCGTTCCATTCGCGTCCAGCGAGTAGGCCATCCAGATTGGACGTGCAGGGTCCGAGTTGGACACATACAGCGTGCGTTCGTCCGACGAAAGCGCGATGCCGTTCGGGAAACTCAAGCCATCGTCCACCAGCTGCACGCTGCCATCCTTGTCCAGGCGGTACACGCCGTTGAAGGCCAGCTCCTTGGTGGGCGAATTGTTCAGCCCTTCCAGTCCGTAGGGCGGATCGGTGAAGAAGATCGCACTATTGCTGTGCCGGACCAGATCATTCGGACTGTTGAATCGTTTGCCTTGGAATGCGCTGGCCAGGATGTTCCTCTGCCTGGTTCCCAGATCCAGGCGCGCGACCACGCGCGAGCCGGAGTCCGCCAACAACAGCGTGCCATCGGCTTCGGCAAACAATCCGTTGGCGCCTGCTTCACGCGTGATGCGCGGATCGGGGTTGGCCAGGCCGGACGGCTTCAGGAAAACGGACACACCCTCGGATTCCTTCCAGCGATGCAGGGTGTTCTGGGGAACATCGGTGAACAGAAGGTAGTTTCCGTCCTGTACCCAGGCGGGACCCTCGGACCAAGTGAACCCTTCGGCGATCTTCTGGATACGCGCATCCGTCGAAACGACGTCCTCGAAGGACGCATCCATCTTCGTGAATTTTCCAATACCGGGCGCGGGTGCCACGACCTGTTCGGGCGCTTCGACCTGTTCGGTCGCAGCACAGCCGGACAAACACAAGGCAACAACCCAGGCAGGTGCTCGCTTCAATGAAATGGACATCGGGTTCCTTGGGATGGTTGCGCGGAAAACAATCGATCGCATGCTTTGTATGATGGGGGTCGCTACACGCACAGGGACATTCTAGTGCGGTCAATACGCAACACGTCAATGCTCGCTGCCAGCCTTCGGATCCGATAGCGGTCGAGTGCCTTGGCTGCCCACATACGTCCTCAGCCACTGCAGCGCGGGTCGTTCGGTTCCATCTTCGCGGACCAGGTTCGCACCTTCCTTGGTACGCCACAGACCGGGCCGGAAACCCCACATGGTGACGCCCTTTACCGCGGGATGTTCCCAGAACACCGGGAATATCCGCTGGTAGTCGCGCAACTGGGCTTCGTCGGTGGCGCCATCGATGTCCAGTTCGGTCACATACAACGGCAAGCCAGTGCTGGCCAGTCGATCCAGATTGGCGCGATGCACGGACATCGGCGTCTTTTCGGTAGTTGCGAATGCATGGCCCTGCACGCCAATTGCGTCGACCAGTTTCTCTTTTTGCAACAGCTTGATGATTTCCAGGTAGCGGCCCGTGTCCGCATCTTCGTTGGTGATGCTGTAGTCGTTGATCATGAGTTTCGAGTTGGGGAAATGCTTTCGTCCGAGTCGGAACGACTCGAGTATCCAGTCCCAGCCGCTCTCGCCGCTGCCACCCAGCGCCTGCAGGTAGTTGCCTCCGCCTTCGTCGTTTTTCGAGGGCGGATCATGCAGTGGTTCATTCACGACTTCGACGAAATCCAGCTTCGGATACCGCGCCGCAACCGCCGCGAACCACTCCTCGATTTCTTCGCGTTGCTCCTGTGGCGACAAGGTCTCCATCCACTCGGGTTGCTGGTTGCCCCAGACCATGACATGCATGTGGAAAGGTAGTTGGTGCGCCTGTGAGAACCGATAGGCTTCATCCAGCGCGCTCCAATCCATCTGGTCGCGCACGGCCTCAACGCTGCCCCACTTGCCAGCGTTTTCCGGCGTCACCTTGTTCCAATATGTTACGAAGCCGGCGACCTGGAGCGGGCTGTACGCGCTGCCCAGGAACTTGGGCTGGCCATCGGCCAGCGGCGCGGCTTGGCCAGCCCCCGCGAGCATCAAGCCGGCCGATGCGACCAACGTCCTGAAGATTTTGCGTGTCATGTGGATCCTCCTCTGGAGCCTGATGTTGATGCGCTGACGGCATTCTGGTGCATGGATCCCCGGCGTCTTGCAGGCTCGATTCGAAGCCATCGGGTCATGTTGCTACGCAGCGTGCAGGGCAATAATGGTAGCGCTAACATCCTTGTACATCGGGAGACGCATGGTGTCCATATCACTGCCGAATCCAGGATACGGCGCGTGAAGAGGGCAGCTGTGGGCATTGCAGTGCAGCATGTGCAGCTGTCGGGGCAGAACATGCTTGAAGCTGGGTTGGTGGGTTTCGGACCAGCGCTTCCTGTTGTTTCGAATTGCACTGTTGGCGTGACCGGACCAGGCTTGTATTGGAACTCATTGCAGGGGAATTGAATGGCGGCGATCACTACCAGCATGGAGACGCTCTCGGTCCGTGAAAAAGTCGGATACAGCCTCGGCGACCTGGCGGCGAACCTGATCTTCCAGACGCTGATCACCTACCTGGCGTTCTTCTACACCGACGTCTATCGCATACCCGCCGCCACCGCGGCCAAGATCATTTTTTCGGTGGGATTGCTGGGCGCCTTCGTGTTCACCCCAGTGGTCGGCCTACTCGCGGACCGCACGCGCACGCGCTGGGGCAAGTTCCGGCCATGGATACTGTGGACGGCGATTCCTTTCGGCGTGCTGTCCCTGCTTGCTTTCAGCACGCCGGACCTGGGTGATCGCGGCAAGGTCATGTATGCACTGACGACGTACACCCTGCTGGTGCTGGTGTACGCATCCAACAACCTGCCCTATTCGGCACTCAGCGGCGTGCTGACCGGCAACATGGCCCAGCGCAACAGCCTGTCGGCCTATCGCTTCGTGGCGGTGATGATCGCGCAGTTCATCGTGCAGGTCCTGCTGCTGCCCTTGGTGCTGATACTGGGCGACGGCGACAAGGTGCGCGGGTTCGAGCAGGTCATGACCTTGTTCGCCATCACGGGAACGGTGTTCTTCCTGAGCACCTTCCTCACCACGCGCGAACGCATCGTGCCTACGCCCGAGCAGAAATCGGGCGTGAAGCAGGACCTGTTGGACCTCAGCCGCAACGGTCCCTGGCTGGTGATGTTGGCATTGACCATCCTGGTCTTCGTCAACCTCGCGCTCAAGGGCGGCATGTACATCTACTACTTCCAGTACTACCTGGATGAAACGGCACTGGCAGGGTTCCTGCAGGGCATCGGCTTCAACGGCTTCATCGCGACGATCAACGCCGGACTGGCGGCGGCGGGGCTTACCCAGTTCGAATGGCCCAAGGATGCGCCGACTTCCGCGTTCAGCCTGTTCAATGCGGGCGGCATCATTTTCATGATCCTCGGGATAACCCTGTCCCAGCGCCTCGCCAATCGTTATGGCAAGCGCAACGTGTTTGGCGGGGCCTTGCTGGTGTCGACCCTGTTCCTGCTCGCCTTCTTCTTCTACTCGCCGGATTCCATCGGCCTGGTCTTCATCAGCTACGTCCTGCATGGCTTCAGCTACGGCATCACCATCCCCCTGCTGTGGGCCATGATCGCCGACGTGGCCGACTACTCGGAATGGAAGAACAATCGTCGCGCCACGGCCATCATCTTCTCGGCAATGCTGTGTGGACTGAAGATCGGCCTGAGCGTCGGTGGTGCCCTGGTCGCGGGCATCCTCGCTTTCTACGGCTACGACGCGGATGCTGCTGCGCAAGCGCCGCAGACCGTCAACGGCATACGCATGACGGTCAGCATCTATGCCTCGATTCCATTCCTGATCGCGGTCGCCATGCTCAGTCTCTACAAGATAGACAAGGCGATGGAATCCCGCATCGAACACGATCTGGCGGAGCGCAGGCTGTTGCCCGCGGCATCCTGACTCGACTTTCACGGGAGTTGCACAATGCCTGATGACTCGCCTGCGCTGGATCTGGAAGCCCTGGCCGCCAAGGCGGTGTCACAGCCGCTGGTCACCCATATCTACACCGCGGATCCCTCCGCGCATGTCTTCGATGGCCGGCTGTATATCTACCCGTCCCACGACATCGAGGCGGGCATTCCTTTCAACGACCTGGGCGACCACTTCGGCATGCAGGACTACCACGTCCTGCGCATGGAAAGTCCCGACGCCGAGGCGGTCGATTGCGGCGTCGCCTTGCACATCGACGATGTGCCGTGGGCACAGCGGCAGATGTGGGCGCCGGACGTGGCCTGCCGTGACGGTCGTTACTACTTCTACTTCCCGGCCAAACGGGCAGATGGAATCTTCCAGATCGGGGTGGCGGTCAGTGACAACCCCGAAGGTCCGTTCGTGCCGGAAGCCCGGCCGATCGAGGGAAGTTATTCCATCGACCCCGCCGCGTTCGTCGATGACGACGGTGCGTGCTACCTCTACTTCGGCGGCCTGTGGGGCGGGCAGCTGCAGAGCTACCGCGACAACGCCTACGACGCCTCCAACGCCGAGCCCGCGGACGAAGAGCCGGCGTTGGGGCCGCGGATCGCGCGGCTCGATTCCAGCATGAAGCAGTTCGCGGAACGGCCGCGCGAAGTACTTATTGTTGATGAGGACGGAATGCCGCTGCGCGCGGGCGACCATGAGCGTCGGTACTTCGAAGGCCCCTGGATGCACAAGCACCAGGGCAGGTACTACCTGTCGTACTCGACAGGTGATACCCACCTGCTGTGTTACGCAATCAGCGACAG
>CALCNV010000035.1 GCA_937897645.1 uncultured Lysobacteraceae bacterium
AGGAATTGAAGTTTTCAACCCTTTTACAACCGTCCGTGATTTCGGGGTAGAACCCACCTCTATTGTTCCTAACTTAACCCCAGAGAATGCCTTGACTTCACGCGCTGTAGTCTTATTTGCCTCGTAGCGCAAACTTTGACCAAATATCGCATCAGGATCATGAAGGTATGCCTTTAATGGAGTGAGTATGTGTACATGGCTAGACTCTGAAAGAACTCGATAAACATGCAGAGCTTTTGGCTTGCTGGCAGATAGGGTTTCTTCATGTCGCATGATGATACGAAGCTTGCGAAGCCAATATTGATGGGCCAACGGATCTGCTGTAGTCCATCTGCAAAGTTCATGGATACGAGCGCTAATCAAGGCAGACGAATTTCTTTTTGTCGGGCTCGCCCGCTCACCAAATAGCGGCAGCCCAGCAACAGCTGATGGATCATGGCGAACGCGCTCTTCATCCAGCCATGATAGGACCCAACCTCTGGCCGCTTCCCAATGCTTTCCTGAGAGGAGAAAAAATCCAATCGACGCGAAAGTTTTTGCATTGCCGTAGCGACCGCGCTTACGAACATGTATCCAGTCGCCATCGCTCGTGCACCAGATGTCTCCGAAGGTAAGTCCATAGATCGAACCAGGCCTACATCCACTGGCGACTTGGAGCACGGCAGATAAAACACGCTGATTAAGCATGTGACGCTCGTCTGGATCATGCCCTAGATTCCTTTCAATCAGGGATACGTCACACATCAATTGGGAAATTAGATCTTCTATCTCACTGTCCCATAGCAATCCCGGATCTACGCCGTCATTGCGCGTTCCGGCAATGGCTCCCAGATCAGTCCAATCAATGTGCGTGGCGCCGCAGTAGTTCACTAGGTATTTATGGAATGATTGAAGCTCTTGAAGAGTCCTAGCTCGGTTGTTTGATTCTCCATGGCGACCTCCATCGATTCTCTTCGTCAGCAGCACTGCCCTGTACGCGCTCTCAAATTCTTCAGGCGCAAGCTGAATGACATCCTTCCCAGCCATGACCTCCACGAATGGCGTCGAGAATCGCGTCAGCATGGTATGTATGGATGAGAGCTCCAAACTCTTATTCTTGCCTCCTGCAAGCAAATGCAAGGCGTAAGTTGCTACCAAGCTCCCCGCGTTACCTGTCACTCCTAGATCGTCAATTGTTTGCTTCAGTTCGCGCTCTATGCATTGCCTGCGTCCATACATGCCGTCAGTTAGAACTACTCCCGTTCGCGGCAGCCTAATCTCTTTCTTGGATTTGTTATCAAACCATCTTACAACGCGGTTTTTTAGGACCATTCCAGATTCAAGTCTCCAATCTGGCGGCTTTATCTGATCCGGAGAAGGAGCAACCAAGCTCGTGTTAGATCTGGTTTCGACTACCCCTGGGGCAGATGGCCAGTGCTGATGACGCCCCAATGCCCGAGTCGAACCAACTGTATTGAGCTTGAACTCGCCAAGCATATGCAGGCGCTCTGGGCCCGTCAGCTCCAACCTACCCGCTGTTTGTGCGATGCCTTCCAGCGCGGATAGTGTGACTTGCCAAGTTAGCTCTTGATTCATTAGCACCGAAACTCTCGGAGCCAGCCAAGTAGCAATTTCCTCCTGTGAAGGAATGCTTTCTTCAGCTCCGCGCTTTGCCCATTGAAGTACCAGCATTGCGGCTGGACCGGACAGCGGAACGTGATTGGCCATTCGACCTGAGGACAAAGGGACACGAATAAACGCAGGTTGGCTCTCTATCCTTTGCGCTTGACTGGCATTCTTTAGAACTTCGTACGCCATATCGAAACTTCTATATGGTGAATGCAACAAGAGACCGAGCATTACGCGCGCCGCATTTGACGTCTTGGATTGCTCTTCCCAAGCATTGGAAGATAGCAACCACTCCCTAAGCACATGCACTTGTCTTACCGCGAC
Source organism: uncultured Lysobacteraceae bacterium (assembly GCA_937897645.1). Lineage (GTDB taxonomy): Bacteria > Pseudomonadota > Gammaproteobacteria > Xanthomonadales > Xanthomonadaceae > Pseudoxanthomonas_A. The sequence goes on from CALCNV010000035.1 coordinate 1,933, forward strand.
ACCCATCCCTCGAAGGAAATGGCTTGGCTCACTGTTAAACCCCATGCGTTGGTAGCTCGGAATAAACCCGCTTACTATTTTTTTCTTGTGCGCACTGTTCAGAAGCCTCGCCAATTCCGCTCTTGCAACAATCGCTACTGCTGGATCTGACTCGGATCCGGTCAGTCTATCCAACAGTGCCGTTACCACTATCTCTGAAATATTTACCGATTTTTCTGAATTGACAACCAACTGGCGACGTACTGTATCCAGTTTTACGTCAGTGACAAGATCGCCGAATGCCGCTTCAATTCTTGGCACAAGTTCCGACAGAATTTCTTCACGTCTCTCCGCAATAGATGCACGGATACTTTGCTTTACCTGCTCATGCTCGGATTCATGCTCTTTCCTGACACTCTTCCAATCCAGTATTGGAGGTGGTGGAACACCATTCCAGAATGATTCTGCCCGCATTTTTTCTAGTAGATATCCATCTGCCTTTGCATACCCGTCTATGTTTGGTGAAAGTCTCGATGAGAATTCGACAGCTGAAGTCGGCGACATGGATGCCAATGCTGTCGCCGGAGTGATGAACCAACCCATCTGTTGATGCCTGAGTTCCGGATCAACGCCCTGATCGATAAGTCCATGATTCAAACGGTGCCTAAGCAGGTTCTTCTTGTCTGCGTATCCTGGGTGAATGATCTCTAGGACCCCACCAACATCCAGTGGCGTCGCCGCACCATCTGGTCCCGGCCCATTGAATAGAGGCAGCCTGTTTTCCAGGATTTCTATTGCGACTTTAGCTGCCTCAATGTCTTGAGTCTGTCTTGAGCAGTGCACCAGCCACTGAACGTACCTATGAAGTGACTGGGTTGCTGTCGCACCCAGTACTACTGGCCTGCGAATATGTGCCGGGTCGACCTTCTTGTCCGACACAATGATCAATTTGTACTCGGGCACTATGTCATAGAGGAATATATCGAGGATCGACCCATTTGGCCTGACTCCCGTACAGTAGATGACCGCCCCTGCAGCACTGGTCATGTAGGACTGCCAGCATTGACGAAGCTCTTTGCGCTTTCGCTTGAGGCTGATATTTGAAAGCCCTGAAAGAATCGCCAAGCCGGGCCTGATGACTTCTGGTGCTACAGCCACTCTTGAGCCAACATGGTGATTCGAGTCATAAATGGCGGGGGGGCTAGCTGGGTCTTCGCCGAAGACGCTCGCGATGGCCGACCACGCAGCCCTTGCTAAATTTTGGACTGAGAACCTCCCATAAAAGGCCGGCCCAACGCTGAGCCCTTGGCCATCGCCAAGTACCAGCTGCGAAGCTTCATGGCCCAGCGCCTCCGAGATTGATGCTGACAGCCGCTGACGAAACGCCTTGGGTCCTGTGTTGAGCGCAGGAACGAGGGCGCGAATAACCGGCAGTAAGTTCACTGCTTCTGTTTCGCTCGCCTTGGCCATTCGATGAAACAACAATCCACCCAGACCTGGGTCCGGGTACTTTTCGACCAATCGCTTGAGTGTCGTTATTAGTTTCGGTGGTAATACGATGACGATGGGGCCTCCTGTTGGTAACCACCTCATGTCATCGGCAGCAAACTGGGCTGAGCCGGCTGGGCGCACCTCGGGACGAAGCATTACTCCATGGATAAGATCGACTACACACCTCCGGTCGTCGGCAACAGTGCCAAGCCGCACTTCGGGCAGCTCTTGCTCACGCAGCCCGGTCGCGATGCACAGCGGAATAGCTGCCATCCATTCAGCTTGGACAGGGTCTGCTGCTGCAATCGCCTTATCAAAACTTTGCCCCGCAGCATCTATAGCCATTCGTACAAGGGGATACGGGAGCGTCAAATCCGGATGCTGGAGAATTTCCAGTTTGCTCCTCCTGTCCAATGCAGAAGCCTTGGCCAAACCATTTTGGGTTTCCTGTGATATCCGTCGCTGTTTGTCCCGCTTGGCAGGTACCAGACCAATGTCTTGAGCAGGCCTATCGTCCTGCTCCGCATCATCCGGCAGGTTGAAATCAAGGTTGTAGCGATCAGGATCAAAGGTGGGCTGGCCTAATCTGCGCTGCCTAACCACGGCCTCTGCCAGTAAGCCATCGATCTTTTGCCTGAGCCCGGTGCTCCAAAGATCATGAAATCCTTGGTGGGGGATTTGGGTTCCATCCTTCTCATGAAACGCGGAACCGTACTTCTCTCGAAACGACTGGATTGAATCTGGACTGCCTGTGAATTCCATTAGCGCCAAGCCGGGTCGAGCTTTCCGTAGCATGCCACTAGCAATCTTCGTTAGTTCCAACGCATAAGGCTCTCCACGCATTCTCAGCTCAAGAGCCAAGTGCGTGAGAAGCAATACGCATTTGTGCGGACTGTGTTGCTGGGCGATCAGATTCAGCAGGACGGGGAGCGGCAAGTCGCTGGTGAGGCCTTTGGTCCGAAGGCTTTTGTCATATTCAGCGCTGAGGTGGCGCAGCACTGCTTCGTTTTCTAGCAGATTGCTTGAAGATATCCACAGGACATTCCGGCTGCCGTGGGAGCTGTCCAACACCTGCACCAGTGCCCGGGCCAAAGGCTGGGTCCACCCAGTCCCATTTGGGGGGCGGCCCAAGAGGTGGAAAAGTTCATCAACTTTCATTGCAGCGCCCCTACTGCGTGGCTACTGCAAAAAGTAGGCTATTACTCTGGGGAGATCAATATGTTGTGCCAACAAACTATACGGTTTTAATCCACTTTATTGGATTACTGACCTACACAACGATAATTTTGTATAGTTTTTTTAAAATGATAACTACCTGTTTTTAAAGTATATTTTCTAATCTGTTATGACTCTTGCTTAATTTTACAACTCATGTAATCTATCTACACTGGGTCTGGACTATAGCTTCCGAAGCCATTGGTCGGGGGTTCGAATCCCTCCGGGCGCGCCAATTCCTTTGTGCCTAGGCACGGCCTGTTGGCATGCCCGTGGAGTTTGCCGCCGGCAAAGCGTCGCAGGAGGCGACGGCAATAGGCCGCCTGTGCGTTGAGTCTGTCGATGTCACCCTGCACTTGCCCGGCGATGCGGGCCGTTCCCCTGCAACCGGAACGTGGGCTGGTCCAGTCCCGGGATTTCTGCGTGGTGAGGTAATGCGTGCGGACTGGCGTGCAGGTGTCCGTGCGCGTCGAAGACGGCCGGATGAAATCGCTGCTTATTCCTCGAGGACGCGCAGCTCGACCGGAATCGTCGACAGGCGTTCCAGGACCTTGCGTTCGGATCGGGTTTCCAGGCGCTCGAACAGGAGAAGCTCGGCGGGACGCCACAATCCCACCCAACCCACGATCAACATGCCCTCGCCGAGGATCTGGGCGCTGGTGCTACCCATTTCGTGCAATAGGTAGCGGACGACCAGGGTGACCGCAAGCACCAGCAGGCCAATCAGCAGGGAGAGCCGGCCGACGCGCATCTGCCGGCGTAATTTCCATTCGATCTGCTCGTGGGCGCGCCGGAAATGCGCATGCACGGCCGCCGTGATCTCCGGCATGCTTTCGCGCAGCGAACTCGGCCCACAAATCCTCAACTCCGCGGACTCCCCGGGCCGAAGCTCGTCCATCGACTCGATCAGATAGGCCTCGGCATCACGATCCAGCGCCTTGTCGCGGAACGGGGCGGGATCCAGCGAGTCGAACAGCTGGGGCAGCGACTTGAGTTGGATTTCGATGATGGCCATGGCTGGCTGGCATTGTGCCCCATGCGACCGGGGCACGCCCGAGTGGGCGTGCTACCTGGGCGCTACGCCTTCGGCGCTGTCCTGCTGCAACGGCTGGATGGCGCGCTCGACCGCCATGCGGCACATCTCGTGGATGATTTCGGTCATGTGCTCGTTTTCACCCGTGACCATCACGGTGATGGTCGACGGGTTGCGTGGCGCGAGCAGCATCATCGAACTCTGTGCGATATGCATGTGCGTACTTTCCTTGTGTGCAATCGCGTTGCGGAACCCGTCGCGCTTCGCGACGGGATTTGCCTCACTTCATCCCACCACGCAGGCGCTGGATGCGGTAGCTGGCCAGGTACTTTTCGACCATGGCGCCGAGCAGCGCCTGGGTTTCCGGGATGTCCTGCATGGCATTGACCACGTCGCCCCAGATGCCCTCGTGCGCCCAGCGGCCGAAACGGATGTAGATGGCGTGCCAGGCGCCGTATTCGGGCGGCACGTCGGACCAGTAGGCGCGGGTGTGCGCCATCCACAACACCGCCTCGACGAAACGCCTTGCATTGCCGCCATTGTGCGCACGCACGCCCACGCGCCCGGGCAGCACCGCCAGCACGCGCGCCCATTGCAGGTCATTGAGGCGCTGGCGGGCGCGCCAGTTCGCTTCGAACGCGACTTTCTCGACGAACACGTTGTCAGCACGTGGCGCCCAGTTGTCCATGGAAGCCCGAGTGCCCTCATTCGCCGTATCCACTGCCTTCATCGCCATTCTGTTCATCGCCTGGACCCCCTTCAACATGATCGAAATTCAAACAGCGCGCGCCCGTGGTGATTGCCATGCAAGCGGGTGCGCTGCCTCCAAAACTCCCTTGCGCCAACATCCTGTCGAGCGCGGCGGCCGGGCTGCCGGCCCAACCGCTTTTCCCTTGCCAGCAACGCTTGCGCGCTGCCCGCCTGAATTAAAACGAGGGGGCCGAAGCCCCCTCGACCTGTCGCCGTCGGAGCGACCACGGATACCTGCCCGAGCTTGGGGAAGGACAGGTACCCACGGGACGCTGGAATGGGGATTTCCAGGCGTCCCGCTACTGCCGGCGTGATACCACCGGCAGAAGCTTGTGGAGCATTCCCTGGCGTCGCCATGCGGTATCGGTTACCCGGTACCGCATGGGCATGGACATCACCCCGTCCATGCTTGTGCCTCTTCTCACCTTCCATGTGGGATAAAGACACGACCCCTGCTCCGTGGCCCAAGAGTAGGCAAGCCGAAACCGTGACGTAGCGCATGTCTGCGAATCTTCGGTTCGCATGGCGCGAACCGGGGGAGGCGTGCATCGCGAACGCCGCACACGCCAACCGTGGCCGCATGCAGCCGCCCGGATGGACGCGACGACGTCAGGGGCTACGCGAGGGTCTGGCGCTTGCCGATGCGCTCGTCCCAGTCGGCCAGGGTGGCCATGCGGTCGACGAGGAAAGCGAGCAGTGTCTGCACTTTCTGCGAGGCCTTGCGGCTCTTCGGGTACACCACCGAAAGCTGGCTGGGCGGAGGCGCGTATTCGGGCAGGACGAGTTGCAGGCGCCCGGATGCAATCGCATCGGCCGCGATGATGCTGGGTGCCTGCAGGATGCCCAGGCCAGCACAGGCCGCGGACAGCAGGTGCCCGGAATTGTTGCTGCGGATGCGCTCGCGCACGCGGAAACTGCGCAACTCTCCGTCGACCTGCAATTGCCACGTGCCGTGGCTGTCGCCCATCACGTCGATCAGGCCATCGTGTTCGACCAGATCCTCGGGTGAGCGCGGCATGCCGTTCTTCTGCAGATAGTCGGGGCTGGCGCACAGCCAGTGGCGGAAACTGGTGAGCGGACGGGCGATCAGGCTGGAATCACCCAGCCGCCCGACCCGGATGGCGACGTCGAAGTGGCTGTCGCCCAGGTTCACGTACTGGTCGTCTGCCTCGATGTCGAGCAGCACTTCCGGGTAGCGTGCCGCGAATTCATTCAACAACGGCGTGATCAGCGCGGCGCTCAGGCTTTCGGGAACGGCGACCCGCAGGCGACCGCGCACCAGGCTGTTGAAGCCGGCCACGAAATCGGTGGCGGCACCGATGGATTCCAGGATGCGCACGCATTTGGCGTAGTACACGGCGCCGACCTCGGTGGTGCGCACGCTGCGTGCACTGCGGTCCAGGAGTGGAGCACCAAGCTCGCGTTCCAGGTCGCTGACCCGGCGGCTGATCACCGATTTGGTGGTGCCCAGGCGACGCCCTGCTTCGGTGAAGCTGGCCATTTCCACGACGGCCACGAAGGCGGTCATGTCGGAAAGCTGGATCATCCTGTCATCCTCCGCCGGTCAACCGGCCAACACGGTGCGCAGTGCGGCATGCAGGGTGTCGCGGTCGGCATCCGCGGCCACCTACACGCAGTTGCGGTCGCGCAACCAGCCCATCTTGCCGGGCAGGTCCTTGGGTGCGGTCAACAACAGCACATGGGTTTCGGCAGGCAGTCCGAGCTGCTGTAGCCAGTGGCGGCCGCTCTTGCCGTCGAAGGTGCTGGACAGCACCAGCGTGCCCAGCGCGCTGTCGCGCATCAATGCCGTGATGCGCTCCGCTTCGTGCACGGCCACCACCGGCACGCCCAGGTCGACCAGCAACTCGACGATGTCGGCCGCGGCCTGCGCCGGTTCCACCGCGACCACGGCGACGTGTTCGCCATTGAGCAGGGCGGGTGGAATGGGCAACTCCAGCAGTTGCAACTCGCCTTCCGCGCTGGCCATGCGCTGCAGGGGCAGGCGGATCCAGACTTCATGGCCGCCACTGCGGCGCGGCACCAGTTCCACCGCTGCCTGCATCTGTTGCAGCAGTTGCTGGCTGACCGCCAAGCCAAGGCTGCCGCCCGCATTGGAATGCAGCAGGGCGTCGGTGGTCACCAACGCGCCGAAGTGTTCGGCGCTGAAGCCGGACGGTTCGCAGGCGATCTCCACTTCCAGCCCTTGCGTACCCGCCGACAGCGACACCACCAGCCGACCGGCTTCGATGCCGTCCAGCGCGTGGATGATCAGGTTGATCAGCACCTGGCGCAGCACCAGGGTATCGATTTCGATGATGGTGGTACGGGGCGGCACGTGGACCTCGAAACCGAGGCCTTGCCCCTGTGCCTGCAGGGCGAAGGTTTCCTGCAGCAGGGCGGCCAGTTGGGCCAGGTCGACCACGCCGAGGTTCTGGTTGCCGACGCTGAGTTCGCCCAACGCAACCAGTCCATTGGCCGAGAGCGCGTCCAGGCGCACGGCGGCGTGCTGGATGGCGGCGATGGAGCGCAGTGCGGCGGGATCGCCCTTGCAGCGCAGCTCCAGCATGCGCACGTGGCCGGCCAGCTGGGCCAGCGGCGCGCGGGTTTCGTTGACCAGCGCGGCGAAGGTTTCGGAGCTGCGCCGGAACTGCTTCAGCGCGCGTGGCCGCGGTGGCTGGGCGTGCGCGTGCGCATGCATGGCCCGGCGGCGCTGGTCCTCCATCAGCGCGGCTTCGTTGCTGGCCTGCTGGTTGCGCCGCAGGACTTCCATCAAGGCCGTGGCATCCAGCAGCACGAAATGCTGGCTGTCTTCTTCGGCCACGATGTGGATGTCTGCGTAGCGCCCTTGCGACAATTCGACGGCGGGAATGATGTCCGGCGTGCCTGCATGTCCCTGGCGCAGGTCCTGCAGGCGCAGGAAGATGTCCTGGCGGGTGTCGTCGCCGGCCACGAACCAGTCGATGTCGCCCACCACGTCCATCAGGTCGCCGTGTTCATCGAAGGTGACCACCACCGGCGGCCTGCCCTGCGTGGATGCAGTGGCTGCGGCGCGGCGCGCGGTGGTCATGGCCGGCCCGGCCCGTTCACGGCGTCGTTGGCCATCGCGCCGGCCAGGGCGAGGAAGGCTTCCTCGACGCCCTCGCCGGTGCGCGCGCTGGTGCTGAACACCGGCAGCTGCAGGGCGAGTTCGCGGATGCGTTCCGGCGGCACGTCCCATTCCCCGGCCAGGTCACACTTGTTGAGCAACAACACCGCAGGCAACACCCGGCCCAGCAGCCGGTTGGCCTGGTCGCGCAGGCCGAGCGCGGTGGTGACGGTGTCGGCGCGGGTGCCGTCCGCGACCAGCAGCAGGCCCTGGGTGCCACCGATGTAATTGGCGCGCATCTGGTCCAGCGCATTGGCGCCGGCGATGTCCCACAGCACCAGGCGCAGCGCATCGCCACCGTCGCGGATGAGCGTCTTGGTATCGACCTTGACCCCGACGGTAGTGAGGTAACTGTCGGAAAACGTGTTGCGCACGCTGCGCGCGACCGTGCTGGTCTTGCCCACGGCGAAGTCGCCGAGCAGGCTGATTTTTCGCGAAACCGAACTCATGGCGTCACCGGTGCGGGATACGGCGCGACCGACACGGCGGCGCTGGGAACCCGGTTGGATTGGGGCAGTGCGAACGCGGCATCCTGGTTGACCGCGATGGTGGACGGCGGATGCAGCTTGGCCGCCAGCCGGCTACCCAGCCATTCCGCACGATGCTGGCGCAGGTCGCGGTTCTGGTCCAGGGTGCCGGGTTCGTCGGTCAGGCCTGCGGTCTGCATGTGGAAGGCGATGGAGGAAGCCACGCCGCTGCGTTCCAGCGCCTGCAGTTTTTCGCCCATCTGCGCCAGCGTGTCTTCCCAGCCGACGTCAGGCGTGACCGTGCCGCTGATGAAAGGAATCTTGAGCGCTTCGATTTGCAGGATGGCCGCGTCGATGCGCGCCTTGTCCGGATACGCCAGCCCGCTGAAGTCCACGTGGGTCACGCCCGGCGTCGTGGTGGGCGTGGCGCGCGCGCGGTACCAGTCGGGGAACGGGACTGAACCCGCGAGGCGTACGACGCCCTTGGCATCCGGTGGCGTCACCACCGCCTCGGGCAGGCCCAGCGTCTGCGCGACGCGACGCTGCACCAGGGCCGGCTCCAGCGATACGAACGGGCGCGTCTGCCAATCGACGCGCACCTTGGGGTGGTGTTCCGCCAGCCACGCACGCGGATCGGTGGCCAACGGGTCCATCAAGCCTTCGACACGCACATGGCCACGGCGGCTGTCGTCCAGCCGGGACACCACCAGCCCCGGCGTGGTGGCGAACTGCGCACGCATGTCGTCGACCTGGGACGACCATTGCCACTGCAGTCCCAGGTAGGCCAGCAAGGCAAGCAACAACAGCGCCAGGGCCGCCCACACGAACTTGCGTCGCGACGGACGCGCGGCATCATCGCGCGCGGTGCCGCGCGCATTCAGTTCATCCAGCTGTGGCGACTCCAGCAAGCCGCTGGCCGAGTCGAAACCGGCCACGTCGGCATCACCCAGCCGGCTGCCGTGGCGTGCATGCAGTTCTTCGTTGAGTTCATCCAGGCGCGTGCTGAAATCGCTGGACGGCACGCCACGCACGAAGGCGACCAGGCGCGCGTCCGGGCCTTCGCTGACCACCAGCCGATAGCCGCCGACCGTGGCCGAACCGATGCCCGACTCCGTGCCTTCGGTGGACACCGAATCACGCACGAACTGGTTGATGGCGGTGAACATGCCGGCCACGGCATCCGCATCCAGCTCGGGCAGGCCGCTGGCGGTCAGGTGGCCCAGCAGCAGGCCGGACTCGGGCTTGATCAAGAACAGGTGCTCGACCTGGTAGCGCGTGGTATGCCGCAGCACCACCTGCGTATACGGCAAGCCGCTGCGCCACGCTTCCCAGCGCCACAGCAGCGCGCGCGGGCTGAAGGTGTCGCTGAGTGCGCTGTCCAGGTCGTCGGCCATCTGCCGCAGCGCATCGTGCAAGGAGCGGCGGATGGCCGGGCCGATCACCGGATACACCGCGTTGACCACCGCTTGCGGGCGACGGCGCACCGCGATTTCCAGCGAGTCGGCGGTGGCTTCGGACAGCACGTTGGCCAGGCGCGAACGGCTGCCATCCTTCATGCTGCGCTCGATGTCCTCGGCCAGCAGGTCGGGCACGCGCTCGAAACGCGCGGTCGCCTGGTGCACGCTGTCCTGCAGCGCGTCCATGCGGCCGCGCTCCTGTTCCAGCAGCAGTTGGCGAAGGCGATCGTATTCGCCGTTCATGGCGACCGACCCTTCAACCGTTCTTCGAAGCGTCCTGGGTGCCGCGCAGGCGCAGCGAGACTTCCGCCATCAGGTCGGCCAGGTCTTCGCGCGCCAGTTTCTGGCCACCCAGTTCGTTGCGTGCCGCCGCCAGTGCGTCGCGAACGGCCTGCAAGGCGGCCTGGGTACGTGCATCCAGTTGTGAAAGCGCCTCGCGTGCACGTGCTTCGGCGGCGGTGGCGCTGTCCTCGTGTTGCTGCAGGATCGCGTTGATCTCGCTGCGCTGGGTGCGCTGCGCCTGGCTGAAGCGCACATCCACGTCGTCGAGTGCACTGGTGCGCGCCGTGCTTTCCTGGCGCAGCTGGGTGGCAAGTTTCTCGAGCTGCGGATCCAGGCGCGCTTCAAGCGCGGCCACGCGCTTCTCGTAGTCACTGGCCAAGCGCGCCAGTTCATTCTCCATGCGTTCGCTGACGTCCTGGATGCGCCGGTCGAAATCGCGGACCACGCCCCCGAACATCAACTCGCGAATCTGGTCCATCTTGTTGTCGCCGACTTCTGCGTTGGCGGCGGGTTGTGCCTTCTCGGCAATTTCCAAACGGTTGTTGGCACCCATGGCTTTCTACTCCCGACGTGTATTGCCCTGCAGGGTGGTGTTGGCGCCCTGCATCCCCTGTGGCGCGGACGATGTCCTGCCCTTGTCCTGCATCATGCGACATTCGTCACAATCAGGATAGACATAAAAGGAAAACATCCATTACGTCTAGACGTGAGATTTCTCACAGTAACAGGTGCTTAGCGCGGTTTGTCTTCTTTGTCCGCAGGCTGGCGTACACGCCGCGCGGAACCCTCACTCGCTGTGCAGTTCTGCTACGAAGTCGTAGGCATCGCCGCGGTAGAACGAGCGGGTGGATTCCACCACGCGGCCATCGGCGAGGAAGGCACGGCGTTCGATCAGCAAACCGGGGCTGCCAGCGGGCAGGTTCAACAGGCGGGCGGTTTCCGTATCCAGCGCGACCGCGCGCAAGTGCTGCAGGGCGCGCACCGGCCGATGGCCGTGCGGCTGCAGGGCTTCATACAGGGAATCCACCACGCTCAGCGGATCAGGCAGCAGGGCGTGCGGCACCAGGGTGCGTTCCACCGCCAGCGGCGCATCGCCGCCGAAGCGCACGCGATGGATGCGCACCACGCCGCTGCCGGGTGACAGGTTCAAGGCCATGGCTTCGTCCGGAGTGACTTCGCCCACGCTGCGGTCGAAGAACTCCGAGCGCGGGTTGAGGCCGCGTTCGCGCAGGTCGTCGGTGAAGCTGGTCAGGCGCGAGAACGAGCGCTGGATGCGCTCGGCCACGAAGCTGCCGGCGCCGTGGCGCTGGGTCAGCAGGCCGGCTTCGACCAGCCCTGCCAGCGCGCGCCGCACGGTGACGCGGGACAGCGACAGCTGCTGGCACAGGTCGCGCTCGCTGGGCAGCGCCTGGCCGGGCTGCAGGACCCCGCGGTCGATCAGGTTCTGCACGGCCTGGCGCAGGCGCGCATAGGCGAGCGTACGGGTGGTGTCGGCGGCCGCGAGGCGCTGGTATTCACGGGACAGGGGCGAGCTCATGTCGGGAAAGTACCAATAAAATACCAATGCTGCAAATTCTCCGCCTGCATACGAATAATCAAGGGCATGAATGGCCATCATGGTATTTCGGTGGTATTTTCCGTGTTCCTGCCGCCGCTTCCGCGAGACCCGTCGTGACCGCCAAGACCGTCCCCGTCGATACCTTTGACCTCGTCATCTTTGGCGGCACCGGCGACCTGGCCTTGCGCAAGCTGTTGCCGGGACTGTTCCGCCGCTTCGCCGATGGCCAGATCCCCGCCGACAGCCGCATCATCGGCGTGGCCCGCGACACCCTGTCCGACGACGATTACCGGGCCAAGGTCAGCGACGCACTGGTCGCCGCGATCAGCGCCGAACCCACCTTGCAGGCCAAGCGGGAACCCTTCCTGCAGCGCCTCGGCTACCACGCCCTGGATGCGACCAAGGACGCGGGCTGGCAGGCCTTCGCCGACGAATTGCAGACCCATGGCGACCGCGTGCGCGTGTTCTACCTGTCCACCAGCCCGGGCCTGTTCGTCGATATCTGCAACCGCCTCAAGGCGCATGGCCTGAACGCCGGCAAGGCGCGGGTGGTGATCGAGAAACCGATCGGCAAGGATTCGGCCAGCGCGGCGATCATCAACGACGCGGTGGGCAGCGCCTTCGCCGAACGCCAGATCTTCCGCATCGACCATTACCTGGGCAAGGAAACGGTGCAGAACCTGATGGCGCTGCGCTTCGCCAACATCCTGTTCGAGCCGCTGTGGAACTCCAACTACATCGACCACGTGCAGATCACCGTGGCCGAGACCGTCGGCCTGGAGAAGCGCGCGGGTTACTACGACACCTCCGGCGCGCTGCGCGACATGGTGCAGAACCACCTGCTGCAGCTGCTGTGCATGGTGTCGATGGAACCGCCGGCGGCGATGACCGCCGACGCGGTGCGCGACGAGAAACTCAAAGTGTTGCGTTCGCTGCGCCCGATCGGCGCCGAGGACGCGGCGCAACTCACCGTGCGCGGCCAGTACCGCGCCGGCGCCAGCAACGGCGGCGCGGTGCCCGGCTACGTGGACGAGCTGGTCAAGCTGGATCCGAACCGCAAGGAGTCGCGCACCGAGACCTTCGTCGCGCTGAAGGCGGAAGTGGACAACTGGCGCTGGGCCGGCGTGCCGTTCTACCTGCGCACCGGCAAGCGCCTGGCCGAACGCGTGTCGGAAATAGTCATCGCGTTCAAGCCGGTGCCGCATTCCATCTTCGAACAGGCCGCCGGCCCGGTGATGGCCAACAAGCTGGTGCTGCGCCTGCAGCCCGACGAGGGCGTGAAGCTGTGGCTGATGATCAAGGACCCCGGCCCGGGTGGCCTGCGCCTGCAGCACGTGCCGCTGGACATGAGCTTCGCCGAAGCCTTCGGCGTACACCAGCCCGAAGCCTACGAGCGCCTGATCATGGACGTGGTGCGCGGCAACCCGACGCTGTTCATGCGCCGCGATGAAGTGGAAGCGGCGTGGACCTGGATCGATCCGATCCTGGCGGCGTGGGAAGCGGTGCGTGATTCGCCCAAGCCCTACACGGCCGGCTCGTGGGGCCCGAGTGCGGCGGTGGCGCTGATCGAGCGCGATGGACGTACCTGGCATGAGGACGCGGCGTAATAGATTGGTTCCTTCTCCCATCGGGAGAAGGTGTCCCGAAGGGGCGGATGAGGGAATGACAATGACTCGCCTCCCAACTTTCATCTCAAGCTGACACTTTCCTCCCTCATCCGTTGCTACGCGCCACCTTCTCCCGGTGGGAGAAGGAAAGCAGGAGCCAGCATGACCACCAATCTGACCCACCAAATCCAGCAGCACACTTTCACTGACCCGGCAGCGCTCGCCGATGCGCTGGCGCAATCTGTCGCCACCAACCTGCGCAGCGCATTGCAGGAACGCGACTCCGCCAGCCTGGCCC
>CALCNV010000036.1 GCA_937897645.1 uncultured Lysobacteraceae bacterium
ACGTCCACGCCGAAGCTTTCGCCGGCTTCATGGTCGAGCATGGCCGTTTCCAGGCCGGGGATGATGTTGCCATGGCCGATCAGGATGGCCAGTGGCTCGCGGTCCTTTGAACTTTCCAGCGCTTCCTGGCCCTGTTCGGACACGGTGTAGTGGAAACGGACCACGCTGTCTTTTGCGATTTTCATGTTGGGCTCTGGCAGTGCTGCAGTGCGCCCACGGGGCGACGGCAGTCGGGGGCGGCTTGTGGGCCACGGTGGATTGCGGTCAAGATTGGCCGCAATGAAGGCCGCGCATTATCCCGGCTTGCCGGGCCCCACGCCAGTTGCCGCCCGTCGCCGGGTCGGTTCCGGCTGCGCAGTCGCTGCCCTGGCGCTTGCCCTGGCGCTGGCCGGATGTGGCGGACAAGACAATGTCCGCGAGCCGGCCCCGCCCAGCACGCGCCAGTGGCCGCAGGTGCAGCCCAACGATCCGGCCGCGGCCAACGCCGTGCTGATGCGGGCCATCGGCCTGGTCGGTACGCCCTATCGCTACGGTGGCAACACGCCCGAGTCCGGCTTCGATTGCAGCGGCCTGGTGACCTACGTCTACCGGGACATGCTGGACCTGCGCCTGCCGCGCACCTCGCGCGAACTGGCCAACGTGCAAGGCCCGCGCATCGATCCGGAGAAACTGGCCGCCGCCGACCTGGTGTTCTTTGGCAGCAAGGGCAACGTCAGCCACGTGGGTATCTACGTGGGTGAAGGACGCTTCGTGCACGCGCCCAGTACGGGCGGAACGGTGCGCCTGGACCGGCTGGATGGTCCGTACTGGCGGGACAACTATTCCGGTGCCAAACGCGTATTGCGTTGAAAACGTGACACCCATTGCCTGTAATTAACGGATTAATAACGGTTTTTGAACCTTATGACGGCCGGATGACGGCATCATCACCCCTCTGCTCGCTCTACAGATCTCCGCGTGACGACTGACGACCTGCCCACAGGCCTGCCCGCCGCCCCTCGTGCCCCGCAACCGGGCGTGACCCGTACTCTGTTCTGCGCAGCCGCGCTTTGCCTGGCCAGCCTGACCGCCCAGGCCCAGACCGCTCCGACCCCAACAGCTCCAATTCCAGCCGAAGGTGCCGACAAGGCTGCCGTGGCTGCCACGACCGACGCCAAGGTCGCCGACGCACTCCCCGCCGCCGCTTCGACCAGCAGCGTGCGCGAAAAAGCAGCCGATGCGGCAGCCGCGACGCTCACTGCGCTCCTCCCGCGCCTCGCCGCCAACGACACCATGCCCCTGCTTGATCGTTCGGCAATGTTCGCCGGCGACCTGAGCCGCCTGCTGGCCAATTACGACCTGACCCAGACCGGCGTGCTGGCCCAGCAACAGTCCGGCGGCAAGATCCAGACCGTCCTGCAGCGTGCGCTGACCCTGCTGGGCACGCCGTACCGCTGGGGCGGCACCTCGCCGGACAGCGGCTTCGATTGCAGTGGACTGGTGGGTTACGTGTTCCGTACCGCGCTGGGCATCGAGCTGCCGCGCGTCTCGCGCGACATGGCCACCAAGGCCGATGCCGAACTGATCAAGGACCGCAGCGAACTGCAACAGGGCGACCTGGTGTTCTTCGGTCGCAAGGGCCGGGTCAACCACGTTGGCATCTACGTGGGCGAAGGCCGCTTCCTGCATTCCCCAAGTACCGGCAAGGACGTGCGCGTGGACAGCCTGCTCACCGGCTACTGGAGCAACAAGTTCCTGCAGGCGCGACGGGTTGCGATGTAATCCTCACGCCGCATGCTTTGTGTTGAAGAAAGCCGCCTAGTCAGCGGCTTTTTTTCGATGAAACCTGCTTCTGCAAGCTAAGGCTGATTCAATCGAAGCGCCCCTCTCCCCTCGTGGGAGAGGGACGCTATCCGAGCATCAATATGGCGACACGCCGACTACGCTTTCTTCGTAGTCGCTTCCTGATAATGCGCCACCGTCTGCTCGATGCCCTTGCTGAGTTCCATCACCTTGATGGCGTACTCCGCCAATAAATTGTCGTCATCCGTCTGCGGCTGCCATGCCGGCACCGGAATCGGCTTTCCTTCCACCCCATCCAGTGCCACGAACACGATGATGCAGTGCGTGCACAGCCGGTTCCCCGCGTGGCTTGCATCCAGCCCCGGATCACGCGCGCGCACGTCGATGGCGAAGTGCATGCTGCTGGTGCCGGTATAGACGAGGGTGGCGGTTACCGTGACCAGGTCGCTGATGCGTATCGGGGCGACGAAGCGAATGCCGCCTACTGCCACCGTCACGCTGTAATGCCCGCTCCAGCCAACCGCCGCGGCATAGCCCACCTGGTCGATCCATTTCATCACCACGCCACCGTGCACCTTGCCGCCGTAATTGACGTCGGTGGGCTCGGCCAGGAAACGAAAGGTAAGTTCGCGTTGTTCACCGCTCATGTGGATCTCCCGTGTTGCGATGCGACAGGGTACGCCAGCTTGCAGCAACGCGCGCTTGGCGACATGCTGCGCATGGGGAAATATTGCAACGAACCATAAGGAGTGGACGCGATGTTGCGCACCTTGCTGGGAATCATCGTGGGCCTGGTCACGGCCATGCTGCTGATCTTCGCCCTTGAAGCCGCGGGGATGATGGTGTTTCCGCCGCCCGCGGGCCTGCAGTTGAACAATGAAGCCGACCTGGCCCAACTGGTGGCGCAATCATCCACGGGCAAGAAGGCATGGGTGGTGTTCGGTTGGGCCTTGGCCAGTTTCGTCGGTGGTTGGGTCGCCGCGCGCATCAGCCGCGTGCACCCGCGCTTCGCCGCACTGGCGGTGGCCGCGCTGATCATGGTCGGCACGGTCATGAATGCGATGGTCATCCCGCATCCGTTGTGGATGAACCTGCTGGGCGTGGTGCTGCCAGTGCCATTGGCGCTGCTTGGCGCACGCCTGGCACGAGCGGACGGCAAGGCATGAGGCGCGATCAGTTCGTAATCCACGCCACCACCTGACGGGACCCAGCGGCCATGCAATCGACCCTGCTGACCACGCTGTTCCTGCCGCTCGCCCTTGGCGTGCTGATGCTTGGCCTGGGCCTGGGTTTGACCACGGAGGATTTCCGTCGCATCGGCCGCTATCCTCGCGCGGTGGTGACCGGCCTGGTCCTGCAGATACTTGTCCTGCCATGGGTGGCGTTCGCATTGGCGCTGCTGTTCAATCTGCCGCCCGCACTGGCGGTCGGCCTGATGTTGCTGGCGGCGTCTCCCGGTGGCGCCACCGCCAATATCTACAGCCACCTCGCGCGTGGCGATGTCGCCTTGAACATCACCCTGACCGCCATCAACAGCGTGCTGGCATTGGCCACTCTTCCGCTGATCTTGAACCTGTCGCTTGAATACTTCATGGGTGCGGGCCAATACGTGCCGCCGCCGTTCCGCAAGGTGGTGGAAGTGGCGGTGATCATCCTGTTGCCGGTGCTGCTAGGCATGCTGGTCCGCGCACGCGCGCCCGGCTTCGCTGCGCGCATGGAAAAGCCGCTGCGGCTGTTCGCAGTGCTGGTACTCGTGCTGCTGATCGTAGTCGCCTTCGTGCAGGCATGGGCCACCCTGCTCGCCTGGCTTGCCGCGGTGGGACTTGCCTGCCTGCTGTTCAACCTGGCCAGCATGGGCGTGGGCTACGGCGCACCCCTGGCACTGAAGCTGCCGCGGAAACAGGCCATCGCCATCGCCATGGAAATCGGCATCCACAACGGTACGCTGGCCATCTATATCGCACTGAACGTGATGGACAACGCCACCATGTCGATCCCGGCGGCGATCTACAGCCTGCTGATGTTCTTCACCGCCGCGGCATTTGGCTGGTGGATCACGAGAAATCCGGCGCAAGAGTCAGCCGGCCAGCCTTGAAGTTTCATGTGGGAGCGACGTGAGTCGCGAGCTGTGGCTCGCTGATGCTCCCGTTCGCGACTCACGTCGCTCCCACAAAAGCATTGCGCGCCTCATTTGGCGCGAGACTCGACTTCCTTCAAACCGATGTTGCTGGAGCCCGCCTCGTAAACCTGCCTGTCCAGCATCCCGGTTTCCTTCGCCACCAGCACCGGCACCAGCATCTGCCCGGTGACGTTGGTCATGGTGCGCATCATGTCCAGGATGCGGTCGATCGCGTACAGGAAGCCGATGGCTTCCAGCGGCAGGCCGGCGGCACTCAACACCACCGTCGCCATGACCACTGCCGTGCCGGGAACGCCGGCAGTACCGAAGCTGCCCAGCACCGAGGCCAACGCAATGATCACGTACTGCGCCCATGAAAGTTCGATGCCGGTGTACTGGGCGATGAACACGGCCGCCAATGCCGGATAGATGGCACCGCATCCGTCCATCTTGATGCTTGCCCCCAGCGGCACCGCGAACGCCGCGTAATCTCGATCGACGCCGTGGTTGTCGGCAACGCAGCGCAACGACAAGGGCAGGGCCGCGAAGCTGCTGGACGCGACGAACCCGACCTGCATGGCCGGCGCGGCGCCACGGAAGAATTTCAACGGGTTCAACCCGTGCGCCAGCAGCAGGCCGCTGTACACCACGAGGATGTGGAAGGCACACGCGGCGTACAACGCGACCACGAACGACAGCAGCGGCTTGAGTTGCTCGAATCCGTATCCGCCCACCAACGCCGCGATCAGGCCAAAGGTGCCGATGGGCGTGAATTCCAGCACGAAGCGCGTGACCTGGATCATGGCCTCGCTGGCCTCGCCCGCCAGCGTGCGCAGCTTGGCGGTTTTTTCGCCGAGCTTGACGAACGCGAACCCGACCAGGCCTGCGAAGAAGATGACCTGCAGCACCGTGCCGTTGCGTGGCACCAGCACCTTGGTGCCGTCGGGTATCTGCGATGCAGCGGCACCGGACAGCGCCTGGAACACATTGGACGGCACGATGTTGAACAGCACGTCCAGCACGCCCGGCACGTCCTTCGGCGTGTAGTTGGACGCCACCTGCAATACGCCAACGCCTGCACCGGGCTGCAGCACCAGCCCAAATACCAGCCCCACCGCGACCGCCAGCACTGCCGTGAGCGCGAACCAGGCGAACGTGCGCCCGGCCAGCCCGGCAATCGATTTCTGGCCGTGCAGCGAGCTGACCGCATTGATGACCGCGAAGAACACCAGCGGCACCGCGATCATCTTGATCAGGTTGACGTACAGGTCGCCCAGCGGCCCGAACCAGGTCTTCGCCGCGGGGCCAAACAGCCAGCCCGCCAGCGCGCCCAGCACGAATCCCGCCAGCACGCGTTGCCAGAACGGAATCTTCAACCAGGCGGACACCAGTCTCATGCATCGTCTCACTTTA
>CALCNV010000037.1 GCA_937897645.1 uncultured Lysobacteraceae bacterium
CGCTCTTCGGGACGCTTCCAGTTCATCCCACACAACAAGCTGTCCCGCGACAAACGTCGCCTTTGCCCTCCACGCCGCGACCGGCGACAATGCCGGTCCGCTATCCACGCATACGCGCCGCATCGGCGACGCGCCCTGATCCAACCCCCGGGAGCAACCCAATGGCAGAACCCGTACTTACCCCGCCGGTCGGCGGCGAGAAGATCACCATCAGTGGCGGCAAGCTCAACGTGCCCAACCACCCCATCATTCCCTTCATCGAAGGCGATGGCACCGGCCCCGACATCTGGCGCGCCTCGGTGCGCGTGCTCGACGCGGCGGTGGAGAAAGCCTACGGCGGCGCGAAGAAAATCCACTGGCTGGAAGTCTTCGCCGGCGAAAAAGCCAACAACAACTACGGCAACTGGCTGCCGGATTCCACCGTGCAGGCCTGCCGCGATTACCTGGTGAGCATCAAGGGCCCGCTGACCACGCCCGTCGGCGGCGGCATCCGCTCGCTCAACGTGGCGCTGCGCCAGATGCTGGACCTGTACGTCTGCCTGCGCCCGGTGCGCTGGTTCGAAGGCGTGCCTTCGCCGGTGAAGAAGCCGGGCGACGTGGACATGGTGATCTTCCGCGAGAACACCGAGGACATCTACGCCGGCATCGAATGGGCCGGCGGCAGCGCCGAAGCGCAGAAGGTGCTGGACTTCATCCAGAAAGAATTCCCGCAGCCCTTCAGCAAGATCCGCTTCGGAACGCAGGAAAAAGTGGACGAGTGGCAGAAGGCGCTGGAAGGCATCGGCGCGCCGCATCGCGACATGACGGTGGAAGTCGGCCTGGGCATCAAGCCGGTCAGCCGCCTGGGCACCGAACGCCTGGTGCACAGCGCAATCGGCTACGCGATCGAGAACAAGCGCAAGTCGGTGACCCTGGTGCACAAGGGCAACATCATGAAGTACACCGAGGGTGGCTTCCGTGACTGGGGCTACCAGGTCGCGCGCGATTTCTACGGCGCGGTCGAGCTGGACGGCGGTCCGTGGATGGTCATTCCCGAAGGCAAGCCGGGCGCAGGGCTCATCATCAAGGATGCGATTGCGGACGCCTTCCTGCAGCAGATCCTGCTGCGTCCGAAGGAATACGACGTGTCGGCGACGCTGAACCTCAACGGCGACTACCTGAGCGACGCACTGGCCGCGCAGGTTGGCGGCATCGGCATCGCGCCGGGCGCCAACATCAACTACGTGACCGGCCACGCCGTGTTCGAAGCCACCCACGGCACCGCGCCGAAGTACGCGGACCTGGACAAGGTCAACCCGGGCTCGGTGATCCTGTCGGGCGAGATGATGCTGCGCTACATGGGCTGGACCGAAGCGGCCGACGCCATCATCAAGGCGATGGACGGCGCGATCGCCAGCAAGCGCGTCACCTACGACTTCGCCCGGCTGATGGACGGCGCCACCGAAGTGAAGTGCAGCGAGTTCGCGGACGAGATCATCAAGCAGCTTTGAATTCAGTCTGTTTGTCATGCGAGAACGCCCGGCTTCCGCCGGGCGTTTTTTTATCGATTTCAGGAAAGTATGCCTGCTTAGAATTGCTTGGGAGCCCGCAATACTTCACTGTAAGGCGAGCATTGTCCCACCTGCCCTGCGCTCCCGTGCGTTTCGCCATCTGCGTTGCAATTGCGATCACGGAGTCGTAAACCGACGCATCTTGAGCGTTCCATCCTGATCGCGATAAGCAATGCTGTTTGCAGTAAAGCATGCGCTGTCACGCCATTGTTTGAAAGGCATGGAATGCGTCCTAACAGATTGATAGGCTTGTGCCTTGTCGCGAAAGATCAGTTTGTTCTCGCTGAATTCACCAATGCTACCGTCTATCGCCAGTTTTACCGCCGGCGTAAATGCCCGACCTCTAGTCGCATAAGCTTTTGAGGAAAATACGCGCGTGCCGTCCAGCAGATAGACGGCGTAGCCACCGTTTCCCTTCACCAGCAAGCGACCAGCCCGGGAATCGATCTCCATCGCTTGCGCGTAAAAGGTGTCGGTTGACGCGCTCAGCACCCTGAATCGACCATTGTCCAGATAGAAAATCTGGCCGCCAGCTAGTGCAAACCCGCGATTCGGCGACATCATCACTACGTCAATGAACGAAATACCTTCTATATGCGAGCTAGTGAGCTTGCGAAACGATCCGTCCGCGGCCCAAACATCAATGGCTGCTGAGCCATAGTTCGGATCCGGGCGCATATACATTCCTCGCCCATCCTCACTTAATTCGTAACGAGGCATGACACCCTCTTCTAAGGTCAGTGGTCCGCTGCGCTCGCCCAGCACTCCGTCACGACGCGATGCGAGGATCTGGTGGCCCATGCTGGTTTTTCCCACCTCTTGATAAGTAGTCAACAGGTACGTGTCGTTACCGGGTGCGCCGGACAGATGGTAGAAGCGGCCAGGGAGCTCCGCAACATATTCGCTTCCGAGCAATAACGAAACTCGCGGAGTGCCATCTACTTCAAGTGGTAGAGCCACGGCATTCCCTTTTGAATGCGCCGGTGTGACTACTTCAGATAGCCGGCCCTTTTTAAGAGATACGATTTTATCGTCGCCACCATGACGCCGGGTAACTATCACGTCGCCAGCACCACGCTGCTTGAAAGCAGCCATGTCGTAAGGCTGCTCAGCCTGGCACGTAAAGGAAACTTCCTTCGCATTAGCGCTGTGCGAAACAACGCACAAAACAAAGGCCAGCATGACTTTATTTCTGCTAAAGATACTCATTGGCAACTCCCTGCATACACAGCCGGATCAATAGTGGTTGATTTGTTAACAGAATCGCGCGTCGCGGATGGTGATGTGCGTATCTCCATATGCAGATGCGTACCTGCTATCGAATTTTGTACCCCGCCCCCAAAGCATGAGCCCGTGCAATTCATGGTCCCTATCGTGGCGCCAGGAAAGGTCGGCGTTCCTACGCGAACATCTATTGAATTCAGATGAAAGTAATATGAAGAATAGCCATCGTTATGGTCGATACGAACAAAATTCCCGTTTCCGTTGTGGGTCCCAGTAGCACCTACAACTCCGCTAGATATTGCGCGAACAGTCGCGCCATGCCCATAATTTTGGAGTCCGGATGTTATATCGGTTCCATAATGCCAATTGTTCGTTCGCCAACTGCTATATCCGTAAGGTGAACTAATGCCCGGTGAATCTGTTGCATTCTTGAAGCAATCCATCTTTCCATCGCGATTGCTATCATAGAAATCCCATGCAGAACCGATATTTGGGTCGTATCCCCCGTCATAGAAATCTACAATTTCGTATGGATTCTCATCGATCCATTCAGCGCCGGACCAACAAAATGTTTCCTGTGAAGTTGTAATTTCACCATTAGGACCCGTTACGACTGTTGTGCCCGTCCGACACTCCTGTCCTGTTGACACCCAACCCGCATTGGCTTTCTTGTTTACGTCCTGAATTATCAGAATTGCAACCAGAGTAAAAGATGATGCTATTAGCATTTTTTTCTTCATTAGTTAGCCCTTCCTTGGCTTGAATGTTTCTTAGAAGACTGCTGCACCCCATTTAGAGGGTATTCTTATCTAGGGTCGATAGGAAAATCCCTATTCTTATGTAAGAGAATTCTGGTCTTTCGTTGAGCTGGTTCAATTTTCATCTAAGACGAAATCACATTTAAGCCGTAAGTAAATGCGGCAAAGACGGGCGTATGTTTTGTCCTGATCACATTGCAGAACTCGTCTGCGATGCTTTCGCCGATTACCACGCGCGCTTCGCCGATATCACCCGCCGCGCCAAGCTGCGCTTCGAGACGCGTGACTGGGCGGCGGCGCGCGAGGATGCGGTGGAACGCATCGAGCTGTACGACCAGTGCATCGCCGAGTGCATGCTGCGCCTGCAAGCCACGCTGCAGGGCCGGGCACATGATCGTGACCTGTGGTCGGCGATCCGCGATGCTTATGAAAAGCGCATTGGCGGGCTGATCGACCGCGAGCTGTACAAGACCTTCTACAACACCCTGACTCGGCGTTTCTTCAAGACCAGCGGCGTGGATGCCTCGGTGGAATTCGTGGCGCTGGACATCGAGCCCACCGATGCCATCACCCATCCGGTCGCGCGCCACAGCTACGCCATCTCGGATTTGCGACCGACCGACACCTTCGCGCGCGTGCTGGGCGATTACCACTTCAACGTGCCTTACGCACACCGCACGCGCTGCGCAGCGGCGATAGTAGTACGCCTGCAGGACGACCTGGCGCACTGGGGCGACAACCCGGTGCGCTCGGTGGAACTGCTGGACACCGTGTTCTACCGCGAGCGCCGCGCGTACCTGATCGGCCGCGTGTTCGGCGAGCATCGCTTCACTCCATGCGTGATCGCGCTGGTCAACCACAATGGCCAGCTGCGCGTGGAAGCCGTGCTGACCGCGCGCGCCGATGTCGCCCAGATATTCAGTTACTCGCGCAGCTATTTCCACGCAGACCTGGCCACGGTCGGCGATGCGGTGGTATTCCTGCGCACCATCCTGCCCAACAAACCCATCGACGAAATCTATACCGTGCTGGGCCGCGCCAAGCAGGGCAAGACCGAACGCTTCCGCACCTTCTTCCGTCATTTCGCCAGCAATCCCAACGAACAACTGGTGCATGCCGAAGGTACGCCTGGCATGGTCATGGCCGTGTTCACCCTGCCCAGCTATCCGCTGGTGTTCAAGGTGATCCGCGACACGTTCGCGTACCCGAAGGAAATGACCCGCGCCGACGTGGAAAGCAAGTATTCGCTGGTCTTCCATCTGGATCGCGTTGGCCGGTTGCTGGACGCGCAGCCGTATCGCTTCCTGCGCTTCCCGCGCACGCGTTTTTCACCTGCGCTGCTGGAAGAACTGGTGACGCGTTGCGCCAACGGCATCACCGAGGACGGCGACGACCTCATCATCCACCTGTCCTACGTGCAGCGTCGCCTGCGTCCGCTGAATCT